>CAVBXG010000044.1:0-21258 GCA_963599585.1 bacterium
CGTGTTCCCGGCTTTAATTAATCTCTGCCATTTACACAAATTTTATGACAGGGTCGATTTTTCAGAAAGAGAAATGTTGCTCGAACCTGAAAATTAGTCCCACCAGTCGATTTGGCTGGAGATTTTCTTCCTTGTTTTTGGAATATCAACTTCAAGGTCAACAATTTGGCTTATCTGCTTCTTTGTGCTTGCCTTCATGCTTTTATCAATGTAGTCCGATAAAGTTTTGCAGTCATTGACTTTCATATCTTCACCAACTTTGATTATTTCATCAGGGATCTTAGTCCAAAAATGCTTAACAAAATATTCTGCGGTGTGTAGCCATTTTCCGAATTTCTCGCCAACTTTTTCAAACCATTTGCAAAGTCCGTTTCCGTCTTTTGACATCGCCATTCGGCTGGCATCAACGAGCTGAATATCGCTAGTGAATTTATAATAATCATCTTCCATCAACATACTTAATTTGTTTGCCATGTTTTTGATTTCTGTCGCTTCTGAAAGAATTTCATCGATTTTTTCTTCCTTTTCTTTGATTTCGTTTTTGCGTTTCTTCAGCTTTGAGACAAATTTATGAAGGGATTTCTTTTATTTTGATTGTTGCTGTCTGAAGTCAACTGAAGCATAAATGAAAAAATATTTTAAAAAAATGCAAAAATATGTATTTATGTTAAAAATTTATATATTTCTGAATTTATATATTTACTGTGTACATTTTTTCAGGAGGGTTTGGAAGGATTTTTCATGAGATTTAGGAAACTTTCTTCAAGATATCCCGAAAATATCTGCAGGAGGGTAGTACGCAGATTTGCGTTTAAATGATTTTTGGACGATAGATTTTTAGAAGCTCTTTGAAAGATGTTTCAAAGAGCTTTAAGGGCAAATGAAAAAGGCATCCTGTATGTTTCTAACAAACTGAAAGCCTCTTAAAATCCTTTCGACTTATTTTGTTTTGGTATCTTTATCGTCGTTGTTTTGCTTCTCTTGAGTTGAAGCCCTAAACAAATCCTTTAAAGATTCATTTGGCTCTGGCGGATTCTCCAGAGTAGCTAGCACAAGATCTCTGTCTTGATTTGTAAGTTTGATAGTTTCTGTCATTTTTAATTCCTTTTACTTCTGAATCCATACATAGGCTGTAGCAGAACTAGCGCCAACCTTTTCAATAAGGCCTTCCTTAACTAAATCGGCCAAAGCTCTTTCTACTGTCTTTGTACTGATATCAGGACATTTCTCCAAGATTTCTTTTTTACTTATTTTGCCTACAGTATTCTGTATTAAGCGCTTTACTCTTTCAGGTTTTGAAATCTTGCTGTCTGATAAATATTCAACACGACTCTCGAATTCATTTGATGCTTTAATAAGAATTCCAAGATAATACTTTATAAAAGGCTCATAGAGATTTTTACTTTCATGCCATCCAGAAGAACAATCCTGCAAGGCTTCATAATAAGTTTCTTTTGATTCTTCAATCAGCATCTCAATACTTATGTATTTTCCGACAATGAATCCAGCCCTGTAAAGTAAAAGAAGGGTAAGGAGTCTGCTCATTCGACCGTTTCCATCTTCAAATGGGTGAATACATAAGAAATCCAAAATGAACATTGGAATTAGAAGTAATTTATCTGTTTTGCTGCTATTCCATTCCTCCAGAAAACGTTCTGTCATGAGTCTCATGGCTTCTTCTGTTTCAAAGGCAGGAACTGGTGCAAATCTTACTTTCCGAATCCCATTTCCATCTGTTTCTGCAATGATATTATCACTGGATTTATATTTTCCACCAAAGCCATTTTGATTGTATGAATATAAATCTCTGTGAAGCTGTTGAATGATATTGGATGTAGGTGAAATATAATCATAACTTTCGTGAATTGTGGAAAGTACATCTCTATAACCAGAAAGTTCCTGTTCATTTCTATTTCGTGGTTCAGATTTTTTCTGCATCAACTCTTCGAGTCGTTTATCTGTCGTAAAAATACCTTCAATTCTGTTTGATGATTTTGTGCTCTGAATCTTTGCAATTTCCAGAAGAGTATTTAATTCATCTTTTTTTGCTTCTACAAATAATTGCTGTCGGCCTTTATGCTCATAAATTGAACTAAGAAGATTTACGATTTCTGGTGTCAGTAATTTACGGGCATTTTCTTTATACTCAAAATTATGCATTGTTTCCTCCGTAATAATCTCTACCCCAAAGAAATATTCTCTATGTCATAATAATATAAAATGACATAGAGAACAAGGCTATGACATAGAGAAATTAAATTTTAAGCAATCCCAAATCTCTGAGATATTCGTGTTATATCTTCTTCAGAGAGCTTCAATTCACCAAGTTCCAGCTTAGCGATTCTCTTGTCTTTTAGAATCTGTGATTTTTTCTTTCCTTTTTCCAGCTCTGACAGAACGAAAAGAACTCCAAGCTTGAAAGAATCAGAATTGATACCTTTTCCAGTATTAGAAGTCTTTTCTTTGGGAGTATCTTCTACAATTCCTATTTTTTTCTTGGCTTCTAAAGCCTTAATCATTTCATGTGCTTTGTTAATTGAAACACTCCCATTCTGAAACTTCTCCAAAAGTGTCGCATCTGCTTTCTTAGCAATCTCACGCATTTTGCAAACCTGACGGGCCGACTTATTAAGCTGACGGCCAATTGCTTCATCAGAAGAGCCTTGAGCATTAGGATTCGAACGGTGGATTTCATCAAGTTTTAAGAACGCTGCAAAATATTCTCCGTCACTTAGACGACGTGAATTCAACTGCATCTTATACTCATATTCAATTGTTTCATCACAGCTATCAAATTTTTTCATAATGACAGGAACTTTTTCAAAGCCAGCTTTTTTCGCTGCCATAAAACGAGAATGTCCATCAACAATTGTAAAATTCTCCGTAACAATAATTGGTCGAGTTTTATCAAACCCATTTGCACTCATATCATTTGCAATTTCTAAAACTTTGTCATTCTCCTGCTGAAAGACATTCTTAAAATCTCTGTCAAAATGAAGCTGTGAAACTTCAACCATCTTAACCTTGTCGTTCGCTTTTATACTTTTTTTTCTAAAAATCATAATTGTTTCCCCTTAAATTTATATATTTGCAGCCATTTTAAAATTCTTAAAATCTTCTTTGATAGCTTCTTTTGCAATAGTAAGTGTTTTTTCCTGTTCTAGATGTTTTCCATAATGGTCAAGCATAGCTGTAGTTTTATGACCGCTTAACGCCATTACAATACGCTTGTCTGGAATAACATCTAGCATTCGTGAACAAAAGAAATGCCGCCATGAGTGGAAGCAGATTTCTTTTGGATTTGGATATTCCATATGAGTTAAAGCTCGTTTAAGATATTTATTCCACTGCTTTGAACAGGCAGGTTTTGAAGGATCAAGCCCAAAGAAAATAAAACTTTCGTTATCATCAAAAAGCGGATTCATTTGAGCCTGGAGCATAAGCTCCGCTCTGAGTTCTTTTGAAATTGGGATTGGAATATAACGCTCATCTCCATTCTTACAACTTTTAAGCCCCATGTATTTACACCATGAACTTCCGACATGAATACCATCTGGCTGAATATCCTTTACACGAAGTGCTGCAATTTCACCTGCACGCATTCCTATATGCATGGCAACTCTGTTTGCAATTCGTGCAGCATCATTATCCCAATAATCTCCCAAAAAGAGATTTTCTGCTTCATCCATTGTCAAAATGTGTCTTTCTTTAGATTTTACAGTCTTTCTGCGAAGTCCTTCATAACAGATACTTTCCGTATATCCCTCGTTAAATGCCCATTTAAGAGGAATTGTAATCGAATCAATAATGCCGTTAATTGTTTTAGGAGCCAAAGACTGAATTTTTTTATCGGCTAAAACAACTTTTAAATCATCTCTTGTAATTTCACCAATGTATTTACCTTTCAGAGCAGAAAGCCAATAAAGTCGGATTCGGCTTTCACAAGTCTTACAATACGACATAGAAATAATTTTTCCAGTTTCTGCCGCCATTGATTTTACATAAGGAGATTGTTCGTAGTCCCAAAAATTTTCAAGAATATCTTCAATCAGAATACTTTTTTTGGTTTTGGGACGGATCGCAGAAATTATGATTTTTCTGTCTTTCAAAATCTTTATGATTTTACAGATATCTTCTTCTCTAAAATCATAAGTTTTCAAATTGTTAAATAAAGCAAGTTTATCAATATTCATCTTGCTTTCGAAAGGAACAACACTGTTAATGCATGCAGGAATATTGCCATTCACAAGCCATTCCATTGCGATTTTTTCTGCTTCTTTACGATTTGAAGTTCCAGTGCTTTTTTGGAAAGACCGTCCGCCGTCTGGAAGGGCGAATTGAACGTAGTAGTTACCACCTACTCGTTTGGTGGATAAAGTAAAAGGCTTAGCCATAGAAAACCTCACTTAAGACCTCTTACAGCGGCTGCATAAAACCGTTGCATAAAATCAGTATGTTTTCTACGCCAAGCCTTTCTAATTGGGATTGGTAGTAGCACTAAATCCTTATAACATAAAGATTTAGCAATTTAGCGGGGGCAGGACTCGAACCTGCGGCCTCCGGGTTATGAGCCCGACGAGCTGCCAGCTGCTCTACCCCGCGTCGTATGTTCATATATAATATATTTTTAATATCATTATGTCAAGTGCATTTCCTACAAAATATGATATTTTTTAAATTTCTTCATTAAGTTCTGGAGTAACATCAATGTTTTCGGGAATTTTTTCTTTGCGGGCAGCAGATTTGTTTTCAGTCTTTAGCTTCGTTTTGGTTCTAGTCCGTGCTCTTGTTTTTGCAGGACTTTTTAAATTTCCTGTAACAACTGTGGCATCCGAATCAATCTTAGCCTCTTTTTTGGCAGAAGATTTTATAGAATTTCGTTTTGCATAAGTTTTTGTCTTTGCCATACGCACTTTAGGCTTTTCAGAATCCGACTTCGTCTCAATTTTTCCACCGGCAGAAAAAGCCGCAAATTTCTGATATTTCACGCGACATTCAATAACCGCAAAAAGAATCGCGGCAACCGCAAACCAGTGAATCCACAAGTCAAAATACACAAAAAAGTCAAAAAGTCCGTGGCAGACAACGGCATAAATAAAAATCATCGGGTTATTCTGCTTGTTGCGGATTCCCCACACAAAAAGTCCTCCAAGCCCGGCGCAAAAAACATGAATCAAGTCAGAACTGAACATTCTTGCAAAAATCAGGCTGTACAAAAGTTCCGCGCCAGACTGGTTCGCATTTGAAAGATGCTGAAGAAAATAAATCATCGACTCAAACGAGCCGAGGCAAAGTCCGCAAAGCAACGAAGCTCCAAAAAACGCGCGGAGATTCAATTTTTTGTGCGGAATCAGAGCAATCAGCAAGACTTTTATCAACTCTTCAATAAGTCCGTTGTAAACAAGAAATTTGCAGAAAAGCCCGCTCAAATCAGTTTTTCCGGCAAAAAGCTGCTCTGGAATCAAACTCATCAAATAAAACTGAAGGAATGTAATCGGCAAAACGGAAAGAAATCCAAAAAGGCAGGCGAAAAGCTCCGTGGAAAACTTCATCTTGAACAAAAATCTAAACAAAAAAAAGCAGATAAAAAATGGCAGAAAATTCAAAATCAACGCAAAATAAACATTCATACAATAAGAATAAATCATAAGGTAGACTTTTTCAACAAAACTGATATAGTAAAAATATGCAGAAAAACAAAGCAATTATTTTGATGGGAATCAAACATTCAGGAAAATCAACTCAGGGGCGACTGCTTGCCGAACACTTCAAATGTCCGTTTATTGACATTGATGATGAAATAACAAGAATTTTTGGAAAATCTCCGCGCGAAATCTACTCGGAAAACGGACCGGCGGCTTTTATGTCTGCGGAAGAAGAAATCTGCAAAAAACTTGAATCAATATGCAATGAAAAACTTGTAATAATTTCAACCGGTGGAGGAATCTGCGACAATGCGCCCGCGCTGAACAGCCTGCGCCCGCTGGGAATTTTTATCTATATCGATGTTGATGAAAAAACCGCCTGCGACAGGATTTTAAAGAAAGCCACAAAACTTTCCGATGGAACATGGAAAAATCTTCCAGCTTATATCGCAAACCAAAACCCAGCCGACGAGACAGAAGTCCGCAAAATTTTCCACAATTTTTACGAGGAACGCACAAAAACCTACAAACAGATTGCAGATATAACCGTTCCAACTGCAGAGGAATCAAAAGAAGAAAACACAAAAAAGATTCTTGGCGCGCTGGAATAATAAAATCACCCGGACGACAAACTAATTTCCTGCCGCCCGGACAAAATACAATTCGATGTGATTTTCAATTAATTTCCGCAGTTGCAGTCGCCGCTTCCACAGCCACCAGAACATTCTCCGCCACAACCGCCACAGTTTCCTCCGCAGCCGCCGCAACCAGAAAGTCCCGCAAGTTCCTCTTCAGTTGCCTCGCGAACATCTTTTATATCAATATCAAAAGTAAGCTGTTTTCCGGCAAGCTCGTGGTTCGCGTCAACAGTCACTGTGTCATCAGAAATTTTTATTACACGCACAAGGCAAACCTGACCATCCGCTGTGCTCGCCTGAAATTTCATTCCTATTTCAAGAGGCGCGCCATCTTCAAACTGATTTTTTGGAACTTCAACAACCATTTTGTCATTGTATGCGCCATAAGCTTCTTCCGGCTCAATAACAGCCTTGAATTTCAGTCCAGGTTCTTTGCCTTCAAGCATTGCCTCAAGCCCTGGAATCAGCTGACCGTTTCCGTGGATATACTGAAGCGCAGAATCTCCAGAAGAATCAAGCTGATTTCCTTCAGCATCATAAAGTGTGTATGCAATTGAAACCATTGCGTCTTTTTTAATTTTCATCTTTCCGCCCTTTATTAAAAACCTTCACCAAAACCGTTTTCTGCAAGTTCTGGATTTGCATTATCCTGAACAACTTCTGTGATTTCTGGAACTGCATCGATAATATAACGTTCAACGCCCATCTTTAATGTCATTGTAGCCATCGGGCAACTTCCGCAAGCACCGTGCAGATTCAGATGAACCCGGTTCTGGTCATCAATGCAGACAAATTCCATATCGCCGCCATCAGCCTGAAGCTGCGGACGAAACATATCAATCGCTTCTTTTACGCGGTCAACAATATCTAAATCAGCCATAATTTTTCCTTTTTACATTTACAAATATACAGATTTCTAAGTCTAAAGGCGAGTTTTTTCTACTTCGTCGTGAACTTTTTGCAGGATTTCCATTATTCCGTCAATTGTCTTCTGTTTAGGGTCAGGCTCATCTGCAGGAAGCGAGTTCAGCACCGAATTTCGGTATTCCTTGCAGTCCATCATCGGATGTGCCGTAAGAAGAACCTTATCCTTTGTAACAATGTCGGCAAGCATATCCTCCGAATTTTCAGGATTGATTCTAAGGCAATTTCCATTTATTGCAACTGGCAGAACAATATCAAAAAGCCGCAAGTAACTGTCGATTTCGCGCAGACCTTTTTTTGTCTCAGGATGACCAGGACGATAACGAGTTCCAGATGGAAAGACAAGAACAATCTGACCGCGCTTTTTGCAGTCGTCCATCGCGCGCATTGCCGCAAGATTTATAGTTCTTGCCTTTTTTTCCTCAGCTTTCTTTTCTTCTTCTGTCTCGTTTGAATTTTCAACTTTATCGAGCGAGCGCGTAGGATAAATTACAACGCGGGTAAAACCTTCCGTCCAAATGCGAACAGCCGGACTTGCCTCGTTCAGCTTCATTCCGGCAACCGCAACAATTCTTTCTGAAAAATCTTTTGACCAGTCCTCGCCGTATTCCTTTAAAAGATAAATTATCGCCGGCAAATCAAGGTTTGTGTAATGCTCCATGAGGATAAGTCCGCGCTTTCCTTCTTTTGCAACAGCATCGTAGAACGCCTTAAAATTTTCAACATTTCCAAGCCCTGAACCCGGAAGAAAATTTTCGCGCAAAATCATTTCCATATATTTTGTCAGATCTTTGTTAGCTTCCTGATAAACATTCGTGTTGTCAATTTTTGCAGGCGCCTTTGAATATTGCATCATCTCCGCGAAATATTTTCCATAAACTGCCTTCAATGTCTGATCCATATTTACTCCATATTTTTTAAACGTTCTATTATTCTAACTCTGTAATATTTTACTGTCAATTAATCAATTTTTTTTGTACAATAAAACCATGCAGATTGAACATTTGATTTTTGACATGGACAACACTCTCTACAAAGCCACAAGCGCGATGGACGCAGGAATCACACAAAGGATGATGGAATGTGTGATGGATTTTTTTCATTGTTCATACGAAGAGGCAGTGGAAATCCGCCAGAAAAAAGTAAGGAATTTTTCCACAACGCTTGAATGGCTCCGCAGCGAAGGTCTTACTGATGTTGAAGGATTTTTCAGGCACGTCCACCCGGAAAATGAGGCTGACGAACTTGAAGAAGACCCGAATTTGCGCCCGTTCCTGCAGTCAATTGAACTTCCGAAAATCATCTGCACAAATGCACCGCGCGAACACGCCGAAAGAGTTTTAACAAAACTGAATGTAAAAGACTTGTTTTCAGAAATCTGCGACATAAGAGATTTTAATTTTCTTGGAAAACCGTATTCTTCCGCCTTTAAAAAAGCCTTGCAGAAAGCAGGCGGCACAATCGAAAATTCAATTTTTATTGATGATATGGTCAAATACACAGACGGGTGGGAATCCCTTGGAGGAACAGCAGTTCTGGTCGGGAACAAGAACGGTCATCATCTGAATCCGGAAGCAGCCGCAAAAAACACGGAAAAACCATTGCATCCGGGAAAAACTTTAAAGATTGAATCAATCTATAAACTGCCGGAAGTTCTAAAAATGATTCAAGCAGAATCTTGAACAAAAAAATTATCTCTTCCGCCTGAAAAACGAAACTATCGCATTCCACAGTTTTTTCAGGAAAAGCACAATTTTCCGCCAGAAACTAGGATTTCTCAGTTTTTCAAGTCTTTTGTAGCCTTCAAGAAGCTCTTCGTTTGTAAATTCCTTGCGCTGATTATTTTCCTCAAGTTCCATCTCAAGCTCTTCAACTTCGCTAAGGTTATTCTGAATCACGGCATTAATGTTTGTCCATCCAAGCTGCTTTGCCGCCTGAAGCCTTCGTTCGCCCGCAATAAGCTCGTATTTGTTATTAAGTGTAATAGGATTCAAAAGCCCGTACGTTCTCAAGCTGTTTTTCAGAGCCTCAAGATCGCCCAAGTCGCGGCGCACACGTTTTTTTATCTTAATATCATTAATATTTACAAGCATTAAATCCTATTCCATAAGATAATTGTAATCAGGCAGAACTTCCGGCTTCTTTTCTTCTTTTGCCGGTTTGTTTCCGCCGCTTTGATTCAAATTTACATCACCACCATTCAGGAAGTCAAGATTTAATTGAAGCGGAGAAACATCAAAATCAACAGTTCTGCGCTGACCGGACTGATACATTTCGTTTTTCAGGCGTTCAATGCTGATTGCAGAAGCTCTTGCCGCACGTCCACCGTGAACAGGACAGATTTCCGTAGGTTGAGTTCCAGACAAGAACCACAAAGTTTTAGTGTGGCTGCCACATTCTGCGGTTGGAATTTTTCCGCTTACAGAACAAACTGTCGCCTGGAAAACGCCTTCAACAGGCTTCTGGAAATCTTTCGCCGGAAGTCCGCGGTGAATTTCACGCATATAATCGCCCCATGCAAAACCTGCAAGAGTTGCGCCGGTAATCTTTAATCCAAGCGACTGCCCCGGCTTATCAAATCCGAACCAGAACGCAGAAGTATTGTACGGCGTAAAACCGACTGTCCATGCGTCCGCCCAGTTTTGCGTTGTACCAGTTTTTCCGCCAGCAGCAATTGAATAGCGTTTGCCTTTTTCATCCTTAAAATCAAATTTCCAGCTCTGAACGCTCAAAGTTCCAGGACCGCTTACGGTTTCCTGAAGCATTTTTTCCATAACAAATGCCGTCTGCGGAGAAATAAGCTGGTAAGCATCGCCTTTTGCCTGCTGAGCCTCGCGGATTTCACGCTCTGGATTAAGAATCACATTTCCATTTCTGTCCTCAACAGTGCGGATTGCCATTGGCGTAACTTCTTTTCCGCTTGAAGCAATGACAGAAAAAGCGCGGGCCATTTCAATTGGTCGGACAGAACAAACGCCCAGTCCGATTGGATAGCCAGGAACGAACGCGCGGCTTGGAAGCTCCTCTTTTGAAATGCCGAGAAGCGAAACGGCGCGGTTAATCGCGACGTCAAAACCGATTCCATCCAGAACTTTAAGGGAAGGAACATTCATTGAGCGGCACAAAGCGTACCATACAAGAACATCGCCATCCCATTCACCTTTAAAATTAAGCGGAATATATGGTTTTCCGTCCGCAGTGTGGAAAACAACAGGAGTATCAGAAATCGGAGTTGCCGGCGTAAATTTCTTTGAGTCAATCGCTTCTGTGTAATACAAAGGCTTGAACGTTGAACCAGGCTGAACTCGCGCCTGAACCGCACGGATAAACTGGTTTTCCTGGTCAAATTTTGAGCCGCCCACAAGAGCTGTGATATAGCCAGTTGTATTTTCAAGAGAAATCATCGTTCCCTCAATTGTTGTCTTTTCACTTTCTTTTTTTGCTGTCGCATTTGCGCGGTTTATAACGACAACTTTCAACGTGTCAATTCCAGTCATCATTGAAACAACATCAAGGATTGGATTAATTCTGTTTGTATACGCCGCATTCGCAATAACTTCTGAACGCTGCTCGCTTACCTTGATTGCCGGAAGATTGAACATAAGCGAAATCAGTTCCGTCATCGGAATATATGTGCTGAACGCAACGTTGGAACGTGTGCTGTGCTCAAGCTGATAGCGGCGGTTTGCCTCTGGAATGTATCTGTCCATAACCTTTTGAGCCGCAGCCTGATGTTTTAAATTCAATGTTGTATTTACAGTAAATCCGCTTGTATAAATGCTCTGCGAACCATAAATAAGATTTCCAAGCTCGCGGCGGACATACTCGCTGAACCACGGTGCTTTGTCATCGCGCATCATGTATGCAGAAGAACTGGTTCTTGTGTAGTCAAAATTGCTCCAGAAAACATCAAAAGAATCCTGGGCTTCTTCCTCGCTTATATAATTCAGTCTGACCATGCTGGTAAGGACATCTTTCTGGCGGTCCATCGCACGGTTCGGATGATCAAATGGATTATAAAAAGCTGGATTTGAAAGCTGGATAACAAGAATCGCTGCCTCCGCCGGAGTAATTTCTTCCGCAGAATGTCCGAAATAATATTTTGAGGCCGCATTAACGCCGTAAGTCCCACCGCCAAAATAAATTTTATTCAGATAAAGCTCAAGGATTTCATTTTTTGAATAGCGGCGCTCCATCTGGATTGCCCACCAGAGCTCCTTGATTTTTCGCATTATAGACATTTCCGCACGGTCGCAATAAAGAGTTCCGGCAATCTGCTGAGTCAAAGTTGAACCACCGCCGAGGGAACGCCCTGTAAGCTGACCGACAACAGCGC
The DNA here is from genome assembly GCA_963599585.1 of bacterium. Lineage (GTDB taxonomy): Bacteria > Spirochaetota > Spirochaetia > Treponematales > Treponemataceae > Treponema_D. The sequence continues at coordinate 11,544 of CAVBXG010000044.1, forward strand.
GAAGAATCGCCTTAAAGCTAAATCCGTGGTGCTTGTAGAAAATTCGATCCTCGCGGGTAAGAAGCGCATCTATCATGTGCTGCGGCAATTTGTTCAAGCTGATGATTTCGCGTTTTTCATCAGAAGAAAATTCAGTGATAAGCTCACCGTTAATATCCAAAAGCTTAGTCGGAAGCGCAGTATCAAAAGAAGAAATATATTCAGAATTCTCAATGTTTTTAGTTTCTGCAAGACCGTAACCTAAAAGACAGCCTATAAAAATCGAAGCAAAAAATAAAACGCCTACCCAAAAATAAGTAGACTTACGGATTGTTGTCATTCTTATATTGTAAAAAAATAGATTTGTTTCGTCAATTCAAGTTCAAAAACATACAAAAATCATTGTAAAAAATGCCTGCACTTCCAGAAAAAAAAAAGGCTCGGTATAGAACCGAGCCATGCCCATCAGGCAACCGGGGAACATGGGTGGGAGGGGAAAATGTCCCCGGTAATTATATTATCGCCCTGATTATCAAATTTCTTGAACATTTTTTTTGAAAATGCGTGAATTTCTTCAATTTTTTATTCTTCCGAGATTTCAAGATCAACCGCAAGGTTCACAGAATACGATTTTCCTTTTTCAATTGAAAGAGAACGCACAATCTCATAGCTTCCAAGCTGGCATTTTACAATGTGCTCGCCTTCGGACACAACAAATTCTGTTCCAAAAGATTCAATTTTTTCATCATCAATAAAGACATCAGAATTTTCAGGAGCTGTAACAGTCAATGTCGGCGCAAGGCTCTTTAAATTAACCTGAATTTCAGACGTTTTTGCCTGTTCAATATAAACAGTCCGCATTTCGTTTCTGAATTCCTCAGACTGAACATTCAAATTGTGTTTTCCAGAGTCAAGAAGAACTTTTCCGTTCAAAAGCGCAACCGGCTCGTCATCAATAAAAACCTCGTAACTTGCGTTCTGTCCGTCCGGCGAAAAAACATCAAGCTTTAAAGTTCCCTTGTTCATAAGAACTGGTTTTACGGCAACATTCAGCTTGGCATCATAAGTTTCATCTGGAACGCCTTTCATTGCTGGCTGAAAACGGACAAATGTGTAACCGCCGGAAACATTTGGAAGCGCATCAATTTTTGCGATGTAACCATTATCTTTTATTGAATTTTTATTTTTCAGCGGAACATGAACAATCCAGTTCAACTTTGCAGGAAGCGGAGTTACAAAAATTCTTGTCCCGGAATAATCAATTACAGAAACATTCGGCTTTGGTCTGATTCCATCATAAACAGAGAACGCGACAGAATCGCGCCAGTCCGCAATAATCTGCGGAATTTTTATCTTAAGCTCAAAACCTTCAAGATATGTCATATCTTCCGGCATAAAAACTGCAAGGCTATCGTTTATTCCAAGAACCGCATTCTGCTCTTCCGTTGAATCGCCTGGCAACGAAACAGAACAGACTTTTCTTACACGAAAAGTTTCCGCACCGCAAAACGGACAAAGAGTCAGCAAAAAAGAGAAAACTAAAAGTCTTGCAAAAAACTTACACATACAAAAACCTTAATACCGAATAAAATCAGCCGGATCAGCGGCAACGCCATTCAGCCTGACTTCAAAATGCAAATGCGGACCTGTAACAGCCCCTGTTTTTCCGGAAAGCCCAATCTGTTCGCCAACCCGCACAACCTCACCTTTTTTTACATCAATCCTAGAAAGATGAGCGTACACGCTAGAAAGCCCGCTTTCATGGGAAAGCACAACATAATTGCCGAAAACCGCATCCATTTTTGCAACAAATGAGACTTTTCCGCTTTTACAGGCATAAACAGGCGTTCCCTCCGCCGCCGCAAAATCTATTCCATTATGGGATTTCCATCTTTTGTACACAGGACTGTCGCGAAATCCAAATCCAGAAGTAACCCGGATATTGTCCAAAGGAGCCCGCATTGATGTATCAAGAAAAAAAGCACGCTGCGCAGGAGTAAATCTTTTTCCATAAAGAAAATAAAATTTCTTTTCATTTAAATAATAACATATTTTTTGCGAATTTTCCACAAAAGACTTGAATTCAGACGAGATTAGAATCTCAACAAACGAAACAGGATTTTCCCGCACAAAAATGCCTTTTACAGTCGGCAGGACAATTTTTTTTCCGGAGATTTTCTCAGAAATTCCGCAGAGAGAATTCAGCGTAATCAAAGTGTCATAGGGAATTCCAGAATTTGCGCAGACTGAAAAAATATCCTCTGATTTTTTTGGAACGTAAACGTAAAATTCTTCTGTCGGCGGAGTAAGATTAAATTCATCGGCAAAAATCTTGTCATTATGGGAAACTGTGTCCTCAAACTGACGAAAAACAACATCGGTGCGGGAAAGTTTTTGAATTTTAGGAAGTTTTTGAACATCAATCCTGATTTTTTGAACCAGATTTTCTTCCGCAAAAAAACGTGATGCGCAAAAAAACTGAAAAAATGCAAAAAAAATCAGCGCAAAAAAGTTACGACGCATTCTTTTTTCTTAAAATTTTTCTGGCAATACAAAAAACAGCGGCGGCAAAAATAACAGAAAGCACAACAATTGTATAAATTCTTGGCGCGCAAACCGCAAATTTCCAAAGCGGAAAAACAACCGCAAATCCCACCGCAAGACAAAAAGCGACCAAAGCCAAAATCTTGAAAAGATTCAAAAAAAATTCTTTAATTTTCAACGCTGTATTCAACATGCATTCATTTTAAAACAAAAAGCAGGTCTTTGCATTCAAAAACCTGCTTTTTTCGCAAAATTACTCTGAAATTGCTTCTGCTGGGCAAGTAGACGCGCAAGAACCACAGCTGATGCATTTGTCTGCATCGATAGCTCTTTTATCGTTTACTTCTGCAATTGCTCCAACCGGACAATCAGGTTCGCATGCGCCGCAATTAACGCATTTATCTGAATCAACTTTGTAAGCCATAGTCGTTCTCCTTACAGCTAAAAATGAACTAGAAAAATATTACTCTACGCAAAACGAATTTTCAACAAATCAAAGTTCGCAGTGGCTAACTAAATAGCAAAAGGGAAGCTGAAGAAATAAAAAATGCCGCAACGGAAGCGAAAAAGTGAAATAAAAAAAAATGCCTGCACTTCCAGCGGAAAATCAAAATCGGCTAGGGTTGCAATTTTTTTCAGGAAGAAAACTTCAATTCGCAAAGCTCATTTTCAGTTTTCTTTTATGCCTATCGGCAAAAAAATGGCAAATTACGCCATTTTGACTTTTCCGCTTCCGTTGCGACATTTTTTTTGCTCAATCATTTACCAATAGACATTTTTTGCCACTTCATTCAAAATATAGTAAGAATGAAAAAAGAAACGCTTGCAAAATTTATTGACCACACAATGCTTTCGCAGACCGCCGGAATCAAGGAAATAATCAGGCTTTGCGCAGAGGCAAAAAACTATAAATTCAAATCAGTATGCATAAATCCGGTTTACATTCCTGTCTGCAAAAGCGAACTGAATCAGACAGACGTAAAAATCTGCACAGTAATCGGATTTCCGCTCGGAGCGACTTCCTCAAAAGACAAGGCCGCGGAAACTGTAGAAGCAATAATCAGCGGTGCTGATGAAGTTGACATGGTGATAAATGCAGGAGCTGCGCTGGAATGTCGTTTCAGCTCAATAGAAATGGATATTGCAGAAGTTGTTCAAGCCGCAAGATTCGCCGGGGAAAAAGCAGGAAAACCAATCGTTGTAAAAGTTATTCTTGAAACCTGCTTTCTTTCTGATGAGACAATTGTAACCTGCTGCCAGTGCGCCGTCCGTGCCGGAGCTGATTTTGTAAAAACCTCAACAGGATTTGCAACTCCAAAAGATTCATCTGGGAACATTCTTCCGAACGGAGCCTCAGCCCATCATATCCAGATAATGAGAAAAGCCGTTGGAAAAGACTTTGGCGTAAAAGCCTCTGGAGGAATCAGAAACGCAAAAAAGACCGTGGAAATGATTGCCGCAGGCGCAAACAGAATCGGAACTTCAAGCGGAATTCAAATCATGGAAAACTGGGATGAATCTGTAAAGATTCCGGGCTGGGATGATTAAACCTAAAGAACCGAATCCTTCACTTTGAACCAGAAAAGCTGATTTCCTTTCATCGCGCAGTCAATCTTATTTTCCTGATAAAGATAATACAGATACGCGCGGATTGTGCTTCCAATCAAAAGATATTGCGGAGTCCGAAGTTTTATGTCGTTCATGTCGGCAACAGCTTTCATTAGCTCGGAAAAAGTGAGCCGCTTTTCATCTTTTAAGGCGCGCAAAATACAGTATTCCGTGGAAAGAATCGCAATATTGTTCATCTCAACAGTCTCCTGAATTCTGCGGGTTGGTTCACCGTGGCAAGGAATGTACCAGTCAAAATTTGTTTTGTTCAGCTTTTCCAAAGTCTTTTTGAACTCACCCAAATCAACAAGATAAGAAATCCAGTATTTTAAGACGTGCATCCTGCCAAAAACCGCATCTCCTGGAAAAAACACAGTCTCACCTTTTTTGCTTGTAAAAAGAACTCCAAGCATATTCAGATAATGCCCCGGAAGGCTGATGAAATTTATTTTTCCGCCGCCACGAAGTTTTATCTCGGAATTTTCATCAACAAATTTGTCCGCTCTGGAAGGTTTTGCAACATAATAACTGGACTGAAGATGAGGCAACGGCATTGAGCCGCAAGTAATAATTGACTGCAAAAGGCTACATTCAAGCCCGGCCGCCTCAATCCGGTCGCACCAAATTTGACATCCAGTCTTTTGAACAAAAAAAGCGTTTCCGCCGCAGTGGTCTGCATGAGAATGAGTGTTTATTATGGCAACAAGATTGAAACCGCCACTTTCAGCTGGAAAAAGTTCATTCAGCTCGCAAAAAATTCGCTCCGCATCCTCTGAATCGCCACCGGAATCAACAAGATAAATATCTTTTGCCTTTGAGCCACGTTTTTCTTCAACCGCAATTACACCAACATTCGTTGCGCCCGGAATATAGAAAACGTTGCCAAGAATCTTTTTTGCATTCATTAAAGGTCAAGTTTCTGACGCATGATTTGTTTTGCTTTTTCCTCGTCATTGACCATAAGAATCGGCTGACCTGTTGCATCCAAAGCGTCGCGCCACAAAGCTCCTTCCGGATCAACAAAGTTTCTGCTTGCAATTGCCATTTTTGTAGGAATATAAACAAATTTGTCGTGAACTAGACCAACAACAATTTTTGTTTTTCCAGCCATTGCCGCATGAACAGCGTTATTTCCAAGACGTTCGCAATAAACAGAATCAGAAGCGATTGTAACCGCGGAACGAATCTGGTAGCTTGGATCGCAATATTTTAAGTCAACAGGAATATTCTTCTTTGTAAAATAAGACTTGATTGCATCGCGGAGATAAATTCCAATATCAGCGAGCTTCTTGTTTCCAGAAGCATCAGTCTCATCATTTGAAGCAAAAAGTTCCTGACCTGCGCCTTCCGCGACAACAACAACAGCATGCTTGTGTTCCATAAGACGTTTTTCAAGGTTCGCAAGAAAGCCGTTAGGACCTTCCATGTCAAAAGGAATTTCTGGAATAAGGCAGAAATTTGTTTCATGCGAAGCAAGAGCCGCATAAGTCGCAATGAATCCAGACTCGCGCCCCATAAGTTTTACAAGCGCAATACAGTTTGGCTGAGAGCGTGCTTCCATGTGCATAGAAGCAATCGCCTCTTTTGCCTGCTGAACAGCTGTCTCAAAACCGAATGAATGATCAATAAGAAGGAAATCGTTATCAACAGTCTTTGGAATTCCAACAACCGCACATTCAAGACCGCGCTTCTGGATTTCTTCAGCCATAGCCAAAGCTCCGTGCTGAGTTCCATCGCCGCCGATTACAAACATCATATTAATGCCAAGACGGGCAATTGTATCAACGCCATCTGTAGGAATTCTGTTTCCGCCGCCACGGCTTGTTCCAATGAACGAACCGCCAATCTTATGGATTTCGTCAACAACATCAGGAGTAAGCTGGATAGGCTCAAGGTTTGAATCTTCAAAAAGTCCGCGGTAACCGTAACGGAAACCAACAATATCGCGAACACCGTATCTGTTCCACAGGCAACGAACAACAGCCCGGATAACGTCATTCAATCCTGGGCAAAGACCACCGCAAGTACAGATTCCGGCTTTTACTTTTTTTGGGTCAAAATATATTTTTTCACGAGGACCAGCCTTTTGCAAAAGATTTGTCTCATCAACAGAATTTGGTTCATCCTTGCTGAAAACATTGATTCTGTTTCTTACAAAAGAATCATCCCGCACATAATTTGCGCACGCACCACCTACAACTGTTGACAACTGGATAGGTGAATTAAATTTGCAAGGACCTAACTGTTCAACTGTAAAATCGTAATCTTTTGCCTGATTCATTTTTGCTCCTAAAACAACGCTGAAATGAAAAACCCAGCGTTAGAAAAAAAACTTTGCTCTATCTAAATAAAGATATACAGAATCAACATTTTTTTCAATCATTTTCTTGACCCAATTTGCTTATGGCTTTATTTTTTATAGTAGGAAATTTGAATTTTTTTCACGAAAAAAATAAAAGCGCAGGCAGAGTTCGTGATTTGTGAAGATTTTGGTCGATTGAACCAATTAAAGTGCGTAGCACCCAAAGTCTTACAAGCGAAGCGCGAGACCAACCATCTGGAGCAAATTACGAATCTGCCGAAAGCGGTTATTCAGGTTTATCAAAAAAAATTAAAATTTCCTGATATAAAAAATTCACACGATGGAGAAATCTATGAAAATCACAAAAATTTTGGCTTCTGTTTTTGCGGGAATCGCGGTTATGGCGGGTGTTTCTTCCTGCAACATATACAATAATCTGGTTGAGCTGGACGAACAGGTTTCGGCGCAATGGGCGCAGGTTGAAAACCAGTACCAGCGCAGATATGACTTGATTCCGAATCTTGTTTCAACAGTAAAAGGCGCGGCAAGCCACGAGACTGAACTTTACTCGCAGGTTGCGGAGGCGCGCGCAAAAGCCGGCGGAGTAATAAAAGTTGACGCAAGTATTCTTGAGGATGAGGAAAAATTCGCGGAATTCCAGAAAGTCCAGGATTCATTGGGCGGAGCTTTGCAAAGGCTTCTTTCTGTCACAGAAAATTACCCGGAACTAAAGACAAACCAGAATTTTCTTGCGCTTCAGGATGAGCTGGAAGGAACAGAAAACCGGATTTCAACAGAACGAAAAAGATACAACGACCTTGCGCAAAAATACAATTCCGCAATCAGAAAATGGCCAGGAGTTGTAATCGCCGGAAAAATGGGCTTCAAGGCAAAATCTTATTTTACAGCGGCAACGCAGGCGGCCACAGCTCCAACAGTTCAGTTCTAAGAATCAGCAGGCAGCCAAATAAAATCAAGGGGCGAAAATGACAAAAAAATATCTTTTGAAAAAAATAAAACTTTCAGATTCTGACATGGAAGAAATTAAAAATGCGGTAAAAAAAGCTGAGGCAAACACGAGCGGCGAAATTGCGCTGGCTTTGACCGCCGAAAGCGAGCATTATTCATTTTGGGAACTTTTGGCTTCAACATATCTTGCGGCTTTTGTTTTTATAATCCTTCTTCCGTTCGCCGCAAAAATTTTCGCTCTTTATGATAAATTTTTCTGGGGCTGCCCGGTCTGGCTTCTTCCGGCTTTTTATGGAATCGCAACGCTGGCAACAATCGTTTTTGGTTTTTATTTTGCGAACATTCCTGCGATTGACAGAATTATAATTCCAAAAAACATAAAAAATCAGGCTGTAACAAACCGCGCGTTCAGACATTTTGCCCAAAGCGGAGTTTATGAGACAAAAGAACATTCTGGAATTCTGATTTTTGTCTCGTACCTCGAAAGGCAAGTCCGCATTGTGGCGGATTCTGGAATTGCGCAGAAAATTCCTCAGGATTTATGGAACATAATCGCGGACGACCTTGCGCTTGGAATCAAATCTGGAAAAACAAAAGAAGGATTTATTGCCGCCGTGGAAAAATGCGGCGAACTTCTTGCGGAGAAATTTCCGGCAGAAAATGAAAACCCGAACGAACTGCCTGACGGACTTGCAATTCTGGAGGACTAAAATGAACGAACTGAATTTTAAGCGGAATTTTCTTTTTGCGTTAGTTGCGGCAGTTTTTGCGTTCAATTCATTTGCGGCAAAAATTCCGGCTCTTACTGGAAGAATTGTTGACAACGCGAACATAATCACCAGAAAAGACAAGCAAGAAATAAATTCGTATCTTGAAAACCTTGAAAATTCAACCGGCGCACAAGTCGCGGTTCTTACAGTAAATTCTTTGGACGGAGAGCCTATTGAGAATTTTTCAATGGAAGTTGCAGAAAACTGGCAGCTCGGCCAAAAAGACAAGGACAATGGCGCGCTTATTGTAGTTGCGCTAAAGGAACACAAAGCCAGAATCGAAGTTGGCTACGGACTTGAAGGAACTTTGACCGACACAAAATGCGGCTTGATTCTGCGGAATATTATAATTCCGGAATTCAGGAACGGCGATTATTCTGAAGGAATTTTAAAAGGCGTAAAAAACATCGCAGGACTTGTTTCTGAAAACGAGGAGCTCGTCTCAAAAAGCGTTTTAAAAGAATCCGACAAAGACAATTCATACATGGGAATTCTATACGGATTTCTGTGGGTTTTTGGCTGGTTCATCTTGTTTTCGTGCATCGCAAGCGGAAGAAGCAACCACTTTTTACCGTGGATTATCTTTACAAGCGCATACAGAAATACCCATCGCGGCAGCTCAGGCAGAAGCGGCTCAATGAACAACTTTTACAGCGGCAGCCACAACTCCTTTGGCGGCGGCGGAAGCCACTTCAGCGGGGGCGGCGGACATTTTGGCGGTGGAGGAGCTTCCGGCGGGTGGTAGGAAAGAAGTGATTAAACAAGTTAATATTGTAAGTTAATATTGTTTGTTGAGAAAACAAAAGTATTTGTTTATAATAAAAGAAATGATTCAGCAAATAAAATATATTAATTTAAGAAAAATACTGATTTTATCAGTTGTAGCAACTTCTGTTGTTTCTGCCATACCCGCAAAATCAAAAAATAAAAATGCTGAATCATTTCCACTCTGGATAACAGAAGAGGGAAAAAACTCTCTTTTTCCAAAGAATGAATATTTGTCCGCCTCTGCAACAGGTTCATCAGACACCGAAGCAAAATCAAAAGCTGCGGCTGAAATAAGTGAAAATATAAAAACTATCATAAAAACAAATTTATCTTCAGAATATTTTGCAACTGAGGAAAATGGAAATATAAATTCCAATAAAAAAATCCAACAAAATATAATGCATTCTTCTGAAAATACAATTTATCAGCTTGAATACACAACTCCTTATTACTGTTCAGATTATGGAATGTATATATGTGTCGCATATATTAACCGAAAAAAAGCATTTGATGCTGTTCAACCAAAACTTGATAAAGTTCAGCAGATTTTTCCTACAGTCTATAAAAACGCCATTTCTTTAAATGACAACTTTGAAAAAATAGTTGCCATTCAAAAAGCCAAAAAAATACTAAAAGATTTTTATGAATCGTATGACTTTGCTATCGCAATTGCACCAGAAAAAGCAAAATCATATTCAGAACTTGATATTCTTGCAACAGAATCTTTTTCAAAACTTGATGAACTGAAATCAGAAATAAAAATTTATATCAATGT
>CAVBXG010000045.1:0-20600 GCA_963599585.1 bacterium
CTATAAGACAAACTATGTTGACCAAAAATAGAAATAATTGATATATTAGTTTACTACATTTTGATATTTTATAATTCGCATAAAATATACGGATTTTATTTATAAAGAAGGAGCATTGTACTTATGTTACGTACATACCAACCAAGCAAAGTTAAACGCAATAGAAAATTTGGTTTCAGAGCTAGAATGGCTACTAAAGGTGGACGCAAGGTTCTTGCACGTCGTCGTGCTAAGGGTCGAGCAAAACTTTCAATTTCTGATGAAAAGAAGCCATACTGATTTTATTAGGGATGGAAACAGAGTTAGTCAAAACAGGATTTTTTAAACGTGAGGAACGAATAAAAAATCCTGCTGATTTTAAAACACTGTTTAAAAAAGGAAATAGAGCTAGCATTTCTGGTGCTAAAATTTTTTTTAAAGAAAATGGCACAGAAAAAAATCGAGTTGCTTTTCCTTTGCCTCGCGGTTATGGTAATGCAGTAAAAAGAAATTTGTCTAAACGTTACAGTCGCGAAGCCTATCGTTTTTTTAAAACACATCTGAACACCGGGTATGATATTTTAATACTTGTTTATCCCGGAAATGACTCGTTCAGCACGCGATGTGTTCAATTTCGTACATTGTTTCAAAAGGCAGGATTAATTAAAGAATGAAAAATTTTTTTATAAAATTTTTCTGTTTTTTTATCCGATTTTATCAAAAATATATTTCGCCTTTGCACCCTCGTTGTTGCAGATTCACACCGTCGTGCTCTCAATACGCTTTGGAAGCAATTCAAAAATATGGTTCTGGTAAAGGAACTTTTCTAGCAATAAAACGAATATTACGTTGTAATCCTTTTTTCAAAGGTGGTTATGATCCTGTTCCATAATTTTAAGGAAAAAGGTTCATTTCAAAAACTGCCTGAGGAGAATTTTTCATGAATAAAAACACAATCATTGCAATTGTTCTTTCTACAGTTGTTGTTGTGGCTTCTATTATTTTACAGTCACGTTTTATGCCAAAAACTTCAGCTAAACCTGAAAATCAAGTTGCTGAAAATGTTGCCGCAGATTCAGAAAAAAATGCTGAAGAAGTTACAGAAGAAATAAAAAGTCTTGGCATAAAATCTGTTAATGAAGTTACAGAAGAAAAGCAAATTACTGTAAAAACATCAAAAACTGAAGTTGTTCTTACTAATAAAGGCGGAGATATTGTAAGCTACAAATTAACTGATCATATCGATGTTGATACAAAAGACGGCGTTCAGATGGTTGATAATGTTTCTGATTTTAACAGAGCTTGTGCGGTGGCTTTGAGTTCAAAATACAATGCAAAAATTGTAAATGACCTTTTTAGTTTTTCGCAGCCGGATGAAAAAACATATTTGTTCACAAAGAATTTTGTTGTAACAGATGAAGATGGAAAAAATCATAAAGTTACTTTTGGTAAAAGATATACTTTTGAAGATGATTATATGTTTAAACTTGAAATTTTGTTCCATTCTGATGATGAGACAGAATTTGTTTATACTTTAAGAACTTCTCCGCAGATTGGACCTCATTTTAATCCAAAGTTGAACAGATATGAAAACCGTCAGTTTATTTCATATAATGGAAATAAGGCAAAAAGACAGATTATTGGAACTAAGCCTGAATTCAAGTTGTATAACAAAGATTATTTGTGGAACGGAATTGGCGGAAAATATTTTGAAGAGATTTTGATTCCGGAAAACGCTTCTTCAATGGATTATTCTTATTATTCAAATATTGTTGAAGTGAATAATTATGCAAATGCTCAGGCAATTGCTGTTAGAAAACCTGTAAAATCAACAGACGTAAAAGATACATATTATCTGTATTTTGGTCCAAGAAATGAAAAAGACCTTAAAATTTATAATTCTGCGGAAAAAAATGTCTGGAATTTGAGTGGACTTAGACTTACAGAAAGTTTGAATTCAAATGGCTGGCTTGGCTGGCTTGAGACAATTCTTAAATGGATTATGGAAGTTATTAATAAAGTTGTTCATAACTGGGGTGTTTCTATCATCATTATGACAATTTTGATTAAACTTGCAATGTTCCCTGTAACAAAAAAGCAGTCAATGTCTACTTTGAAAATGCAGGAAATTCAGCCTAAAGTTCAGGCTGTTCAGAATAAATACAAAGATAATCCGCAGAGAATGCAGCAGGAAATGGCAAAAGTTTATCAGGAAGTTGGTTATAATCCGATGAGCGGTTGTCTTCCTATGCTTGTTCAGTTCCTTATTTTGTGGTCAATGTATAACTTGTTTAACAATTATTTTGAATTCCGCGGTTCAAGTTTTATTCCACATTGGATTGAAGATCTTTCTTCTGGTGATAGTCTTTATGTGTTCAAATTTAATATACCATTTTTTGGAAATCATTTGAGAATTCTTCCATTTATTTATCTTGCTTCTCAGCTGTTTTTTGGAAAAATTACGAATATGGGCGGAACTGCTGGCGCAACTGGTTCTTCTCAGGCTCAGATGAAGATGATGATGTATGGTATGCCGATTTTGTTCTTTGTTTTGTTCTATAACGCTCCGTCTGGATTGTTGCTTTATTGGACAGTCAGCAATATTTTCCAGATGGTTCAGCAGATAATTATAAACAAGGCTATGAAATCAAAAAAAGCGGAAATTTCTCGTAGAAAAAATAAATAATAAAACAATAGAGGAAAAATAAATGACTTACGAATTTGAAGGTAAAACAGAAAAAGAAGCAATTGAAATTGCTGCGAACGAACTTGGTCTTCAAAGAGATCAGTTTGATGTTGAAATTTTGGAATCACAGAAAAAAACTCTTTTTAAGAATGGTTATGTAAAAATTTGTGTTCATACTTTGGATGATGCACAGCCTTCTACTTTGAGTGAAAACGGTTCTTCATTTGCTGCGGCTGCTGTTAGCAAAAATGCTGTAAATCCTGTTCCGCAGGACGAATTTGAAGAAAAAATGGTTGATTTTGTTAAAAACGTAATTGAAAAAATGGGCTACGAAGTTAAAGTTGAGCTTGTTTTCCGCGAAGAAAAGAAAATAGGCATTAAACTTGATTCACAGAATTCTTCAATTTTGATTGGACGCAAAGGAAAAAATCTTGATGCCTTGCAGCTTTTGGCAAATATTTATGCTGGCCGACTTGGACATGAAGAAATTCGCGTAATTCTTGATACAGAAAATTACAGAATCCGCCGAGAGGAATCTTTGGTTCGATTGGCTTATACAACTGCTGATAAAGTTCATACTTCTCACAAGTCAATTTTGCTTGAACCAATGAATCCTTTTGAAAGAAGACTTATTCATACAACTTTGAACGACATTCCAGATATTGATACAAAATCTGAAGGTGAAGGACTTTATAAACAAGTTCGCGTAATTTACAAAGGTTTTGAAAGATAATTTTTATGGCACCATTTGTAACTTTTTGCTAAATGGTGCTTTTAAATTTTAAATGTTTTTTTTATTTTAGGGGGAAATATGAAAAAAATTATTTTTGCGGCAATGTTCGTTTTTGGAATGGCCGCAATGATTTTTGCCCAGAACACAAAACTTGAAGATGTTTTAAGCCCGGAATATGCTGAATATTTGAAAGCAAACGGAAATATTACAGTTATTCATCCAAAAAATGAAAAAGAATTGTCTGTTGTTCCAAATTGTCCTTATTCTGAACAGATAAAAAGCGATTTGATTTGCGAAAAAGAAAAAGGAGTTCCGTTTTTGGCGGAATTTGTTTATCTGATTCCAAAATCTGAGCTTACAGATGATGTTTCAAAAGTTAATGTTGACAGTATGAGCGTTATTTTCCGTTCAATCAGCAAAATGCAGGGAATGACTTACATTCACAACGGCGGAAAAGAAGATGTTCTTTATAAAAAAGCGTATGCAGTTGCCTCTGCGGATTCAGATGAGCCGATTGCAGATCCTTTGGAAGGTCCTACAGATGGACTGGAAGCTTACGGTTACCAACATGACCATACTTTTGGAGATACAAAATATAAGCTGAATTATTATCAGAAAGACAATGTTATTTTTGCCACATTTTTGAACGTAATTCCGATGAGCAAGCTTGGTATAAAAGCTGTTATGCCTGAGCATCTTAGAATGAATATTGTTTCAATTGATTTGGGCGATGATTTGCTTTTGTATCTTGTTGCTGATGTCAGCGCAAAGAATTTGATGGGAGTTCGTGCCCAGATTCAGGATTCAATGACTGTTAGAATGAATGCTATTTACAGATGGTTCTTAAAACAATATAAATAGGAGTTCATTTATGAATTTTAAAAAAATATTTATGGCGGTTTTTTTTGGCGCGTCAATTTTAGCCAATGGAGCTTGCCGTTCTAAAGGAAATGCTATGGATTCAATTAAAGGAAAAGACGGATTGTTTGCAATCATGGAAACTTCAAAAGGTGATATTGCTTTGGAATTGTATTACAAAGACGCGCCTTTGACAGTTTGCAATTTTGTAGGTTTGGCTGAAGGAACTCTTGACGCGGCAGATGGAAAACCTTTTTATAATGGATTGAAATTTCACCGTGTAATAAAGGATTTTATGATTCAGGGTGGAGATCCGCGTGGAAACGGAACTGGCGGTCCAGGATATAAATTTGCGGATGAGGAAGTTCCGTATAAATTTGATAAACCTGGTTATCTTGCAATGGCAAATGCCGGAGCAAACACAAATGGCTCACAGTTTTTTATTACTCACGTTGAAACTCCTTGGCTGAACGGAAAACATACAATTTTTGGTCATGTTGTAACTTCTGCGGATCAGGATGTTGTAAATGCAGTTGCCCAGGGCGATGAAATTAAATCTATCACAATTATTCGTCAGGGGGATGAAGCGCAGGCTTTTAAAGCGACTCAGGAAGATTGGGATAATTTGAATAAAGTTGCGATTCAAAAAGTAAATGCTGCAAAAGAAGCAAAATATGCGGCAAAAATTGCAGAAGTTGAAAAGAATTTTCCTGGTTTTTCAAAGACAGTTGATGGAATTTATTACAAAACTACAAAAGCTGGTTCTGGTGCAAAATGCGGAAAAGGCAAAAATGCGAATGTAGATTACAAAGGTTATCTTGTAGATGGAACAGTTTTTGACGGTTCAAGCGGAATGATTCAAGGTGGACACGAAGCCTTGGATTTTAAAACTGGTGCTGGTCAGATGATTCCGGGATTTGATTCAATGGTTCAGGATATGACAAAAGGTGAAGTTAGAACTTTTGTTCTTCCGCCGGATTTAGCTTACGGTGAACGCGGATATCCGGGAGTTATTCCAGAAAGTGCGTACATTGCTTTTGATGTAAAATTGAACAGATTTTAGCGGATGGCTTAAGGATAGTAGGGGCACGAAGTGTTTGCAAAACGTGAAGTAAAACGAGCGTTTTGCAAATGAAGGCGAAAGCCGGAACCCCGAATAGCCTGGCGGTACAAAGTACCGAAAGCTCCAAAAAAGAAAATTATAATTTGATTCGGAAAACCTTTGAATTTCGTTCTGGAGTCCAAAGGTTTTTGCGTTCTTCTGGAAGTGAAGAAATTTTGTCGGGCGTGAAGCCAAGATGCTCGAACCAGTCGGAAGTTTGCGTTGTTAAGATAAAAACGCTGGAAAGATTTTTGTTTTTTGCCTGACGAATAAGATATTCCACGAGTTTAGGACCGATTCCAAGATTTGAGAACGATTCTTCAACAGCGATTCCGGCAATTTCGGCTTGTTTATTGTCGTAAACATGAAGCGAAGCGGTTGCGCGGATTCCACCGTCGATTTCGTAGACAATATAATCTGTAAGGCGGGCGTTCAGGTCTTTTTCTGTGCGCGGCAAAAGGATTTTTTTCTGGATAAACGGGTTCATTACTGAAAGAACGGATGGAATGTCTGTTTGCGTCATTGGGCGGATGTGACCGTAATTTTGGGAATAAATCATTGTGCCTGAACCAAGGTCGCTGAAGATTTCGCAAGGAATTGAGCCGTTTTGGGAACCGTTTAGAATATGCGAGCGAGTAACTCCGTTTTTGCAGGCGTTTTCTGCAATTTTAAGAAGAGAAATTATTTTTTTGTTTTCGTTTTGTTCATTCAATTTTATGAAATCGTGAAGTTCTGTAAGATCGAGGGCGGGAATATTTCCTTCTGAAGAAATTCCGAGAGTCTGCGGAACGTTAAAATTTTTTTCTGAAATTACGCCATTTTTAATTACGAAAAATAATTTGTCGGCTTTTAAATTTGTTGCGATTGATTCTGCGAGTTCTACGGAAGAAATATTGTACGGTTTTCCTACACTACTCCACCCGATGCACGGAAAAATTGGAATAAATCCGTTGTTCAAGGTGTTTTTTATTGCGTCGGTTTGAATTCTGTCGATTTCGCCCGCGGTGCAGTAATCAATGCCGTCTAGAACGCCTTTTGCGCGTGCGCGGACCCAGTTTCCGATTGTTGCTGTTATGTGGTTTGCGGCAAGGCTTGTCATTACAACATTTGAAATGTCGAATGCGGCCATTTTTATAAGGTTGATTCCTTTTTTGTTTGTGATGCGGGTTTCGTTTTCATAAGTCCATTTTATTCTTGAAGTTTTTAAAACTTGGTCAATGCGTTTTTTTGCGCCTGGAACGATTGCAACTTTTATTCCAGCCTGATGTAAAAGCGCAATGTCGCGGATGTGGCTAGAAAATAGCGGAGAATCAATAATTTCATCGTCGAGATAGATTACAACTGTTGCATTCTGGAACTTTTGTATATAGCGGATTACATCGCGGATTTGCTGGGCTTTTTTTTCAGTTTTATTGTGTTGCATATTTTTAGTATACAATTTATGCGAAAACTGGAAAAGATTTTATTTCGTTTTTGGTTGGGAGATTGTGGTTTGTTGTGAAATCATCGTTTTTTTGATGATGGAATTTTTTGTTTAGAAAATCGTTTTTTTGGATTAAGAGTTATGTTCCGCGCGGAATTTTTCTGTGTTGATTTTGCTGTAAACGCAGCCGCAATATTGCTGGCGGTAAAGATTGTATTCTTCGGAAAGTTCAAGGCTTCGTTTGAATCCGCCTTTTTTCTTGAAGTCTGAAAATAACCATTTTGGAGAATTTTTTGAATTGCAAAGTTCAATTCCGATTGTGTTGATTTTTTCTGCATCTTTGAACGGAGAAATGCTTAAAGTTGTGCAGAAATATTCAAAATTGTGGATAGAGGCATATTCGTATGCTTTTTTTAGGCGGAATTTGTAGCAGCGGCGGCAACGTTCACCTTTTTCTGGTTCGTCTGCAAATTCTGGGTGATTTTTTATGTCTATTGCATTAAAAAATTCTTGTGGGTCATAATTTTGTTCAACGAATTTTACGTTATTTTGAATTGCGACTGGAAATCGTGGTAAAAGATTTTTTAGTTCTTCAAGGCGGCGTTCGTATTCTTCTTTTGGAAAAATATTTGGGTTGTAGTAAAAAATTGTGATGTCAAAAAATTTTGCCAGATATTCAAGAACATAAGATGAGCAAGGTCCGCAACAAGCGTGGAGCAATAATGAAGGTCTGGCCGCAGAAGCAACCAGACTTTCAATTGTTTTTTCGAGTTCTTTTTGATAATTCTTTTTAGCAGATTTCGCAGTCATTTGACTTTGTTGTAGTCAAAGGTTTTCCGTCTGCGGTTAATTTTGTTCCGGCAATCTGTGCGGTAAAATCTTTGATTTTCATTTCTACTTTGCAGAATTTATCGATGTCAATTTTTGCAGGTTTTTGGAATGATGCGTCTGCGCCTTCCAAAATAACTGGAGTTCCTGCGGCTGCCCATGGAGCGGTAAGAAGTTCAACTTTTTCTTTTCCGTCCTCTGTGTAGTCTGCGGCAAGCAACATTCCGCGGCTTTCTACGCCCTTCATTTTGCGAGGAGCAAGGTTTGAGGCGATGATTACGTGCTGACCGAGCAATTCTTCTTCTTTTAAGTATGGTCTTAGGCCAGACTGGATTATTCGGTCTTCTCCAGAACCGTCGTCCATGTGTTCAATGTAAAGCCGGTCGCCCTGTGGATTACATTCTACAGATTTTATTACTGCAACTTTTAGTTCAATGTGTTCATTAAAATATGCAACCTGGTCATCTGCAAGCTTTGGACCTTCTGATTTTTTTACTGGAGCTGATTTAGGTTCTTCTTTTTTTTGCTCAGTTTTTTCTGCTTTTTTGCTGTGCGGGTCTGGAGTTGCGGCAAGAAGTTCTTCAAGATCAAGTTCGCCGCCGAAGCAAGGAACTGTTATTGCCCAATTTTCTAGAACCTGCGGATGGATTTCGCCGAAAACACCAACTTGTTTTCCTTTGATGATAACTGCTGCTTGTCTGCCAGGAATAAATCTTGGGTCATTTGATTCTTTTACTTCATATTTATGGTCAAGGAAGTAAAGAACAGAAGCTACTTCAGAAGCGGCTGTATTGTAGTTTGCATTTGATTCAGCAGAAAGGAATCCAAGGCACTGGCGGGTCCTTGTTCCTGTATTTTCTTCCGGGCAAAGATAAGCGACTTTTCCGATTTCAAAAATTTTGTGCGGATAAATTGCGTTTGCCGATTTTGATTCTGCACGCAACAAAGATGAAAGAATATCTGAGCGCACAAACTGATAATTTTCGCTCATCGGGTTGGCGATTTCAATTACATGAGCTGGGTCAATATTCATATTTTCAATGTAATCTTTGCGGGAACCAACATAGTTGAAAATCATTTCCTGGTAGCCAAGCCCAACCATCAAAGTTTTTGCTTTTCGTGAATAATAAGTTATTGGAAGAAGGCGGCCAATTGTGAAATCATTTGGTTTTGCAGGTTCATAAGTTTCAAGCTTTGTTCCAATCATTACATCTTCTATAATATCAACTTCGTGAAGGAAGTCATTTCTGTAAGGAGCTGGAGAAAGCGTATATTCAAAATCGTCATCGGCAATTTTTTTAGAGACAACTTTTGAACCCATTCTTGTGAGCGCATCTAAAACAGTTGCGTCATCAAAATTTGTTCCGAGCAATTTGTTTATGTGTTTTAAAGTTGCCTTTGTTTTTGGCTGAAAATAGAACGGAGCTACAACATCGCGTCCAAAACAAGTGTCATACGGATGTTTTACCATGATTGGCTCAATTTCGTAACCGACATCAGCAAAATCGCAGGCAACAATGTTCGCGGCAAGCATAAGATTTTCCATGTTGTCGCCGGTAAGTTCAACCATAAGACCTTTGTCTCCAACTTGGACTGCACCAAGAGTTGCGCTGTTTATTACCGGAGCCATAGACATAATTTCATTTTTGTCGTCTGTGAGAATCGGGAATTTCTTGAAATCCTTGATAATCCAGCCAAAATCTTTTCCTTTTGGATGTTCTGTAAGAATTTGGCGGCAAGTCAATGGTTTTTCAAATTGAAGAGGAACAAAAGAAGTTGTGTCCGGGTCAACAGCTTTGTAATGAACCGGGAATTTTATTTCTTCAACACGATAAACGCCCATTGAAATTGATTTTCGTTTGCGGCCAAAGTTCCATGCGAGTTTTTCCTGAGTCTGAATAATGTCCTTTAGCATTGGATCGTCAATTGGTTTTCCGTTGATAACGAAAGCAACCATAAAAGGACGAATGTCTTTAAGTTCCGGGTCTACAGTAACAATTCTGTTTCCGCAGTCTTTGATATTTTCTTTTGTAGAAAGGAATTTTGAATAGTCAACAGTTTTTCCGCCACGGTGAAGTCTTAGCTGGCGGGCAACTCCGTTTGTTGACCACAAATCAGGGCGGTTTGTATCGTTTAATTCAATTTTAATAACGCGTTCTGATTCAGGTTTGGAAGTATCTGGTTTTTCGTCAAGTTCGGCTTTTGCGTAAGTAAGAACTTTTTCAAGATCGTCGTAATTATATTTTTTTTCAAGAAGTTTAAAGAAAAGCTGTTCGTTTACTTCAATTTTTGGCATTTTTTTCCTCTAAATGGCTTATTAATAGATGAAACATTATAAATCAATATATAGAAACATTCAATTCAGAAAAAGATAAGAAAAATTCAACAGAACGAAAATGAGAAAAAATTTACAAGGAAATCGTTTGAAAACAATGAAATTTGTTTGAATTTTATTGCATATTAACGCTATATTTTGTATATTCAAGAAATAGATAGTCTATTTTTGGAATATCTAAAAACAGGAAAACTATATTTTAGGAGCATTTAAAAAAGTATGTCTGCTGAAAATTTAATAGAACATATTAGTTCTATGATGAATTTTATGAATATTCAGCGGTTGTGGATGCAACGCCATTTGGAACCGATTGCAAAAAAATATAAACTTAAGATGTCTGATTTAAGCTTGATGCTTTTGCTTCATATTAACAAGAGAATTCAGACAGCTAAAGATGTTTCAAATTTCAGTGACTTAAAAAGAGGAAATATTTCGTTGCTGGTTGAATATTTGTCTTGCAAAGGCTTTATAAATCAGCTTGCAGTTGAAGGTGACCGACGGATGAAACGGTTGGTTCTTACTTCTAAATGCGATGAGATTTTAAATGAATGCGACGAGGTTATGGTTAAGCTATTTGAGCTTAGCTTGGACGGAATTGAGGAAGAAGAGATTTTAAGAGCAAGGGATGTTTTTACCAAAATTTATAAAAATATTTTAAAAGAAGAACATAAAACTTTGGAGGAGAATATATGAATCCTAAAATAATTGGATTTTTGGCGGTTTTTATTGCTTTTGCTTCTTGTGGTTTTGCATTTGCCCAAGAATCAGATTCAAATAAGAAGTTAGTTCTTACTGTTGATGACGCAGTAAGCTACGCGCTGAAAAATAACCAGTCGCTGAAAAGCGCGGCAATTGACCTGGAAATAAAAAAGCGCGCGAACAGCAACTCTTGGAATACGTTTTTGCCGAGTGCCAGTTTGAGCGGAACTTTGGCGCGTTCAAATGATATTGATACGATAAAAAGTTCTATAGAATCAAGTGCGGCGTTTCCAACTTTTTTAGGTGTTGCAAACAACGGTGGAGATTTTCAAACATCTGTTGCAGTTGCAAGCAATATTGACTCATCAAAGTTAATTGACGACATGTACGGCTCAGAAGAAGCTGCTTTATGGCATCCGGTTGGAAGTCTTTCTTTTTCATGGGCATTTAATGCGGCAATGCTAAAATCAATTTCTGCGGCAAAAAAACAGTATGAAGCAGGACTGATTTCTTGGGAACAATCTGTAAGAGAAACAGAAGTGAACATAAAAAAAATGTTCTACGGAATTTTGCTTGCGCAGGAAAATCTTAAAATCCAGAAAGAATCAATGAGAAATGCGGAAGCGCGCTGGCGTCAGGCAGAAATAAACTACAGAAACGGAACAGTTCCTCGCCTTTCAGTTTTGAATTCCCAGGTTACTTATGAAAATATGAAACCGACAATTCTTAGCGCGGAAAATTCTTTGAAGCAGACAAAAGAAACTTTTGGATTCCTGCTGGGACTTCCATTTGGAACAGAAATTGATTTGACCGGAACAATTGAAACTTCCTATGTTGATGTGAATGCGGATGAACTTTTTAAGAATTACGTTGAGCAGAACAATGAAATCAAATCTTTAAAGAAAAATATTGAGCTTATAAAAACAGGAATTGATGCGACTTATCTTTCAACATTTACACCAAGCCTTGCTGTTGGATTTGGACTTCAACCAACGGTTTCAAATATTACAAAAAATTGGTTTGATAAAGACAATTATTCTGAAGGTGGAAATTTAACAATTACTCTTGCCTATTCAAATTTGTTTGATATGCTTCCGTGGTCTTCTAATATGCAAAAACTGAAAGATTCGAAGCAGCAGCTTGCTCAAGCAGAAATTGGGCTTGAACAGCTTTATCAGAATGCAGAAATTGAAGTTCATAAACTTTGCGATAATCTTGCTGTTTCAAGGGCGAATATAGAAGCTATGCGGAATAATGTTACTCTTGCACAAGAGGCTTATGATTCAACTTTGAAAGCTTATAACAATGGTACACAAGAATTGCTTGCGGTTCGAGATTCAGAAAGTTCATTGAATCAGGCAAGGCTTGGTCTGATGAATGAAAATTATAACTACATTTCAGCGGTACTGGATTTGGAGACGAAACTTAATATTACATTAAAATAAGCCGGGCGTTGCGGGCTGGCGTTTGAAGCCCGCTCGGCGGGTAGGCCGCTACGAAGTGCGGTCGTAGGGCGGTTGCCCGCCCTTCTGATTGAGAATATGGCGTCTGCAAAAGACCTTGGGCTTTTGCAGAGTAGTGAGCGGCGGAGACGCGAATGTTGGTGTCCGCCCTTAAAATGAAAAATAAAAATAGGAGAAATATATGAAAGCGGTGAAAATTTTTGCGGTTGTGGGATGTGCTTTTTTGGCTTCTGCGCTGCTTGCTGGTTGTAACAAAAAGGTTGCGGAGGAAGAGTCGCAGGCAGAAACGGTATTTGCTGTAAATGTTTATAAGGCTGTTCCTAGAAATCTTGATGATTATCTTGAATTTGGTGGAAATGTTCAAACGGCTTCTAGCGTTGATATTTATCCTGATGTTCAGAGCGGAAAACTTTCTAGAATTCTTGTTAAGGTTGGCGATAAAGTAACAAAAGATCAGGTTCTTTGCGAAGTTGACGCGAGCCGACCGGGTATGGATTACAAAAACAGCCCGATAAAAGCGCCGGTTGCGGGAACTATAACTTCTTTTCCATATAATATTGGTCAGACTGTTTCTGCGGCAATGCCGGTTGGAAAAATCAGTTCAACAGTAACTTTGGAAGTAAAGACAAATGTTGCGGAACGTTTTGTAAGCCGAATTTCTATGAATCAAAAGGCTGAGCTTTCGTTTGATGCTTATCCGGGTGAAAAATTTCCTGCAACTCTTGTTGAGATTGACCCGGTTTTGGATATAAGTTCAAGAACTTTGGGAATAAAATTGGTTCAGACACCTTCTGATTCTCGGCTTAGAGCTGGAATGTACGCAAGAATCAAGCTTGTTACAGGCACAAAGAAAAATACGATTGTTATTCCGAATAACGTAATTGTTACAAGAAATGATGAGGATATTGTTTACATTGTTGATTCTATGACAAATACGGTAAAAGCTAGTCCTGTAAAAAAAGGAATTCGTGTTGATGACAAACAGGAAATTCAGATGGGAATTGCTCCTGGGGATTTGGTTGTTATAAAGGGTCAGGCACTTCTTTCTGATGGTGCAAAAGTGAATATTGTTTCTATTGTTGAATAGGATTTTCTTTCTTTAATTTGAGTTTTATGGGAGATTAAATGTCTTTTTCTAAATTAGCTGTAAAAAAACCGGTAACGACTCTTATCTGCTTTATTCTTGCAACGTTGCTCGGTATTTATTGTACAATGACTTTGCCGATAGACTTGTATCCTGATATGGATATTCCATATATCATGGTTTATACAAGCTATTCAAATGCTGGGCCGGAAGAAACTGAAAAAAGTGTAACGCGAACAATGGAAAGTTCTCTTTCTAGCGTTACTGGTCTGAAAAAATTGCAGTCGCAGTCAATGACTGGAACTTCGCTTGTTATTCTTGAATTTGAATACGGAACTAACTTGGATGAAGCAAAGGCTGATATTCGTGACAAAATCGATATGATTCGCAATTATCTGCCAGACAGTGCGGATTCCCCGATTATTTTCCAGATGGATCCTTCGATGATTCCGATTATGGGTCTTGTTGTTTCTGGAACGCGAACGCCAGAAGAATTAAGTTCTTATGTTGAAGATATAATTCAGCCTCGCCTTGAACAGGTTGACGGCGTTGCTTCTGCAACTCTTGTTGGTAACAGCGAAAAATGTATAAAAGTTGAAGTGCCTCGCGACCGTCTGGATGCTTACGGACTTACAATTACTCAAATTTGCCAGATGATTGGTGCCCAGAATATAACGAGTTCGGGCGGACAGATTGAGCAGGGCGACACAAATTATACGATTTCGGCGGAAGGAACTTACAAGTCTGTTGATGATGTAAAAGGAACTGTTGTTACGTACAAGGCTAATTCCAGCGGCGAACTTGTTCCGATTCTTTTGCGCGATGTTGCGAATGTTTATGAAGGTTATAAAGATGTAACTTCCGAAGCGTATATTGGCGGAAAATCTTGTGTAATGCTTATGATTCAAAAGCAGTCAGGAAAGAATTCCGTTGCAACTGCTGAAAAATGTCGTGCGCAGGTTACAAAAATTCTTCAGGAGCTTCCGGCTGATGTTCAGATTATTGAAGCGTATAACACAACAGATGATATTAACAACACAATCAAGAATGTTGTAAGTTCTTTGCTTCAGGGAATTGTGCTTGCCGTTGTTGTTCTTTATATTTTCTTGCGTTCTGTAAAAAGTACGTTTATTATTGCGCTTTCAATTCCTATTTCTGTTCTTATTACTCTTGCGTTGATGTATTTCTGCGGATTTACAATCAATATGATGACTTTGTCTGGATTGCTTTTGGGTATCGGTATGCTTGTAGATAACTCAATTGTAATTCTGGAAAATATATTCAGTTACCGTGAGCGTGATGCAAAGGCTGATGTTGCAGCGGTTCTTGGTTCGGAAGAAATGCTTGGCTCTATTACTTCTTCAACTTTGACTTCAGTTTGTATCTTCCTTCCGATGGTAATGTTCCAGAAAATGCTTGGAATGATGGGAAAACTTTTCGTTTCCTTTGCTTTTACGATTATTTTCTCTCTTCTTTGTTCATTGCTTACAGCTGCAGTTCTTGTTCCGGTTCTTTCTTCAAAATATCTTGTTGTAGAAAAGCAGTCGGAACGAAAAATGCCAAAATGGCTTCAAGGTTTTGACGGTTTAATGAGCCGATTCTTTACTTGGCTTGATAATGCTTATGCTTCTGGAGTAGAAAAAGTTCTGCGCCACAGAAAGCTTGTTATTATTTCGCTGGTTGTGCTTTTCTTTGGTTCTATCTTTGCGGTAAAGTTCATCGGATTTATTTTTATGCCGGAAGAAGCTACAACGTCTGTTTCTGTTTCGCTGGAAATGCCGAAGGGAACAACGCTTGAGCTTACGCGGGAAGTTATTCAGCAGTACGAAGCGAATGTTATGAAGGATTTGAAAGGCGTAAAATATTCGCTTATTTCTGTTGGCGGTTCAACAATGATGTCAACTGCCTCGGATTCAAATACTGCGACGCTCCGAATTTCATTGTATCCTGAAAGCGAACGACTTCCTGGTTACGATAATGAAAAATCAACAAAGGAAAAATGCCGAAAATATTTCAATGCGTTCCCTGGTGCGGAATTTACGTTCAGTTCTGGAATGAGTTTTGCAAGTTCCGCAATTGATGTTGTAATCCGTTCGGATGACTTGGATTTGGCACGTGCAACTTCTAAAGAAATTCAGAATGTTATTAAAGAAAATTGTTCTGATTATGTAAATGAAGTAACGAGTGACCTTGAAGATGGACTTCCTCAGCTTAAAATTAATTTGGATCGAAACCGAATGTACGAGCTTGGCGTTACGGCTTATGGCGCGGGTTCAGAACTTAATGCTGCTGTAAACGGAAAAACTGCCAGCCGCTACGATGATAACGGAACTCAGATTGATATTGTTGTAAGTCTTGATGATGAAGATAAGCAGAAATTCGGTGATTTGGAAAATATTTACGTTTCAAATTCGATGGGAAACCGTATTCCGTTCGCAAGTTTCTCCCGCTATGAAGAATCTCTTGCGCCGGTTACAATCCGCCGTGAAAATCAGACGCGAACAATCCGCCTTTCAGTTGAGCCAAAATCTGGAATTTCTATTAATAAAGTTCAGGATGCGATTGCAGATGCGGTTCGCCAGAATGTAGTTCTTGATGAAAAAGTAATGGTTTCTTACGAAGGTTCTTTGGAAGATATGATTGATTCCGTAAAGAAATTCAGCGTAATCATTATTATGGCGATTTTGCTTGTATTTGCTGTAATGGCGAGCCAGTTTGAATCGTTCAGAGATCCGTTCATTATTCTGTTCACTATTCCGCTTTCGTTTATTGGCGTAATGTTCATTTATTTGATTACACGCACGATGTTGAATATTGTTTCAGTTGTCGGAATGTTGGTTCTTGTTGGTACAATTGTAAACAACGGTATTGTATTGGTTGACTACACAAATCTTTTAAGAAAACGTGGATATGCGCTTAAAGAAGCTTGTATAGAAGCTGCAAGAAGCCGTTTGCGCCCGATTTTGATGTCAACATTGACAACTGTTACGTCTTTGATTCCTATGGCGTTCTTCCCTGGAGAAACTGGAACTATGACGCAGCCAATTGGATTGACAGTTCTTGGCGGTATGACATTTGGTTCGTTGATGACATTGTTCGTTATGCCGGTAATTTACTTTATCTTTAACAAAAAAGGAGAAGCTAAACGACTTGCCCAGCTTGAAGAAGATTTAAAAAATCCTGTAAAGACTGAAAAAGAAGTTAAGGCTGAAGAAAGAAAATCCCGCGGTTTAAAAAAAATTGTAAAAGCCTTGGAAGATAAAGTTGAAAAGAAAAATGATTCTGATTTGAATGAACCAACTGAATCAGGTGAAAATTCTGATAATGGAGGAAACGAATAATAATGAAAAGAATAGAAGTTGTTCTTACTCAGGCGATTGAATCAGATTTTTTACAGTTGTATGAACGCGAATGTCGCCGAGCTGGAATAAAATGCAAATATACAAAAATTGAAAACGTAATGGGAACTGGAAACACAAATCCAAAACTCGGCGATTCAATTTGGCCGCAGCTGAATGTTATGTTCATTTTGTATGTTGAAGATAGTTTTGTTCCAATTTTAACAAATATTATGAAAAAACTGCACGAAATGTACGTTGGAGAAGGTGCCGCAGCATTTGCAACAGAATGTAATTGCATCGATATTTGCTGACATTCAATTTTTATAAAATAATTTGCTCACGAGTTTTTTGCAATGCGCAGAAAGCTCGTGAGTTATTTTTAAATAGTACACTGCCCTATACTACGTACATTTTTCTAGTTAAAGAATTTAAAAAAAATTATTATATTAAAATAAATACTCGTTTTTTTGATGCAAAATAAATTTGAGGGAAAAGAATTTATTCTGCAAAAATAAGGAAACCCGGGGACGAAAATGCAAAAAATAATCGAATTAATGGAAAGCATTGCCGATTATCGAGGACAAATTGCAAAATATCGGACTTATGTAAGTGAGCATCCTAATTGCGGTTTTGAGTGGGAAAACAAAATTGTTGCAATGGAAAGGAAACTTAGCCAGATGGAACTGAAATTCCAGGTGGCTAGTTTTGCGTTGTAGGCTATTTGCCCATACTCATCGATTTTTTCCAGGCGGCGGTTGCACCTTCTATTACAGCGTTTCGGAATCCGTTTGCTTCTAAGGCAGCTACTCCTTCAATGGTTGTTCCTGCTGGAGAGCAAACGGCATCTTTTAGAGCCGCTGGACATCGTTCATCTTTTAGAACCATTGCGGCAGAACCTTTTAAAGTCTGTGCCGTATAAATATAAGCCTGATTTCTAGGCATTCCGAATTTTACAGCCGCGTCAGCAAGTGCTTCTATAAACATGAATGCGTATGCTGGTCCAGAGCCACTTATTGCTGTTACGCAATCCATAAGTTTTTCGTCAACTTTTTCTACCATTCCGCAAGATTCCAAAAGTTCTGTAACAGTTTTCAGTTCTTCTGGTGGAATTTCGTTCAGGCAGCACAATGCGGTCATCGCTTCGCCAATTTGCGCCGGCATATTTGGCATAATTCTGATGTAATATGCGTCGTAAAGTTCCATCAGTTTGTTAAGCGAAATTCCTGCCGCCATTGAAATAATTATTGCGTCTTGGCGCAAGGATTTTTTTATGTTTGCAATGACTTCTTTTATATAAGCTGGTTTTACAGCAAGAAAAATGTATTTTGCGTCTTTTACGGCTTCTGCATTTGATTCTGCAGCTTTACATCCATTTTTTTGAGCGAATTCCTTGGCGTGTTCAAAATGTTTTGCTGTTACAGTTATATTTTTTGCGTCAAACTTTTTGCAGATTGCGCTCATTATTGCGCCGCCCATAGAACCACATCCAATACAAGCTATTTTTTCCATAATAATATCTCCTGTTGATAATCTCTTTATTGAGCCATAAACAATGTACCTAATGCTGTGCCGTTTTCTAGATTTGTCAGAATGTTTTGGTGGCTTCCGTTTGCAAGAAGAATTGGAATTCCGTAAACCGTTGTCTTTTCTGCCGCCTGAATTTTTGTTTCAATTCCGCCAGTTCCAAAAGCGTTTTTTTCGCCGATTCGGATTGATTTTCTTAATTCTGGAATATTTTCCACAACTTCAACAATTTTTGCGTTTTTGTTTGTTTTTGGATTGTCTGTAAAAATTCCGTCAACATCGCTAAAAAGAATCAGCAAGTCTGCGCTCCAAAGAATTGCTGTAAGTGCGGAAAGGTTGTCGTTGTCGCCGATTTGAAATTCATCAATTGAAACAGAATCGTTCTCGTTTATGATTGGAACAACTCCTTCATCTTCAAGAGTGAACAAAGTATTGCGAATGTTTAATGAACGATGGTCGTTTTCAAAATCTTCTTTAGTTAACAAAAGCTGACCGATATGGATTCCTTGTTCACCAAAAGCTTTTCGCCACTGCGCCATAAGTTCAACCTGCCCTATCGCGCACAAAGCCTGTCTAAAGTGAACGTCTTTTTTTCGCGCCCATTCGCTTAAAGTTGAAACGCCGGAAACTTGCGCGCCGGAAGAAACCACAACAATCTGTTTGCCCTGATCAATCAATTTTTTGCACTGAGCGGCAAAACTTGCCATAAATTCAGTGTTTTGAGTTCCATCTGCTTTTGCAAGCGTATTTGAACCGATTTTGATTACTATTTTTCTTGCGTCTTTTAGTGCTTTTGAAATTGCTTCGCTCATTTTGTTTTCCTTTTATGATTAGCGGATTTGTCCTTCGCCGTCAATTAAATATTTTGTTGTTGTAAGAACTTTTATTCCCATCGGACCGCGGGCGTGTAGTTTTTGGGTTGAAATTCCAAGTTCCGCACCAAAACCAAATTCTCCGCCGTCAGTAAATCTAGTTGAGGCATTTACATAAACGCAGCTTGCGTCAATTTTGCTCTGAAAAAGTC
Organism: bacterium; assembly: GCA_963599585.1. Taxonomy (GTDB): domain Bacteria; phylum Spirochaetota; class Spirochaetia; order Treponematales; family Treponemataceae; genus Treponema_D. Next base: position 19,080 of record CAVBXG010000045.1, read on the forward strand.
GTGCCTTTTCAAGGCTTTGGGTGATTATGCTTTCGCTGTGCTTTGTATTGTGCGAATTTATGTAGAAAATTGCTTCTTCAATGTTTTCCACGGATTTTATGCAACATTCGTAGTCAAGATATTCGTTTCCAAAATCGTTTTCAGTTGCGTTGAAAAGAAGATTTTCTGATTTTGCGTTGTTTTTTTCCAGGATTTGGAAAGAAAATTCGTCTGCGTGGAATTTTACGCGCCCGGAAAATTGTTTTTCCAGCAAAGGCAAGAATTTTTCGGCAATTTTTTTGTTAACAACAATACATTCGATTGAATTGCAGACGCTTGGTCGTTGGATTTTTGCATTTTCCGCGATTTTTGCCGCCATTTCAAGATTTGCAGATTCATCAACGTAAAGGTGGCAAACGCCGCTTCCTGTTTCGATGACGGGAATTCTTGCGTTTGATACAACATTTTGAATCAGTTTTTTGCCGCCACGTGGAAGAACAACATCGATAAGTCCGACAGCATTCAAAATCTGTTCAACGTCAGAATGGTCGTGTTCTTTTGCCTCAACAAGTTCAATTGCGTCTGGAACACCGTTTTCTGCGGAAGCTAGCGCACCTTTTATTATTTTCACAATCGCCTTGTTTGAATTCAATGCGGAAGAAGAACCTCTCAAAAGAATTGAATTTCCGCTTTTGTATGCAAGGCTGAATGCATCTACCGTTACATTCGGGCGGCTTTCGTAGATGATTGCCACAACGCCAAGAGGAACTCGTACTTGCCGGATATTCAGTCCGTTTGGAGTTTTCCAGCCGGAAATTTCTTCGCCAACCGGATCTGCCTGGGAAATTACAACATTCAGGCTTTCGATGATTCCGTCAATTCTTTTGTTGTCTAAAGTAAGTCTGTCTATTAACGCTGCGGAAATTCCGTTTGATTCTGCATTCTCAATGTCGATTTTGTTTGCGGAAAGGATTTCTTCTCTCTTTGAATTAAGAGCGTTAGCCACTGCAATTAGGGCTTTGTTTTTTGTTGCCGCATTTTGCAAGGCTAATTCTGCACTACCCTTTTTTAATGTTTCACAGATTTTTTTTAGTTCCATAAAAACTCCAAATATGGTTAAAACAAAAAAAGCCGAAACTTTTGTTAAGTTTCGGCCTGTTAATTTGCGTATTAGTAATTTGCTAAAAAATACATTCCCAGCAAAACTGCGTTACGGCATTTTTCAACGGACCAATCTGCCGTAGCGGGGAGACTTTTTATATACCACCAGAAAATTCCAAAACCAGGATCGATGCGCAAAGAATATTCTGTAAAATCATCAGATTTTGTCTGCTGACCGAACATAAGATAAACTGCATCGTTCAGGATTTTTAAAAAATCCTTGTAGGTTTTTGCCCAGTCTGAATAATCTTTGCAAAGAGTTTCCAGCTGGAAAAGAATCTGTTCCTTTAAAGCAATATCGGATTTTTCAACCCAAGTTTTTTCAATTAAAAGCTTTAAATTTTTATTAAAACTTTCAACCAGTTTTGTTTCATCTGATGT
>CAVBXG010000046.1:0-20180 GCA_963599585.1 bacterium
ATTTAACGCCGCAGTCGAATATCCAGTCGTTTTCAATTAAAAAAATTGCCGCGGATAAAAACCGACTTGTCTATCCGCCTGAAAATTTTTCCGCCGAAGCCGAGCTGATTCTGAATACAAAATTTGTGTGGAAACTTGCTGATGATTTTAAGAACGGATTTTCAACGAGCGTTCTTCAGATTTCAAAAGAAAAAGATTTTTCAAAAATTGAAGTTGAAAAAATGATTACTTCCAAAGAAAATCTTGAAAAACTGGAGAATATTGAGTTAAATTCTGGAATTTATTTTTGGCGGGTTGGAGTTGAATCAGAAAACGGCGAAAAAATCGGTTTTTCGGATGCCCGAACTTTGAATATTCTGAAAAAACTTTCACCGCCGGAAGTCGTTTTTCCGCGTCAGAATTCAACGTCGCTTACTTATGCGGAAAAATCCTCGCGCTTTGTCTGGAAAAATTCTGATGTCGCGGATTACTACAACATAAAAATTACGGATAAAAACGGAAAAATCATTGCGGAAAAATCTGGAATAAAAGAAAATTCCGCGAATTTTGTTCTTCCGCCGGAAAAATATAATTTTTCTGTGCAGGCTTTCTCTGAAGAAAGTGTGCTAAGCCCGATGCGCTCAAGCTTGGCTTCAAATGTTTCGTTTGTGCTTAGAAATCCTGTTCCTGTTGAATTGATTTCCCCAAATTCATTGGCTCAAATTGACGGACTTTCTGCAGTAAGAACGCCAACCGCTTTTTCATGGAAAAATGAGATTGATATTCCCGCAAAATCCGAATTCGTTTTGTACAGAATTTCTTCCGATGGAACAGACAAAAAAGTTTATTCAGTCTTGAACCCGAAAAATGAAGTAAAAATTGAACGCCTTACAGAAGGAACTTACCGCTGGCAAATTTTGGCAAGTACTGCGGACGGAATCCCATTGGATTCTTCAAAAAATGTTTTTTCTGTCTCAAAAATTCCGTTTCTTCAGAATGTAACGCTTCTGTATCCAGAAAACAATTTTGTAATTGGAAATTCATATTTAAAAAAGAATAAATTTGTAACATTCAACTGGAATGAAATTTCTGGCGCGACCGATTATAAATTTGCGCTGTACCAAAAATTACCAGATGGAAGTACAAAATTAATTTATTCAGAAAATACAGAAAAAACTGAAATCCAGATAAAAAAGCAGAATTTTGATATTGGCGATTTTGAATGGTCGGTAACAGCATTTTCTCATGCAAAAGACGGATATGAAGAACAGCACAGCCGAGTTTCAACTGGAACTTTTAAAATCAGGGTTGAGCTTCCAGGAAAAATTCGGTTGATAAAACCGGGGAAAATGTATGCAAAATAGTTTTTATTTTGTGAAAAAACTGAAATTTCTCTTGTTTTCGCTTGTATTTGTTTTTCAGGCTTCTTTGTTTTTTGCCCAGCCGGATAAAAATTCAGAAAAAAATCCTTTTGAACAGAAAATTCAGTGGGAAGATGACGAAAATGCTTCTGAATACAATGTTGAAATCCGTAACCTAAAAACTGGAAAGTCTTATAATTTTGAAACTGAAGAAAATTTTATAAATCTAAATCTTTCTGCCGGTGTTTACGAGTACCGGGTGACTGTTTTAAACACTTTTGGTCGAGTTCAAAGCACAAGCGAATGGTCTAATTTTGAGATTTTTCAGGCAAAAACTCCGGAAATTGTAAAAACTCAGGAAAAGACGGTTGTTCCGTCTGGAAAAAACGAAAAATTTTCCATTGATGTTGATATAAAAAATGTGAATGAAGATTCCAGCGTTTCCCTTATAAATAAAAAAACAAATCAAATTGTAAAAGGTGAGCTGATTTTGCAGGATTCTTCGGATGGAACAAAGGCTCTTAAGGCTGAATTTCCAAAAGTTTCAAATGGCGAATGGAAACTTCGTGTTGAAAATCCTCTTGGACAGAATTCTGAATCAAATTCGATTGATATTGTAGACCAAAAGACTGAAGAAGCACGACTTGCCACGGAAAAAGCGGAGCAGGAACGAATAAAGGCAGAGCAGGAGCGGCTTGCAAAACTGGAAGAAGAAAAGCGGCTTGCCGAAGAAGCCAGAATCAGGGCGGAAGCAGAAGAAAAAGCCCGGCTAGCGGCGATTGCCAAAGCGGAGGAAGAAAAACGCATCGCGGAAGAACTGCGCATCCAGCAGGAAAAAGAAGAATTAGCCAGAAAACAAGAAGAAGCTCGTCTTGCCGCGGAAAAAGCTGAACAGGAACGAATAAAGGCAGAACAGGAACGAATAAAAGCTGAACAGGAACGGCTTGCAAAACTGGAAGACGAAAAACGGCTTGCCGAAGAAGCCCGAATCAGGGCGGAAGCAGAAGAAAAAGCCCGGCTAGAGGCGATTGCCAAGGCAGAGGAAGAAAAACGCATTGCGGAAGAACTGCGCATCCAGCAGGAAAAAGAAGAATTAGCTAGAAAACAGGAGGAGGCGCGTCTTGCCGCGGAAAAGGCGGAGCAGGAACGAATAAAAGCAGAGCAAGAACGACTTGAAAAAGACAAGAAATTTGCCAAAAAACTTGAATCCAAAAAAAATCATGTAAAAGTAAAACGGATTTTGGGTTTCTATGTTGCTGCTGAAGGCGGAATTTTTTTCAGTCCATTTTTTGATGAATTTTCTGATGGCGAGATTTTGCCGTTCGCAGGATTAAAAATAGGCTTTGTCCCAGAACTAAAAAATCCGAACCACATTGGTCTTGAATTTGATGCGCTTGTCTCAAAATACAACTTGACAACTTCAGATTATGACTATAGCGACAAATTCGGATTTTTGCGTGCAAATATTTTATATCAACGCCGAATTTATAAAAATATTTTAAAGCTGAATTTTCATGTCGGCGGAAATCTTATGTTCATTCAGAATTTTATGGACTACAAAGATTCTGAAAATATAAAAAAAGATGCATTTTACGGATATGCTGGAGTTCAGGGAGGAACTTCACTGGTTTTTACCGTAAAAAATCTGCTGCTTGAAGTTGGTGCCGATTACAATTACATTTTCATCGACGGAATGCCAACTGATTTCCTGTCGCCTTGCGTTTCAGTGGGGTTCAGATGGTAAAAAAACTTTTTCATGTGTTAATAATTTTGCCATTTATTCTCAGTTTTTCATGTTCTGTAAATTGGTTCAACGATTTCAACGAGCTTCGCGAGGAAGAATTTTCCGTAAATTACAATTTTTATGTAAACAAGGAAGATGGCTCTTCTGAGTCTCCTGCTTATTTTTACCGCCGTTATGAAATTGGCCGCACATTGTCTTCTGAAAATTTTCCGCAGTCGGATGATATTGATGTTCAAAAAATCGCGTCGGAAAAAGTTCTTCTCGGCTGGAAATTTTATAGAAAATCGGGCAGCAAAAATTCAGAATTTCCAGATTCCCTTATTCTTGATGAAAATGATTATGTTTCCCAAATCTATGTTTCTTCATCTTGTTACGATTTTGTCGCGGATTGGGGAAAACTTGCAAAATACATCGTAAAACATTTTAAGCAAAATATTTCAGATGATAACTATTCAGAAGTTGAATCAGATTCGGAAACCAAAGAAGGTGTTGTCGGCGCAGAAACAGAAGCTTCCGCAAAAGATTACGAAGGATTTACGCTTTCCCAGCCAATTGAACAGCAGATAATTTTGGAAGATGGAAGCACAGTTGTCGAAATAAAATATAACAGAAATAAATACACTGTAAAATTTGACAAAAATGGCGGCTCTGGAACGGAAATGCCTGACAGAACTGAAAAATATGATGTTGAATTTGAATTGCCTGAGCATAATTTTACGGCTCCGAATGGTTATAGGGCTGCGGAAAAAATGTGGAACACCGAAAAAGACGGAAGCGGCACATCTTATGACGCAAATCAGACTGTAAAAAATCTTTCTGTCAAAAATGGCGATGTTGTGGTTCTTTACGCTCAATGGCAAAAAGATGAACATAACTCATCGGGTGTTGCCACAAATCCGATTGAAGATGCTGAAAAAATTTCATTCGCATTGAATTCAGGAAATTCAGGTGATGTTTCAAAATCAAGTTTCATTAAGATTTCTTCAACTTTGGACGGCGTTGCAGTTGCGCTTTCTGGCTGGAAAGTTTATAAGAATTATCTTGGTGTAAGCTCAAACGAATGTGTGCTTTTAAAATCAGAAAACAAAGATGAATTTTATTCTTCAGAGGAACTTGCTGATATTTATATTTATGCGGACTCTAGCTGGGCAAACGGTGAATATACTTTAAATATTTCTGCCGAATATAATGGAATTGGAGTTTCAAAAGAAATAACAATAAATATTAACTAATTCGCCGCAATCCGTTTAAAATAAAAAAAAGAACATCAAAAATGATGTTCTTTTTTATCGGGATGACAGGATTTGAACCTGCGACATCCTGGTCCCAAACCAGACGCGCTACCAGCTGCGCTACATCCCGCTATGTGAATAATACTATATAGAATTTCTAAAAAAGAATCAATAGCAAAAATCAAGTTTTTTGAAAAAAAGTCATTTTTGTTCAAAATTATTCTATAAAGTCGGCTAGGGTGTCAATTTCTCCGGTTTTTCGTTCACCGATTCCGACAGGACCTAAAATTTTCAGTCTGATTGCTGTTCCGGGCTGAATTTTTATTTTTCCAGTTGGTGCGGAAATCTCACAATGAAGAAAATTTTCTGAAACTGCATGAAAAATTTCCCGTCCTTCTCCGTTTGCAAAAACAAAAGGCTTTTTTACGGTTTCAAGAACAGCGTCGACAGTTTTTCCGCGGAAATTTTCAATATATTTTATTTTGTTCTGTTTTGCCCACAACGCAAGTTCTGCGGCTCTTTTTCCGCTTGTTGACTGCGGAATTTTTGGTTTCATTTCCGCGGCGGCAGTTCCTGGTCGGGCACTGAATGGAAAAACATGAACCCAGGCAAAATCGCACGCCCTGCAGAGATCCATCGTTTCAGAAAAATCTTCATCAGTTTCTCCTGGAAATCCTGTTATTATATCACAGGAAAGAAACGGCGAATCTTTTGCTTTTTTTAGCATATTGCATGCGTCAAGAACTTGTTTTGCGTTGTAGCTTCGTTTCATCAGTTTTAAAATTTTGTCGCTTCCGCTTTGAACTGAAATATGAAAATATGGACGGACACGCGGATTTTTTATCACAGAGCAAAATTCTGAGTCAACAGTTTCCGGGTAAAGGCTTGAAATTCTGAAGCAGATTTTTTTTGTGTTTTCAAGGCATAGTTTCAAAAGCTGGCTGAATTTTACAAAACCTTCCTTGTATTTTCCTTTGTATTGACCGATATTCACAGCTGTAAAGACAACTTCGGCTTGTCCAGCATTTTCCAGTTTTTGAACGCGCCTAACAACTTCTTCTGCATCCAGCGAAACGGAATGACCGCGCGCAATGTGGATTGTGCAATAACTGCACATGCAGTTGCATCCGTCCTGAATTTTTATTGAAGAGCGGCTGTGCGCTAAAAAAGAGTCCGTTGCGAGTCTGAAGGCGTTTTCACTTGTTCCGGGTTTTTCTGTTTCAGCGTTAAAAAGTCCATTGTTTAAGACTGCTGCGAAACTTTCAGGATTGAATTTTTCAGAATCAATCTGTTGATGCAAAAGTTCCGGAACATCAGCAAGACGGCTTTTTAATTGCCCTTTTAAAACCGCAATTCTTTTGTCTATAGTTTTTATATCATCCGGAGAAAGCTGCGCATAACAGCCTGTAACAATAACAGTGGCGTTCGGGCATTTTTCAAGGATCAGGCGGATTATCCGGCGGTCTTTTTGCTCTGCTTTTTGAGTAACGGCACAAGTGTTTACAATGCAAAGAATTGTTTCTGTGTCAACATCATTTTTTGCTTGCAGAGGTTTTATTATAACCTGAAAATTTGATTCTAAAAATGCGCGGGCTGCACTTTCGCTTTCAATCTGATTAAGGCGGCAGCCCATTGTTTCAAAACGTATATTCAATTTTTTATTGGAGTTTTGTCGCGACTCTATTTCTTCCTCTTTCTGCTTCAATAGAAGAAGAATTCAATCTTAACGCTTCGTCATAGGCGTTTGCGGCTTCATAATAATTTTTCGCCATTTCTCGTGCGTATCCAAGACGAACCCACCAGTTCGCAATCAAAGGTTCTTTTCGTACCGCGGCGGAAAGAGCAATGTCCGCATGCTGGTAACGCGCCTGCCGGATATAAATCTCTCCCATATAATAATAAGCCGTTCCAACGCGACTGCTGCTTTCTGGGGCATTTGCAACATATTTCTGAAACTGTTCCATCGCGCCATTGTTTTTTCCAAGAAAATATCTTGCCTCTCCAAGGATTTCCGTAAGGCGCAAGTCGTATTGGCTGACTTTCAATCCTTGCAAGGCACGCTGTTCCGCTTCAAGGTACTGCTTGTTGCGTACAAGAGCCCAGCACATTACAACATAAGATTCAACTCTGTTTGGATTTTGGGCAAGTTCCTGCTCGCAAACAGCGATTGATTCCGCATAATGTCCGTTATTATAAAGAATAAGCGCATCCTGTTTTATATTCTGTGCAGATATAGAAAAAGAAAAAGCTATTAAAAATAAGGCAATTATAGATTTTTTCATGTTTTTACCTTTTATTTTATCATTGTGCAGCGGCCGGTAAATGTGCTTCCCGGTTCAAGTACAATTTGTTTTGAAGTTATATCGCCGTCAACAGAGCCGCTTGCAGTAATGAAAATCAAATCTTTGCCAGAAACATTTCCATGGACTTTTCCTTTTACAAGGATTCTTACAGCATTTATATCAGCGTTTACTTCTGAACATTTATCAATAACGAGATCGCTTGTGGCTTCAATTTTTCCGTTCACTTTTCCACGGATCATAAAAGGCTTTACAAATTTAATATTTCCCGTGAATTTGATTCCCGGTTCAATTACAGTATCAAAAGCCTCGTCTTCTAGGTCAAAAAAATCAGATTCTTTTACATCAAACATATTTCTATTTTACATTTGAAAATAACGATAGTCAACGCTTCTAAAACGCTGGAACAAAAAAGTTATTCTCCGTAAGAATTTTCATTTGAATCATCAAAATTTTTATCAGCCTTCCAGCCAGTTTCTTTTTCCTGAAGCATCTGTGCATCTTCCCGACCTTGATGTGCGTTCCATTGGGAAAATTGAGAATTTTTATTTTTCTTTACCACAAAACGATGAGAGTATTGATCCCTCATCATTTTGTAATATTCGCTGTCTTCCATTGGTTTTAGATTCCAATAAAGTGGCTTTCTGTCTTTTCATGAACATAAGCGATGAAATCTTCAAGTTTCATAGTTTTTTGCTCAAGACCGCTAGACTGACGGAACCGAACTGTCACCGATTTCTCGTTCTTTTCGTTTTCGCCGACAACAAGAATGTAAGGAGTTTTGTGCTCTTTTGTAATCATCTTGATTTTCTGTCTCATGTTGTCGTCAGAAATATATGCCGCGGAACGGATGTCTGCATGGAGCAGGGCATCATTTACTTCCTGGGCGTAATCATCAAAAGCGTTAGAAACCGGAACAACAGCAGCCTGCTCAAAAGCCAGCCAAGTAGGGAATGCGCCCGCAAAATTTTCAATAAGAATTCCAATAAATCGTTCCAAAGAACCAAGAATCGCACGGTGAAGCATAACCGGATGATGTTTCTGGTTGTCTTTTCCGATGTAAGTTGCATCAAGTCGTTCCGCAGAAGGAAGCTGGAAATCCGCTTGGATTGTTCCGCACTGCCATTCACGGCCAAGGCAATCGTAAAGTTTGAATTCAAGCTTCGGACCGTAGAAAGCACCTTCTCCCGGCTGAATCTCATAATTCAATCCGGCTTCGTGGCAAGCGTCAGACAATGCTTTTTCAGCACGTTCCCAAGTTGCCAAATCTCCAACATGGTCTTCCGGCATTGTAGAAAATTTTACAACCAAATCGTTGAATCCAAAATCTTTGTAAACATTTTTCAAAAGTTTACAGAATTTTGCGACTTCAGAAGCAACTTGCTCTTCTGTACAGATTATATGCGCATCATCCTGAACAAATCCGCGCACACGCATAATACCATGCAAAGTTCCAGAAGGCTCGTTCCTCACATCATGACCAAATTCTGCAAGACGCATAGGAAGATCTTTGTACGAACGCAAGCGGCTCTTGAAAATCTCAAGGGCTCCAGGACAGTTCATCGGTTTTATGGCAAAAAGCCGCTTCTCTGATTCAGTTATGAACATATTTTTCTGGTAATGTCCCCAGTGACCAGATTTTTCCCACAAGGAGCGCGGCATAATCGCTGGAGTATTTACTTCAAGGTAACCGTCGCGGCGGACCTGTTTTCGCATATAATCCTGGATTGTTGTGTAGATTGTCCATCCGTTCGGATGCCAGAAAATCTGTCCAGGATCTTCCGGTTCAAGGTGGAACAAATCCATCTCAACGCCAAGTTTGCGGTGGTCGCGTTTTTCAGCCTCGGCAAGCATTGTAAGATATTCTTTCAGTTCATTCGGTTTTTCAAAGCAGAGCGCATAGACGCGGGTTAGCATAGGTCTGTCAGAATCACCACGCCAGTAAGCTCCGGCAATCTTGTGCAATTTAAAAGCCTGACCATTGATTTCTTTTGTGTTGCTTACATGAGGACCCCGGCAAAGGTCAAGGAATCCATCCTGCTCATAAGTTGTGATTATCTCGCCCTCAGGCAAGTCGTTTATAAGCTCAAGCTTGTAATCCTGACCAGAAAAAAGTTTTAATGCCTCTTCCTTTGAGACTTCTCTGCGAACAAAATCATGGTTTCCTGCAATAATTTTTCGCATTTCTTTTTCTACAGCTGGAAAATTTTCTTCTGTAAATTTGGTGTTGGTTGGAAAATCGAAATCGTAATAAAATCCGTTATCGATAGCAGGACCAATAGCAATTTTTGTTCCCGGAAACAACTTTAAGATAGCTTCTGCCATTACGTGCGCACAGCTATGTCTAATCGTCTGCAATTTTTCGTCAGCCATTTAATTCACCTTGTTTATATATTGATAATTTCTATTATTTTATCACTCTGCAATTTAATTTACAATAAGAAAACAAGAAGGGGAAAAATCCCCGCCGTTCGGAACTTCGTTCCTCACTCCACAAAAAGCCTGCCGCGTCAGTCTTTTTGTCCCACAATTTCCACTAGCGGGGGAAAAGTCCCCCTCGGCTCAATTGTTTCGCAAGCTCAACATTTCGCCTGCCCCCATTACGGGGAGCACCCCGTAACGCCCCCTTTTTCTGGAAGCTGATTCAATTATTATTCTAAATTTATAAAACTCGGCAAATAAAAAATTTGACTTTTATATTTTTCTAAGCTATATTTTAAGTACCAAGTGTATTTGGGGGTGCACCGGTTTCGACGGATGTGAGAGTCCGTTGGTTGCATGTAGGTGTGAAGGTGCCTTAAACTGACAAAAAACTAACTGCAATCTTCAACAAAAAAGAAGAGGAATCTTCTGAAGAACAGTTTGCTCTTGCTGCGTAAGCAGTGAGCACGGAACTCATAGGGTGCTGTTCCTAACTTTGTGATGTTCTGACGCCAACAGGAACTTGTTGTGCAATGTGTTCGGCCATGGCGCAAGACATTTAGCCGGAATACGGAAAAGACGCTTGTTATGCTGCTACCTTTTCCCGACAATCACCTCGCATAACTAAACATGTAGAAGCCTTCGTGCTGCATACCCGGACGCGGGTTCAATTCCCGCCATCTCCAAAAATAAAAATGAGCTTCACAAGAAGCTCATTTTTATTTTTAACAAGTTTTCTGCCGAAAACTTGCAACTATTTGTAAGTGCTAAAGAAGTTCTTTTTCTTTTTAACGAGTTTTCTATCGAAAACTCGCACACTATTGAATATTTCTTGTTGTTTGGTTCTCGTACGATGGAAATACTTTTCTTGTAAAATCTACATTCTAACAATATTCTGATATTCTGGTTATTGTTATTTACTCATTTTCTTATAAATATTAAATTATAAATATGATAAAAGCTGAAATAAAAGATTTGGAATTACTTGAACATTTAAGGTCTTTGCCTAAAGATGAAATGGCAATTTTTGTAATGGCAGAAGGACGTATTCGTGGTGCTTTTTTTCATGGAACACGTTTTGTGAATCAGGCAAGGGCGCAGCATAATCTTGGAATTCTAGAGACAATGGTTTTCGGGCAGGCAACGCTTTGCGGTGCGCTAATGCTTCCTTTGATGAAGGGAAAAGAACACTCTACATTGCGGTATGAAGTTGACGGACCTGCGGAAGGTTTTTCTGTGGAAGTTGATTCAAAGGGAACTGTCCGCGGTTATCTTTTTAATGAGCATATTCCTGTTGAAAAGCCGCTTGAAAACTGGGATTTAAAGCCGTTTTTGGGCAGTGGAACTTTGTCTGTCTCTACAATCCATGAAGGTGACAAGAATCCTTACACAAGTTCAGTTTCTGTTGACACAGGAAATATTGCCATGGATTTGGCTTCTTACTATAACCAGTCGGAACAGCTTTCTTCTGCGTTCAATACAGGAATCCAGCTTGATAAAAAAGGCCGGGTTGTTGGCGCAGGTGGACTTTTCCTTCAGATTATGCCTGAAACCGGAGGAAAGCGCGGTAGCGGTGCTGCAAAATCAAGTTCCGCAGATAAGACTGCTGATCAGGATTTGATTTCCCGCGCAGAAATGGCATTTAAAACAGCACCGTCGATAGGGCAGTGGTTCAGCGAAAAAGGCACGATTGAAGATTTTGTATACGGACTTTTCAGGGAATTTAAGCCGACGATTGCAGTCCGCAGAAATGTTTCATTCGATTGCCCTTGCACAGAAGAAACGTATTTGAATTATATAAGGCATTTTCCAGCGGATCAGCTTGCAGACATCAAGAAGAACGGCCCAGACCCGCTTGAGGTTGTGTGTAGGAACTGCGGAAGCGTGTATCACATTCCTGTTTCAAAATTATAGGATGGCAATAAAAAAAGACGGTTTTTTTACCGTCTTTTTTTTACAAATTTCTTTTTTAACGTGCTTTCTGCTGGAATTTTTTCAGCATTGCAACAGCATTTCGTTTGCCGTTGTAAACAAATCCGCCGTTCCAGTATTCAAGAGCCGCGAACAATGCGTTACCGCCGTCCTGAGCATCTGATTCTTTTGTCTTAAAAGAAACGTAATTTGCAAGCTCTTCATAATTGTTAGCATGAAGACAAGAAATTCGTTTGCGGTTGAATTCATTCCATTTTTCAAGATCTTTGAATCCTTCACCTTCATCCTGAACAATAACGTGTGCATGGGTAGGGCTGAATGAATACCATACTGTTACTTTTTTGTTTATGTCGCAGTGATTTCCATGTTTTACAGCATTTTTGATTACTTCGCTTATCTGCTGTTCAAGAAGGTTCAATTCCTTGATTTCAGATGGTGCTGATTGAACAATCAAAAGTGTAAAATATCTAATCTGTCTAAAGTCTGAAGGGAATTCCTTCTTAAGCATATTTGTTTTGTCGAACAATGGATCATTGTCGTCAGAACGTAATTCTTTTACTGTTGGTTCTTCCATAAAAATCTCCTTTTTACAAGAACAAAATAAGTTGGGAAATACTTTTTATTCTTTTACCATCAAAAGCGCTTCTTCAACACTGTTTGCAATAGGGAAATATCCCATGAGCTTTGTAAGTTCAATAACTTTTTTTACTGAACCGTGAATGTTTGAGATAGAAAGCTTTAGGTTCATTTTTTTGATAGTTGAACAAATGTAAATCAATGCACCAATTCCAGACGAGTCGATATAGTCAACTTGCTCAAGGTTTATGATGAAGATTTTTACATTTTTTTCAATCATCTTCATAACAAGTTCCTTAAGTTTATAAGAATTGTAGAGATCCATTTCTCCGTTTACATCGATAATGTAAACATCTCCATTTTTTCGTATTTTAAGTTCCATAAGGTACTCCTTATCCCTGTATTTTTATGATCAGAAGGCTCTGGTCATCGTATTGCTGTGTGTTGCCACAGAATTTTTTGATATTATCTTTAACCTTTGCTGCAATATCTTTCCCATTCAAATTGCAGTTGGCTTGAATAACCTTTTGTAAATTGTCTATCGAGTATTGTACACCTCTTTCGTCAAGACATTCAAGTAAACCATCGGTACAAGTTACAAGAATGTCGCCTGCATCAAGGTTTAAGTCAATATTTTTGTATTTAGTGCTTTTTTCTACACCGATAGGTTCACAGTTTGTGGAAATCTTGCTTATTTTCTGTTCGCTTGCCTTGTAAAGCAAAACAGGATTGATTCCAGATGTGGCAATCTGCGCAGTGTTGTCAATGCTGTTGTAGTTTATCAATGCAACGCTCGCAAAGTGATCCATGCTGTTCTTTTCTGAGCAGATAGTTCTGTTTACCCATTCAAGAAGGGTTGCCGAGCTTTGGTTTGTGTTTGCCACAAGCCGGAGCATTGCGCGAATCATAATCATAATTGTAAGGGAATTCATTCCTTTGCCGGCAACATCTGCCATTACAAATGTGATTCTGTCTTTTCTTGAAGGAATTATATCGTAGTAGTCGCCACAGACATTTTCGTTTGTGATGGAATATTTTCCGATTGAAAGCTTGTTGATTACAGGAAGTTTTTCCGGAACAAGAGTCTTCTGGAATTTTGTCGCAATGTCGCCTTCCTTTGTTAATTCTGTGTGTTCAGAATATGCAAGGAAACTGTTCAGCGGAATAAGAGCAGTTGCAAGTCCGTCGCAAAGATTGCAGGCTGTCTCAAATTCTTTTTTGCTGAAAGGTTCTGAGTCAGGCTTGCGCGCAAGAACAGCAAGCGCAACGGATTCGCCCATCTGCTTTACAGGAATGAACATATATGGACCTACGCGAAGGAAATCTTCCGGTCCGTTCTGGAAAATGCGTTTGTCTTTTATTGGATTTGTTATGTTTTCTGCAACTCCTTTTGTAAAGAAATCGCCAAAAACATTTCCTTCCAACGAATACTGAGAATATTTGAAGTTTGTCTCAACGCGGAGCTGCTTGTGCGGAATATCTTCCGGGATTTTATACGGAGGAGGGAAAACTCCTGTTACTGCCTTTACTGCAAGAATATTGTCAAATTCATCAAGGACAAGAACTGTTCCGCCATCTGCGCCGGTTTTTTGCACAACTAGCTTGTTGAAAAATTCCAAAAACTGGGAAAGAGAATTTTCTTCTGTGAAATAACTTGAGGCTTTTACGGTAAGCTCTTTATCATCTTCTATAATAGTCTTGTATTTGTTTTCCAGAGCGTCAAGGGCTTCTTTGCTTACTTCATCCGGATTTGAATTTTCTTCAGATTCTTTTTCTTTTTTCGCCTTTTTTTCAGCGCGTTTTGCCGGATCAGAGACTGCGAGCACAAATGCGTAGGCAATAAAGAAAAATTCCAGAACAAGCGTAATTACCGAGATGTAAAAAAGCTTGTGGTCAAAATAAGTGTAAAGCAGACCAGCAATCAACACTCCGATACATGGAAAAAATATAAAACTAACTTTTGCCGCATTCCTTATTTTCGCAATCAAAAGCAAAATAAAAAGAACCAGACCTGCGCCTGCTGCAATTAGAAGCGGTAGATTTACAAATGAATCAATTGAGTCCAACAATATTCAGCTCCTGTTTACATTGATGACTTTAGATTATATTAACATTGAAATATTCAGCCGTCAATTTTTTTTATAATAAAATTATCTGTCGATTTTGTGCGAAAAATTACTGATTTCTTTTTTCAGGATATATCTTTTTATAAAATTCCTTATCCTTGAGATTATCGAGAATTTCTTTTGCTTTTTTATATCGTAGACAATTTGATCTAGCGGAAGTCCGTCGCCGAATTTCTTCTTTAGCTCGTCATAATATTTGATTATCCAGACGTAAAGGTCGCTTACCGTATTTTTCTTGAAATATTTCATTATCTTGTATTTCTGGATTGTTGTTACAACTGGAAGATAAACGTTGTTGAACCAGGAAAGAATCGCGTCTTCAATAGGAATTTCTTCTTTCTGGTTCTGATTGATGAAATATTTGTGCGTAAGAATATGGTTGTAGATTACGTCGTACTGGCCCGCGGTTGAAAAATCCAGGACCCAGTAGTCGGTTATGTCGCCGAAATTTGTCTCAAAATAGAAATTCCGTTTTTCGTAGGCGATAATCTGCTTCATCATTCCGTCTAGCGTTCTTGCCGGGGAAAGTTTTATTTCCGTCTGAAGGGAAACTACTTCCGCATCGATGAATTCAACGCCTTTTGCTTTTGCGACAGAGACACGGTGGTTTCCGTCGCGCACAAAATACAGGCCGCCAAGCTCGTAGACTTTTATCGGCGGAAGAACTATGTCTTTTATGACTGCTTCATCAACGTGTTCCCAGCGTTCCCTGATTATTGAACGTTTCGGAAAAAACTGGTTGTCAAAATCTTTGTACCGTCCTTCGCTTCCTACAATTTTGTTTATAGGAATAACTTTCATCCCGATATAGGTTTCTGACTGGGTTTTTATTAGGTTTCTGACCGCTTTCAGTGAAATCATCGCCGCTTCTTCTGGAGTCAGAAGATGCTGGATTTCGTTGAAAAGAGCTTTGTTTCTGGCTCTTGCAAAATCGCTTTCTGCTTCTGGTAACATTATTTCTGTTCTCCGTGCTTATCAGTGTTGAATTCAAGAATATAGTGGGCGAACGCATTTATGACGGTTGTCTCTTCGTATTTGGAAACTCTTTCCTCTCTGTTGTCATAAAGATGGATGTGTCCGTGAACCATATATTCCGGTTTGAATAATTTTAAGAATAAGTTGAAAGACTTGAATCCTCTGTGGCAAGGGTCGTCGTGGTCGTGAACTTGATACGGAGTCGCATGGGTAAGAAAAATATCTGTGAAACGTCCGTAAAGAAGTTTGTTCAGCAAAAGGCGAGGCACAAGCCCAAGAAGATGAATTGTCATCTCAAAATCTGTGTATTGGCACAAGCCGTCGTTGTAGCGGATTGAGCCTGAGATTCCTGTTAAAAGCAAGGGCGTCTGTTTTCCCTTTTTGTTTTTGACCTTGAAATTTTTAAGGCTGAGGTTTCTGAATCCTGCGTAATTTGCGCCGTGGTGATGGTCTTCCTTTATTGATTCAAAATGAACTTCTATTGAAGTTGTTGACTGCGCGCTTGTTGTTGGCCGTGGCGGAGCGGTCATTGTTCCGTGGTAATATTTGAATTCTTTTAAGTCGTGGTTTCCGAAGATAAAATATGTCGGCTTGTTGAACACGCTTACTATGAAATCAACGTAATCCATAGGAAGGTCGCCGGCGCATAGAATCAGATCAACATCCGGGAAATTTTTGTGAGCATTTTGATTGTAAATCAGCGGGTCAATCTGATCGGAAACGCAAAGAATTTTCATTTTATTTGTCCGGTTTTGCAGCAAGCTCAAGAATCTGCTGAAGTTTTTCTTTGCCGACAAGCTCGACAGGCCTGTTTTCCGCAAAGGCTATTGCCGTGCGCGTGAAACCTGAGCTTGCAAAAATGTACGATTTTGTGCAGTTTGAGGATTTTGCGCTTTCAAGAATATCCCGTACAGGAGCGTCCTCAAGCGGTTCCACATCGCGGTAGAAGCGCAGCAGGAAAGACTGTTTCCTTACGCTCATCCAGTCGCCGTCTTTGCCTTCTGTTGCGATAATCTGGACGCCGAATTTTTTTGCGTCCGCCTGGACCGCGTTGAATCCCAGCGCTTTTTTTGTTGTGTTCTTGCAGATTTCAATGAATTCCGCGTCCGAACTTGTGAGGTAATCCTTTAAATTGTCATTTGCCTCAAGAGCCTTGTATTCGGAAAGTTTTGCGCTTACATCGCGGAAGGAACGGTTCGCCTTGAAAATCAATTCCCACTGCTCGATTGCCTTGTCGATTTTCCGGTTCTTTTCGTAGCATGCGGCAAGAAAGTAGCGTGCGTAAAGCGTGTCGTTTTTTGTTCCAGTCTTGTCCAGTTCTATTGCGCGCTGAAGGTCAATCTGCGCATTGTCGAGCCGGTTTGCAATCATGTAGCATGTGCTCCGTTCAATAAGCGCTTTCTGCTTGAATTCGCTGTCTCGCTGGGCTTTGTCGAACGCTTTTACTGCGCCGCCGAAATCTTTTGCGTCCTTTAAGATTTTTCCTAGATAATAATAGCAGGAATATTCTTCCGGATTCAGGTGGATTGCAAGGTCAAGTTCCCTTTTTGCCTCGTTTATCTGCTTTGCCTGAAAAAGAATGTAGCCGAGGGAAGCGTGCGCCTTTGCATTTTTAGGGTTAAGCGCGATGCATTTTTTGTAGATTGAGAGCGCAAGGTCTTTTCTGTTTGTTTTTTCGTAGAGTTTTGCGGCGTTAAAATAATTGTCGGAGCAGGTTGGATCTAGCTTTGTGAGCAGAAGATATTCCTTTAGCGCAGCCTCGGTCTGTTTGTATTTTACAAGAAGTGAGGCGAATTCTTTTCTGAAAGGAATTTCTGGAAGAGAGGAGTCAAAAAGCGCGTGCTCGTTTACCGTCTTGAATTCTATGAGCGCAAGCTCGCCGCGGTTGTCCGCAAGGTATGCTTTTCCAAGATAATAATGGACGGCGTAGTTCTGAGGATCTTTTGCGACAATCTGCTTTGCGAGCTTTGCCGCGGCTTGATTTTTGCCTTGTTTAAGAAGCTTTTTTACGGTATCAAGTTTTTTAGGCATTGCGACAAGTCTGATTACAAGGGCGAGAAGCCCGGCGATAATAATCAGGATGGCAACTGAAATGGCAATCATCATATTTTAAAACTCCAGTATTAATCTGTAATTATAGCTGAAATTTTGAACAGTGGATAGAGTTTATTCAGCAAATCGATTGTGCAAACGCATTATAATAGCCGCGAAAAAATGCCTGCACTTTCAGCGGAAAACAGGATTGGCTATGGTTGCAATTTTTTTTTAGGAAGAAAACTTCAATTCGCGGCACTCATTTTCAGTTTTCTCTTTTGCCATTCGGCAAAAAAATGGCAAATTACGCCAATTCTGCTTTTCCGCTTCCGTTCCGGCATTTTTTTGTTGATTTTTTTTAATGCGTTTGCGTAGTGATAAATCTGCTGGGGCGCGGTGGATTTTTGGATTTTCAGGAGAATCTTAGCCCCGATTGCCACGGAAAGACCGGAGTGGAGCGGATGCGGAATGAGGACTTGCAGTAAAAGCGGGTCGCGCACTGGTGGAATTTGCTGTAGTTACTTTTTATTCTATTATGTGTTAAAATAATGTGATGAAGAAAAATTTTTTTGTTTTTGGAATTTTGTTTTTGATTTTGGAGGGGGCTTTTTCTGAGTCTGAAGGCGAGAGGCTTTTTAAGACGAATAATCCCGGCGGGGCGGTTTCTTTGCTTGAAAAAGATATTGCTGGCGGAAATGTTTCGGCGGACACTTACAATTTTTTGGGGCTTGCGTATTTTCAGCTTGGGCAGTACGACAAGGCAATTGATGCTTTTGAGCGCGGAATGGGTTCTTCTGTTGCGAACCGGAAACTTCTTTCTTTTAATGAAGGAAATGTGGCTTATGCGGCGGTAAATTATTCTAAGGCGGAAAGCTGCTATTCGCTTGCGCTGGCGGCTTCCCCGGATTTTTACAGCGCGCTTTTGAACCGGGCGAACACTCGGCTTATGATGAAAAAGTATCAGGATTGCCTTGTTGATTACAGGCGTTTTGTGGCGGAGCAGCCTGATGATCCGCAGACTCCGGAAATTCAGCGGCTGATTGGCTATCTTGAGCAGGAAATACAGCGGCAGGAAGAGGAAGCTGTGCGTCTTGCGGAGGAGCAGAAACGTCTTGAAGAGGAGAACAAGAGGCTTCAGGAGGAAATGGCTAGGCAAAAAGCTGAGCAGGAGGCTCTTGAGGCGGAGCGCAAGGCTGCCGAAGAAGAAAGAAGGCGGAAACTTTTGGAGGATGTGGCAAATTCGCTCCAGCAGACTGACACAACAAACATGACTGCCGGTGCGGAAGATGTTCTTGATTACGATTACGAAAGTGAGCTTGAATAAACTGGTTTTTGGAAAAAGGTGGAGAATATGTATAATTTTGACGGAAACAATTTTGGAAAATCGAAACTTACAAAAAAGCAGAAGATAATTATTGGCTGCCTTGTGGCTGCTGTTGTTGCGGCGGTTGTTTTGCTGTGCGTTCGTGGCTGTTCCGGCTCGTCCGGGGGAAAGAGCAAGCAGATTTCTCTTGCTACGTTTTATTATGACAACGGCGAATATGACCGGGCTTTGGACGCATTGCAGAAACTTTTTCTGAAAAATCCGGGCGACAAGGAAATTCAGGATTTGATGAAGAAAATAATCGCGGCAAAAGGCGAGGATTCTGCCGGAAATAGTTCAAATCAGAATGTGAATGTGAATATCGACACGGATGGATTGCAGTCTTCCCTTGATTCAATGAAATCTGAGCTTGCGCGCACAAATGCGGAAAACGCGCGCCAGCAGAAAGAGATGGCCGAGCTTATGCGGAAGCAGCAGGAAAACGAGGCTCTTGAAAAGGAACGCCAGGAACAGCTGAAGGCCCAGCAGGAAGAACAGAAGGCGATTGCAAAGGCTGCGGAGGAACAGCGCAAAAAAGAAGAGGCTGCCCGAAAGGCGAAGGAAGAGGAGCTTGCAAAAAAGAATGCGAAGCTCAAGGCGGAAATTGCTGCTGTAAACGATTTTATTCAGCAGGGAAAATCTGCGTTGAACAGCGGAAACATTGATTCTGCGCTTAATAATTTTGCAAATGCACAGAAAGCTCTTCCTGTTTCTGACGGTGAACCGGCTTTTTCCGCGGGAAAAAATTCAGAGATGGCCGGCGCGCTCTACGACGCTTCGCTGAATGCTTCAAATCCTGATGAAAAGAAAAAACTTCAGGATGCGGCGGTTGAATATGCTTCAAAAGCTGTCGCGCTTGACCCGAAAAATGCTGAAAGCCAGTACATTCTTGGAATGGACGCTTTTGACAAGAAAAATTACCAGAAAGCTCTTGACCATCTTACAAAGGCTGCCGCGAACGATACTTCAAAAAATTATCTTTATTATTACAATCTTGGCCGCGTCCAATATATGATGAAAAAAATCACCGAGGCAAAATATTCTTTTACAACTGCCTGCCAGCTGAACGGAAATTTTGCTCCGGCGCGATATAATCTTGGGCTTACGGACAACAGGTTGAATGACACAAAATCGGCGTTGGCGGAATTCAGGCGGGCGCATGATATTGATCCGCGGCACGAGCGTTCTTATCTTGAGGAAGGAAGAATTCTTTCGGCTCAAAAGGATTATGCCGGCGCAATCAGCGCATATCAGAATGTTCTCAGGATAAACAATACGAACCGTGCCGCACTTAATGAGCTTGGCTCGGTTTATTACCAGGCGAAAAAATATGCGGATGCGGAGAATACTTTCAAGCAGTCTTTGGCAATGCTTCCGGCTGGAACAGAAGATTCAATGACTTACTACAATCTTTCTACGGTTCTGTTTGAGGAAGATAAGATTGCTGATGCGCTTTCGTATGCGAAAAAGGCTTATGATTCCTGCGGACAGATAAAGAATCTTACAAACCGCGCGAACGTAATCTATAATTATGCGCTTATGAGCGAAAAATCTGGAAATACTGATGAGGCAATCCAGAAATATGCGGAGGTTTTGCAGGCAAATCCGAACCATCTGAAAACCCAGATTAATCTTGGCGTAATGTATATGAATATGAATCCTCCTGACACGGAGACGGCGCTTCAGCTTTTTGCAAAGGCTTATGCGCAGGACAAAAACAACTTTGAGGTGAACAATAATCTGGGAAGCGCATATCTCGCGGTGGAAGACTACGAGAATGCGGTGAAATATTTCCAGAATGCGCTTAAAATTCAGCCTAAAAATAAAGAAGTTCGGTACAATCTGGGTCAGGCGTTCGCTTCTTCAAAGCAGTTTGACAATGCGAAAACGACTTATGTTCAGGTTCTTCAGCAGGACGCGAACAATTGGGATGCCTACATTGAGCTTGCAAAAGTCTGCATGGCATTGGGCGACAACCAGAGCGCGGAAAAATATCTTACAGTTGTGCAGATAAAAAATCCTTCGTTTCGGAAGGCTGAGGTTGATTCTCTGCTTTCTTCGATAAGTGGAAACTAGATTTTTGACCCTGTCATAAAATTTGTGTAAATGGCAGAGATTAATTAAAGCCGGGAACACG
>CAVBXG010000047.1:0-19847 GCA_963599585.1 bacterium
GGAACATATATTCAAAGGGTCTATGAAGAAACGAGTCAGACTTTTATAATTATCATAGATGAGTATGATGTGCTTGTGCGCGAACAGGTTTCTGGTGAAGAATTTGATAATTATCTTTCGTTTTTGGTTTCGATTTTTAAGAATTCAGGGCTAAAACCTGCGATTTCTCTTGCGTATATTACAGGTATTCTTCCTATAATCAAGGATAAAATTCAATCTAAGCTAAATACTTTTAAGCAGTATACGATGATTGATTCTGGAAATTTTTCAGGATATATTGGTTTTACTTCTGAAGAGGTGAAAGCGTTGTGTGAAAAATATGGCTGTGATTTTGCAGAGTGTAAAGCTTGGTATGATGGTTACAAACTTGGTGAATATGAAATTTATAATCCTGATGCGGTGATGCAGGCTGTTCAGAATAGAGCATTCAAATCTTATTGGAGTTCTACTTCAACTTATGAAATTATTTCTGATAAATTGCAGATGAATTTTGATGGTGTTAGAGCAGCTGTTATCAAAATGCTTTCTGGTGGTAGGGTGGATGTTGATGTTGGAATGTATCATAATACGATGTCTAACTTTAAAAACAAGCATGATATTTTTACTTTTTTGATTCATCTTGGATATTTGGCTTATGATTTCCAAAATGGGCAATGCTATATACCAAACCGGGAGATATATCAGGAATGGCAACGTGCGATTTGCGAGGATAATAATTATTCTGAAACGAATAAAATCATAGAGGCTTCAAGACAGTTGATAGAAAATACAATTGCAGGAAACGAAGAGGCTGTAGCAAATGCTTTGGATGTTAGTCATATTCATGTTGCATCAAACCGAAATTACAATAATGAAGATTCTTTAAGCAGTGCGATTTATCTTGCTTTTATTTACGCTATAAATAATTACACAATTGTAAAGGAGATGACAACTGGCAAGGGTTTTGCAGATATTGTTTATATTCCTTTTAAAAATAATGTTCCTGCTATGATTGTTGAGTTAAAGCATGATGCTTCTCCAGATTTAGCCCTAAACCAGATAAAAGAAAAAAAATATTTTGATTCGTTGTCTAAATATTCGGGTGATTTGCTGTTTGTAGGCATAAATTATGATGAAAAGACAAAAAAGCATAAATGTAAAATAGAAAGATTTGTTAAGTAGTTTGTTTTTTATCTATACAGAAGGTTGGTGTTGTATGCATCCAGCATATAGACTGTTTTCCTTTTGCTCATCGCTTATTTACCGCGCGTCAAAACAAAAAACACAAATTTATGTTAAAATAATTTTCAATTTTTCTATGGAAAAAAGCAAAAAGAACATGTATAATTTATACAAATAAGGAATTGTATTCCGAATTTGTATAAAAAGGGTGCTATATGATTTTTCATAGAAATGTGCTGAACAGGCTTTCTTTCATGGCGGAGCACTTTCCGGTTGTGATGATTTGCGGTGCGCGTCAGGTTGGAAAGACTACGCTTTTAAAAGAATTCGCCCAGAAAAACGGCGAAATAAATTATGTTACGCTTGACTATCCGAATGTGAGAGAGCTTGCAAAGTCAGACCCGGCGCTTTTTTTGAAGCAGTATAAAAAGGAGAATGCGCCTCTTATTATAGATGAGATTCAGTATGCCCCAGAAATTCTTTCGTACATAAAAATCTATGTTGACGAAAATGCGCTTTCTGAAAACTGCAACGGTCAGTTTTTTCTTACAGGATCGCGGATGTTCTATCTTATGAAAAACGTGAGCGAGTCTCTGGCTGGGCGTGTTGGAATTATTTCGCTTTATTCGTTCAGCCGCCGGGAAATTTTCAGCCTTGATTCTGTTCCTTTTTTGCCGACGAATGATTTTTCAAAAATCAAAAAGGCTGCCGGAAAAACTTCTGTTTTTGGGGATATTTACCGCGGCGGAATGCCAAAAATGATTACGAATCCGGAACTTTCTCCAGAGGATTTTTTCGGCTCATATATGCAGACTTATTTAGAGCGCGACATCCGTGATTTAATCAACATAAAAAACGAGTCGAAATTTCTGAAATTTATTTCTTGTGCGGCTGCAAGGACTGCCCAGGAGGTGAATCTCTCTGACATTTCAAAAGATGTCGGAATCGATGGAAAGACTGCCGAAAGCTATCTGAGCATTCTTGTTTCATCCGGAATCGTCTATCTTCTTTCGCCTTATTCCGCAAACACAATAAAGCGGATTGAGAAGCGTCCAAAGCTTTATTTCATGGACACGGGACTTTGCTGCTATTTAAGTCTCTGGAACAATCCGCAGGCTCTGGAAGTTTCCGCGATGGCAGGAAATATGTTTGAGACATACGTTGTCTCGGAAATCATAAAAAGCTATGCAAATGCCGGAATTGATGTTCGCAACAGACTTTTTTATTACAGGGACAACAACAAAAAAGAAATCGATCTGCTGATAGTTCAGAACGGAAAAATTTACCCAGTCGAGATAAAAAAGGGAACAAATCCGACAAAAGAAGCCCTGAAGAATTTTAGCGTGCTTGAAAGTCTTGGAATGGAAATTGGAAACGGCGCGGTAATCTGTCAAAGCAACATGATAGTTCCGCTTGATGAAAAAAACAGCTTGATTCCGTTTGAATATATTTGAAACGAGATGCGACGCTTGGATTTTAGAAAATTGAAAATGGCTCTGGAAATCCAACTGTAAAACTTTTGCAAAGATTGGCAGAAGGGTTGAATATGAATTTAAAAATTGAGTTTGTTCCAAAAGTGCAAGTTTTATAGTTATCTATACTGATGCAGAACAATATTTTCCGCCATTTCAAGATATTCTGGCAGGATTCTATTGTGGTGGTCTGCTAGGAATCCAGGTGAAAGCAGTTCGCCGCTAACAAGAACTCTTGTGGCGCGCAGTTTTCGTTCCGCATTTTTGTTGCTTTCTGGTTCTTTTTCGCACATAAGAAGGTAGGCGTTGTATGCGTCCAGCACGGAATTTTCTATAAGATTTTTCTTTTGTGCTTCGTTTTTCGGAAGTTCCGGGATTTTTATGTCTCTGTATTTTGCTACAAAATCCGGATCTGCGCTTAAAGTCTTGTTTGCGGAAAAAATTACCGGCCACAAATGTCGGTTGTTGTATTTTGTCTCGGCGATTGTGTGGTAATTGCTGCCGGAAGGAACTGCGAATGTTTCAAAATTGAGTTTTTCTTCGTAAGGTTCAGATTTTTCCGGGGCTTCTGCAATAACTTCTGTTTCTTTTTGTGGCGGCAGAGTTTCTTCTTTTTTATTTTGATTTTTTTTCGTTGGTGTGGCGCAGGTTTTTATTAAAATTGAAATTATAAGAATGAAAATCAATAGGAAAATTCCGGCGAGCGTAAGAATTTTCAGTTTTTTCTTGGAAAGTTCTTTTTCTTCTGTATTTTCTATTTCGTTTTCAAAATCATTTTCATCAATTCCAAGTTCATCATTGTAAAAATCATCATCTGGCTCGTCCGCTGTTTCTGGAATTATTGTGTCTTCAGGGATTTCTTTCGCTTTAAGATTTTCGTAAGGTTTGTTCAGCCTGCGTTCAACAGCCGCGCATGGAACAAATTTAATCCGCCAATGCGCTGGAATGTTGATTTTTTCGCCGCTTCCGGGATTGATTCCGGTTGTTGCTTCAATCCAAGTTTTTTTGAAAGTTCCAAAATTGTAAACGGAAAAACTTTCGCTGTTTTTTAGTCCTTTTTTTACGATTGTAAAAAACACCGTGGAAAATTGTTTCGCCGTTTCAAATTTTATGCCAGTCCGTTGAACAAGTTTTTCCGCTAATTGTGATTGTGTTAAAAACTCATTCATTTATCTCATCCTTTAATTTTTCAGAAGCTCTGAATCTCAGCCTTATCTTTTTTGGATAAAGCATTTTTTTGCCATTTGAAGGATTTCTTCCAACTCGTTCTTTTGTTTCAACAGGTTTGAATGAACCGAATCCCGGCTGGGTAAATTTGTTTCCGCTTTCAAGTGCAAGAACGATTTCTTCGAGCATTGCGTTCAAAGTTTCATTGCACTTTTTTTTAGAGAGACCGAGTTCAGTTGCCATTTCAGTTACTAATTCCTGTTTCGTCATGCTTTTATTTTATCTCATATTTTTAAAATGAAAAGAAAATTGTGAATATTGAATGTTGAGTTTTTTAGGGAATGAATAAAAGCGTAGGCGAATTTTCAATTTGAGAAGACTTTTTGCGATGAAATCAATTAAAGTGCAGAGCACCCAAAGAAATACAAGCGTAGCGCGAGCAAAATCCGTCTGAACAAATTGGAAATTCGCAGAGAGCGTTTGTTTCACGATTTTCTAAAACTCAACTTTCACAATATTAGTAAAATTCAAAATTTTATGATAAAATATCTCTATAATATGAAAGAAGAAGTTTATCCAAAATTTTTATTGAACTCGGCGCAGATTCTCAAGCTGATTTTCAGGATGGTTCGGCAAATCAACTTGAGCCTTGGAAAAATAAGCTGTGAAACGGCTTTTATTGCGGCTTCGATTGCAAAATCTCTTCCGGCTGGAAAAAAAATCTCGCCTAAAGATGCAGTTCTTTTGTCTTTGTTTCATCTTTTTGGATTTCTTCATTTTTTTGGTGAAAAACCTGTTCTTCTTTCGGAGCTTACGCAGGAAGAAATTTATCATTCTTTCTTGTATGGCTATTATTATTTAAAGGAAATGTCGCCGCTTGGTAAAAACGCAAAAACTTTGCTTTTTTATGATAAAAAGTATGACGAGTCGCTTGCGGCAAAAATTCCCCAGCTTGAGTATGCGTCTTTGGTTTTTACGGCCAGCTCGATTCAGGCTCTTTTGGATTCCACAAAGGGAAATTATTTTTCGGCGGATTTTCAAAAATACGGTTTTTCAAAGTTTAATCAGCTTTATCTTTTGATTTTCAGAAAACTTGATATTGATAAATTGATTTCCAAAAAAATTATTTATGATTCTTATCAGCAGGATGTGGATAATTTTTTTGATTCTCTTGAATTTTCTGCGGAAGAGACGGAGCAGCTTTTTAAACTGATGATTTATCTTATCGACTTTAAAAGCACGCAGACTGTTCAGCACATAATTCACACGGCAAGTTATGCGGTTTCAATTGCGAAGTTAAAAGGTCTGCCGCAATCTGAAATCAATGAGCTTTTTACGGCGGGAATTCTTCACGATTTGGGGAAAATTTCTATTCCGAATATGATTCTTGAATCTCCGGGGAAACTTTCAGCGTTTGAATACCGGGTTATGAAAATGCACGTTGAAGAAACTGAATCTATCTTGAAAAATGTTGTTCCAGAAAAAATTATAAAAATTGCGGTTCATCATCATGAAAAGTTGAATGGTTCTGGCTATCCTGAGCGGCTTTTTGCTTCTGCGCTTTCTTTGCAGGACAGAATTTTGACTGTGGCCGATATTTTTAGCGCGCTTGTGGATAAGCGTTCATACAAAGAAAAATTCGACAAGGCGAATATCATTGAGATTTATCAAAAAATGGCGAATAATGGCGAACTTGAAACTGGAGTGCCTGATTTTGTCGCAAAAAATTATTCAATTTTCGAGCAGGACAAGGAAATGTATGCGGGAATGTTCGGAGTTCCTCTTGGTATGGTAGAAATTCAGTATCAGGAAGAAATTTCTTCCGAGCTTCAAGATTCAGAAATCATGGAAGTCCAGCAGTTTTAAAACAAAAACTCCGCCTGCAAAACCAAGCGGAGTTCTTTTCATCAGAATTTTAATTGCGTTGAGTTAGTATTATACCAACCCCTGAGCAATCATTGCGTTGGCAACTTTTACGAAACCAGCAATGTTCGCGCCTGCAACATAGTTTACCCAGTCGCCTTCTTTTGCGCCGAACTTAACTGCTGTGTCGTAAGCGTTAGCGTGGATGTTTACCATGATGCTATGGAGTTTTTCGTCAACTTCTTCAGAAGACCAAGAAAGTCTTTCTGAGTTCTGGCTCATTTCAAGACCAGAAGTTGCTACACCACCAGCGTTAGAAGCTTTTCCTGGAGCGTACAAAATCTTTGCGGCAAGGAATTTGTTTACAGCATCGATGTTTGAAGGCATATTTGCACCTTCGGCAACAAGTTTACATCCGTTGTCCAAAAGTTTCTGTGCATCTTCTCCAAGAAGTTCGTTCTGAGTTGCGCAAGGGAATGCGCAGTCACATTTAACTTCCCAAACTTTTTTGCCTTCAAAGTATTTAGCAGAAGGGAACTGTTTTGCGTATTCAGCAATGCGTCCGCGGCGAACAGTCTTAAGTTCTTTAACCCAGTCAAGTTTTTCCTGAGTGATTCCGTCAGCATCGTAAATGTATCCGTTTGAGTCAGAAAGTGTAACAACTTTTGCGCCAAGCTGAATAAGTTTTTCAGCGGCATATTCAGCAACGTTTCCTGAACCAGAAACAACGCAAGTTTTGCCTTTGAAATCCTGTCCGATTTTTTTGAGCATTTCCTGAGCAAAATAAATAAGTCCGTAACCAGTTGCTTCTGTACGAATCAATGAACCGCCGAATGTAAGTCCTTTTCCAGTCAAAACTCCAGTGTATTCATCGCGGATTCTCTTGTACTGTCCAAAAAGATAACCGATTTCGCGTCCGCCAACGTTTTTGTCACCTGCTGGAACGTCTGTATCTGCACCGATATGTCGGTAAAGTTCTGTCATAAATGACTGGCAGAAGCGCATAACTTCCTTGTCAGATTTTCCATGCGGATCAAAGTCTGAACCACCTTTTCCGCCGCCCATTGGAAGTGTTGTCAAAGAATTTTTCAAAACCTGTTCAAAACCAAGGAATTTCAAAACTGAAAGGTTTACTTCCTTAGAAAAACGCAAACCTCCTTTGTAAGGTCCAATTGCGCTGTTGTACTGAACTCGGAAACCACGGTTTACATGATAATTTCCGTTGTCATCCATCCACGGAACGCGGAACTGAATAACTCTTTCAGGTTCAACAAGTCGTTCAAGGATTGCGTTTGGTTCAAGCTCTGGCATCTGGTCAACAACTGGATCAAGAGTTGTCAAAACTTCTTCTACAGCCTGAAGGAATTCAGGTTCATTTGGATTTTTAGCTTTTACTTCTTCCCATACACGGTTTACGTAAGCGTTTTTCATAAGATTTTGCCCCTTAACTGCACCTTATATCAAGATGCAAGCAATTCATTATACACTATGTTTTTTTTGTTAGTAAATAATTTTGCAAAAAAATGTTGTTTTTTTAGATTTTTTTGCATATATATTCAAAATCTGAGGGGAGGGAAGAAGGGGAAAGTATTGATAAATCTGGAGAAATAAAAAATACCGCAACGGAAGCGGAAAAGCAAAAATAGCGTAATTTGCCATTTTTTTGCCGTAGGCATAAAGGAAAACTGAAAATGAGCGTTGCGAATTGAAGTTTTCTTCCTAAAAAAAATTGCAACCTTAGCTCATTTTTGTTTTCCGCTGAAAGTGCAGGTATTTTTGGAGGCATATTTTTATAATGCATTTCACTCAGATTCAAAATTCTTCCAGGTTGTTAAAAATCTTTTAAAGCAATATACTTTTGGAATAACTATAGATTTCCGCTTTTTGCGGTTTTTCAGATTTTAAAGAGGATTTTATGTCATTAGACTGTGGTATCGTTGGATTGCCGAACGTTGGTAAATCCACAATTTTTTCTGCATTGACAGCAGCACCTGCAGAAGCTGCAAACTTTCCGTTTTGTACAATCGATCCGAATGTTGGAATTGTTGACCTTCCAGATGAACGTCTGGATTTTCTTGCTTCTATTAATAATCCAAAAAAGAAAACTCCTGCGTCTGTAAAATTTGTTGATATTGCAGGACTTATCAAGGGTGCAAGCCAAGGTGAAGGTTTGGGCAACCAGTTTTTGGCGAATATCCGCGAGTGTGCGTGCATTGCTCATGTAGTGCGCTGCTTTGACAATCCGGACATTATGCACGTGCGCGAAGATTCAAAAGTTGAGGCTCCAGTTGATCCGGAAAGCGATGTGCTTACAATCAATTTTGAGCTTGCCCAGGCAGATTTGCAGACAATTTCAAAACGCCAGGAAAAAAATATAAAATCAGTCCGCGCGCTTGGAAAAGAAGCTGAAAAACAGCTTGCTCCGTTTAATTCTGCGGTGGAAAAAATTCTTCCTCTTCTTCAGGAAGGAAAATGTGCCCGCCTTGCAGATCTTACAGATGACGAAAAAGCTGCCATAAAAGATATGTTCCTTTTGACAATGAAACCGACTTTGTATGTCGCAAATGTTGATGAAGATTCAATTGCTTCTGGAACAAATAAATATGTTGAAACGCTCAAAAAAATCGCCGACTCTGAAAAAAGTGAAGTTGTTGTAATCTGCGGAAAATTTGAGGCAGACCTTGCAGAAATCACAGAAGAAGCAGACCGCAAGGAATTTATGGAGTCTGTTGGACTTAAGGAAAGCGGTTTGGCTGTTTTGGCTAGAAAAGCTTATCATCTTATGGGACTTGAGACATTCTTTACCGGCGGTTCAGATGAATGTCGTGCCTGGACAATCCATGCCGGAGACACAGCACCAAAGGCGGCCGGCGTAATCCACACGGACTTTGAAAAAGGATTTATCAAGGCGGAAGCGTATTCAATAGAAGATTTGCGAAAATACGGCTCAGAGCAGAAAATCAAGGAAGCCGGAAAATACCGCCAGGAAGGAAAGGATTACATCGTGCAGGATGGAGATGTGCTTTTCTTTAAATTCAATGTGTAGCTGAAAAATCAGTTTTTTTCAGCACAAAAAGATATTCAGAAACATGTATTTTGCGGTTGCGCAGATTGCGGCTTCCGCGGAATGCATTGTATTTGGACTCAAGAATTTTCACTGAGCCAAATTCTTTCAGAATTTTCTCCATTTCGTCTTTTTCAATGAATCCTTCTGAGTTAAAAGAAATAATTATAAATTTTGCCTGAATATTTTTTATCAAGTCGCGGAAAGTTTCTGCGGCTTTTTTTCGTTTGTTGTAAAAACTTCTGTTCCAGTCCTTTGGAATTCCGCTTACCCGGCTTATTTTTTCTGTGTCCGGGCGTTTGTAGTCCGCAATCAGATTGAGCATAAAATAATTTGAGCCGTATGGATGCTGATTGTAAGGCGGATCCATATAAACCAAGTCAAATTTGCCGTTTTCAAGGTTTTCGTAAAGTTCAGAATCCTGCGCCAACGAATTTGCCTCGCGCTGAAAGATTTTTGTCTTACATTCGTTTTCGCTGAAAACAGGAAATGGCAACTCTATTTTTCTGCAGATTCTTGAAAGCGCATCTTTTCCGTTTCCGCCGAACTGTCCGAGCCCGGTCTTTGAATTTTTGTAGAAACCTTTGAAAATCCCGGCCGTGTTCGCGTGTACAGAAGCCTGGCTTAAAAGCGGCGCGATAAAAAATTTTTTATATTCTTCTGGAATGAATTTTTCAATATTTTGCCGTGCGCAGTCGATGTATTTTGCGTTGTAAGGCGTGTAAAAACATCGTTCGCCAAAAATAATGTCGTTTTCGTTTTTTGGCGCGTAAAGTTCGCTGATGAATCCGGCGTTTTCTGAAGATTCAATGTCTTTTTCAGTTTGAGAAACTAATTTTTCGTGAAGCGACTTTAATTCTTCAAAATTTATCTCAGACTTGTTGGAAAGGTAACAGTTGTTTATTATTCTTGCATAATTTTCCAAATCGTTTGCCACAAGATATGAAGAAAAACTTTTTAGGTAGCGGGAAACAATTCCGCTGCCGGAAAAAATATCAAAGCAGGTGAGTTTTTCTTTTTTCAAGTCATCTTGCACAATTTTTATAGCTTGCCCGATAAAATCAAGAAGAAGGCGTTTGTTTCCAATGTAAGTGATAAGCTGCTCGGTTAAAAAAGATGGATTTTCTGTCATATCACTCTGCTATTTCATATCGGTTTTTGCCGTTTTGCTTTGCTTTGTATGTGGCTTTGTCCGCTGAATTTAGCCAGTCTTTGCTTGTCCAGCCTTCCTTGTAAACTGAAATTCCTACGCTCATTGAACATTTTACTTCAGCCGGAAGATAATCAAACTTCATGTTCTGGAATTTCATCATTATTTTTTTTACGATTTCTTCTATTTCTGAAATATTTTTTTCTCTGAATAAAAGAACGAACTCGTCGCCGCCATATCTGAAGGCATTTCTGTTTGTTTCAAGGATTTCTACAATGATTTCAGACAATGAGATAAGAACTGCATCTCCTGCCGCATGTCCGAATTTGTCATTTATATTTTTAAAATCGTCAAGGTCGAAAAATGCGAGAGCCAGCTGTTCATTTTTTTTGTCTGAATGCATAAGCCGGTCTACAGTTTCCGCAAGTGCCCGGCGGTTGAATAGTCTTGTCAGCGGTTCAAGCTGAAGTTCTTCTGCGAGCGCGACTTGTTTCTTGTAATTGTTCGTAATAAATGAGATTTGCGCAGTTTGAGAGCGCAGCAGTTCCTTTGAGACTTTGTATGACAGGAAAATTACAAGAGAATCAATTGCAATCATTGTAAATTTGTAGAAAAAGTTATGTTCATTGTAGAGCAGTGCGAACACAAGGTAACCTGGAATATATGTGATTATAGAAGCGATAAAAATTCCGCGCAAAAGTTTTTTGTCCGCAGTTGTTGATGCTGGCAGCATTGTAAGAGCTGGAAGAATCAGGACAACGGAATAATGCGCATGAAAAATTGAAATTACAGCGAGAATCCAAAATAATTCAAAAACAACAAAACGGCATCCAGTTGACCAGCTTACTTTCTTGTTTTTTATTGCGATTGTTACAGGAATCATTACAGCAATCTGGATAATCATTGGAACTGCGATTCCTATTGTTACAGCATTGATAAATTCTTTTGTATCAATATGCTTTGAAAAATACATTACAAGAGTTACAAGTGAAGTTATAAGAGCGACTGCGCCAAAAATGAACCAGCATTGAATATTCAGGCGTTTTTGCCAGCGTCTAAAATATGTGTCTTTGTATTCTTCCAAAGTCATAAACTTAATTATATCAAACCTGTTTTTAAATTACAATTCACGGAAATTTGCGTTTATTGTATTCATTGTTTTATAGAAATCCGGGAATGAAACTGCGCAACATTCTGCATTGTTTATTGTTACAGATTCATTTTCTTCAAGCCCGAGCCCCAGAACTGCAAGGCTCATTGCAATTCTGTGGTCATCGTAGCTTTCTACAGTTCCTCCGTGAATTTTCCAGTCAGGATTTTTTGTTCCGTCTGAATTTATCGGGCTGTGTCCGATTATTTTAAACCAGTCTGAGCCGGTCTCAACCTTTGCGCCAAGTTTTTCAAGCTCTTTTTGCATGACTTCAATTCTGTCAGTTTCTTTTTTGCGGCAAACTCCAATATCTTCTATGATGATTGTTCCTTCTGTAAAACATCCTGCGACCGCCAATGCGCAAATTGCATCCGGATAGCCAGAAAGATTCACATGAAGTTCCTTGCCCGGAAGATTTTCTGTTGAAAGCCTTGAGTATTTTGCCGTAAGCGTGTTTTTTTCTTTGTCTTCAATGATGTTCGCACCAAGTTTTTTCAGTACATCAACAATTGCCATGTCGCCTTGGCTTCCAGAATAATCAATGTTTTTAATTGTAACTTCGCTGTCCGAAATCAAGGCTGCGACCAGCGGAAACGCAACTGCTTCCCAGTCGCTAGGAATTTCCTTGTCAAAAGCTTTCATCTGAACCGGACCGTGGACTTTGATGTGCTTGTAATCTTCGCTTATTTCAAGTTTTACGCCCATTTCTTCCAGCCAAAGCCGTGTCATGTTCAAAAAAGGAGTTTCTTTTGGATCTGTAAGTTCAATATGCGTAGTTCCGGTCAGTCGGCTTGCTGCCATCATTATTCCGCTTATGTACTGGCTTAGGCGTCCGTCAGTAATAACCGTCTGGTTTTCTTTTACAGGACCTTTTATGATGAGAGGAGGCGCGTTTTTTTCCGGGTGGGAAATATATGCTTCTGCGCCAAGCTGTTTCAGCGCATCAACAACGTGAAGAACTGGACGCGTGCGGATTGATTCGTCTCCTGTGAAAACTGTCCATCCTTCAAAAGTTGCCGCAACCGGACTCATAAAATAAAGAAGAGAACCAGAATTTCCTACGTTTACAACATCATCGGGCAGATGTGCGTTTTTTCCAGCTCCTTCAACAATCCAGTCTTTCGGGTTTGAAATATCAACTTTTGCGCCGAACAAAGGAACTGCTTTGCTTGACGAAATGCAATCAGCGCCACCCAATGGATTTCTTATATGCGAAGTTCCTTCCGCCAACGATGAAAATAGTAATGCCCGGATTGTATGGCTTTTTGAACCGGGAACTCGGATTTTTCCAGAAAGTTTTGCTTTTTGCGATTTGATTTTCATAATGCCTCATTTTATCAAAATCTTTGTTTCCACGCTACAAGTATTTTATTTCGCGCTGACAATACATTTTATAGGAAGATGATCTGAAAATCCTTCGCCAGTGTAAATTTTATACGCTTTCGGAATGAAATTTTCACCGCACCATTCGCCGTCCGTCAAAACTTCAAAATTTTCCAGCGCAATTCTGTCGTTTGCAAAAAAATGGTCGATTCGCTCCCAATTTCCGTTAAAATAGTAACTTCCAGGTTCTTCCAGTTCGCCTGAATTGTCGAGCCACGGAGAATAAACCGCAACATCCGCATTTTCCGCCCAAAAATTTTCAAATTTTGAACGCAATTCTATGTTTTGAGCATTTTTGTTTCCACCGCCAGCCATAGAAATTCTTTTAAATTCCAAAATATCCCGGTTAAAATCTCCGCAGGCAATTGCTGGCATTTCGTTTTGCTCCGCGATTTTTTTTGCAAGCACAAATTCCTGCCAGTTCCGCCAAATTTCAGATTCTTCCGCGCCGCCCGATTTTGATTTCCAGTGGTTTACAAAAAGACAGAAATTTTTCCCATTAAAAAGAATTTTCATCTTTATAATCGGACGCATTGAAGGTTGTTCTGAATTTTCCGTTCTTACATCAAGATTGTGGATTGTGATTTCTGAAAGCGGAAATTTTGAAAGGACTGCGCATCCGATTGCGTCTCCCGGATTTTTTGAAAAAACTCCGTAACGCCAGTTTTCTTTGCTGCTCCAGCTTTTTGAAGCCAAAAAATTTGAAATATCGTAAAGAATTCCGGCGTTCTCAATTTCTTCAAAGACAAACACATCTGCGTTGATTGAATTTATTGCGGCACAAAGTTTTTCAAGGCGTTTTTTGTAGGCTTCTGTTCCCCAACTTTGCGATTTCTTGAAATTTGAATATTCTGTTCCGTCCGTATTTCCGTCAAAAAAAGTCTGAACGTTCCAGTTTACAATTGAAAATGAGTCTGCCGGAATCCGCGCCGAAAAACATCCTGAAAAAATAAAAGCCAAAAGCGAATAAAAAATGCGTCTGATTTTTTCCATAAAAACCTCTGCATTTTATATAGTAATTTTTTTTCAAAAACTGAAATGTTTCACAAAAAAAATGAGTTTTTTTCTTCCCGCTGATTCAATTTTTTTTCTATCTTTCGTAGCTGGAGGCGATGTTCAGCTGAGTGCGGTATTTTGAAACTGTTCTTCGCGCGATTTTTATTCCTTTTTCTGCAAGAATGTCCGCGATTTTTTTGTCTGAAAGTTTTTTTTCGCCCGGTTTTTGCGCCTTCAGAATTTTTTCAATCTCAATTTTTACGCTGTCCGTTGAAATATTTTCCACCGCGCTTTCACTCTCTTTTTTTTCTTCTGTTCCTTCTGTTGATTTTTGCTTTGCTGAAGCCAACGCTTTTGTAAAAAAATATTTTATCGGAAAAGTTCCCCATTCACAGCTTAAAAATTTGCTTTCCGCCATTCTTGAAACAGTTGACTCGTGAACATTTATCATTTTTGCAAATTCCCGCTGCGTAAGCGGCACAAGATTTCCCGGTCCTTTCAGAAAAAAATCCTTTTGGATTTCTGCAAGTTTTCTGAACGCATTTAAAAGCACCTGCTCGCGGAAATTCAGCGTATCCAAAAAAATCTGCGCATCTTTCAGCTGCATTTTTACAGTTTTTCTGTTTTTTTCGCTTAAAGAATCTGAATTTTCTTCATTCTTAAAATCTTCCGCAATGCTTAAAACCGGAATCGCCTGGTTTGAAAGGGCGACTTTCAGATTTTCGGAATTTTCCGATTTTGCAACGTAAACATCCGGCTGAACAAAGTGCTCCTGCGTTGACTTGAATCCAGCGGCAGGAAATGGCTCCAGATTCTGGATAAATTCAATTGATTTTTTCACATTTTCCAGCGAAAGCTCATTTTTTGTAAGCTGAATGTCGTCCGGATTTTGCGTCCAGAACGAAAGTTTCTCGTTTTCTTCTATATTTTTTTCGATTTTGTTAAGAACTTTTTCCGCGACAGGCGGTTTTAAAATTTCAAGGCGACCGTGCAGAATGTAAAGCGCGATTTTCGGCGCATTTTTTTTAAGTTTTGCCTGGATTTCAAGGCTTTCCGTAACATTCTGGCAACAAATTCCTTCCGGATCAAAATGCTGGACGGTAAAAATACAT
Organism: bacterium; assembly: GCA_963599585.1. Taxonomy (GTDB): domain Bacteria; phylum Spirochaetota; class Spirochaetia; order Treponematales; family Treponemataceae; genus Treponema_D. The sequence continues at coordinate 14,519 of CAVBXG010000047.1, forward strand.
TTTTTCAGCAGATTTTCGTTGTCTCCTTTTTCCAGCTCAAGCAAAGTTACCGGGGCTAAAATATAAAATCCGTTCTTATCAAGATTTTCTATCAGTTTTTTGCAGATTCTGTGCTCGTTTTCGGGCAAATTTATCATATTCAGCTGATGAAGCAGATGCTCCTGCAAAGTTTCTGTTTCGTCCGGGGCGCTTTCAAGCATATTCTGGTATTTTTCGGCGGCTTCTTCACCTGCGCGGCTTGCTTTTCCAGTGTGAACTGAATTTGTATTCCCCAAAAATTTGTCTTCTTTTATTTCCAATGCAGGATTTTCATCGACTTTTTCAAGAATTTCTTCACGCAACTCAAGGCTTCCCATGGCAATAAGATTCATCGCCATAATCTGCTGCTGGGAAAGTTTCATTGTCTGAATCTGAACATTTTTCTGCTCAAGCGAAAGTCTTGGTTCTGCCATCGTTTTGATTATAGCACAAACTGAAAGATTAAGTTATATTTTGAGCTATGAAAACTTTTGAACAAATGGGAATTAAAATCCCTGAAATTTTATTGCCAAAAAATCTTGATGTCTCAACTTGGTCTGTTGTTGCCTGCGACCAATACACGCAGGACCGGGAATATTGGAATTCCGTGGAAAAAACGGTTAATGGAAAACCTTCAACTTTAAATATAATTTTGCCAGAAGTTTATCTGAACGATTCTGACAAGCCTGAAAGAATAAAAAAAATCCGAAAGACGATGAACGAATATCTTGAAAACGGAATTTTTTCAGAACCGCAAAAAGAATTCGTTTATGTTGAGCGGACAACCGCTTATGGCCGGGTTCGCCGTGGTCTTGTTGCCGCGATTGATCTGGAAACTTACGAATGGAAGCCGTTTAGCAAAGCCCTTGTCCGTGCGACCGAGGCAACAATTGTTGAACGAATTCCTCCACGCATGGAAATCCGCCGTAGCGCGCCGCTTGAATCTCCCCATATCATGCTTCTTGTGAACGATCCGGAAAAATCTCTTGTTGAAGGAACTGGTGCGCGAGTCTCAAAAAATAATCCGCTTTATTCTGGCGAGCTGATGCAAAATTCTGGAAGCATAAAAGGGTGGGCTGTTTCGACCGGGGCGGATGTTGAATATGTAAGAGCCGCGCTGGAAAAACTCGCTGAAAAAAATACTTCTTCAGACGGTTCTGTTTTTCTTTTTGCAGTTGGGGACGGAAATCATTCTCTTGCAACCGCAAAAGCTGTTTGGGATGAATATAAAACGTCTCATCCAGAATGCGTTCAGGAAAAAGACTGTCCGGTTCGATATGCGCTTGTCGAAATTGTGAATATTTACGATTCAGGGCTGACCTTCGAGCCGATTCACCGCGTCGTTTTCAATTCTGCCCCAAAAACATTAATAGAAAAAATCGCGCAAAAGTTGAACGGAACTGCAAAATCCGTTTCTTCCGTCGCTGAACTTGAGAATTCTGTAAAAAAATCCGCCGCAGATTTCGGTTTTGTTTTCATGGAAAATGGAATGCAAAAATTTGTTCTTGTTGAAACAAAAATCACCGAGCTTGCGGTTGCCCGTTTTCAGCCGGTTCTGGATGAAATCTTAAAATCTGATTTTTCTTCCGCTGAAATTGACTACATTCACGGCTCGCAGGAAGTTTTCAGGCTTGGCGCAAAAGAAAATGCGGTTGGAATTCTTCTTCCGCCGGTCGCAAAAGACAGTTTTTTTGCCACAATCAACAGCCACGGACCGCTTCCGCGAAAAAGTTTCTCAATGGGCGAAGCGGACGAAAAACGCTTTTATCTTGAATGTCGCCGGCTTTTCAAATAATTTTTTGACATCCGCCAAAAAACGAACTATCATAAAGTATCAAGAGCGAGTGTATTGTTGAATTATTCTTGGGAGGCGCAGCATGGCGATTATAGCAATTTCACGGCAGGTGGCATCATTGGGGGACGAAATTTCAAAGGCGCTCTCAGAAAAACTTGGTTATAGGTTTGTAAATAGAAAAGAACTTGAAAAACGCATAATGGATTTGGGTTTTCCGGCAGAAAAACTAAAGAAATATGATGAACGGAAACCAGGGTTCTTCGCTTCTCTTGTAAAAGACCGCGATGAATATCTGAATTATCTCCAGACGGCAGTTTTGGATACTGCCGCGGAAGGCAACTGCATTCTTCTTGGGCGAGGCTCTTTTCTTATCCTTGAAACTTTGCCGAACCTGATTCCGATTCGTTTTGTCGCAAAAGATTCAATCCGCATGGAACGCCTGATGAAGGAGCACAACTGGAATGAAAAACAGGCACTCCAGCGCATAACAGAATCAGACAACAACCGAAAAGGCTTCCATAAAAGTTTCTTCAACGCAGAAATCGAAAATCCTCAGCAGTTCCTTATGGTAATGAACACAGGAATGTTTGATGTGGAGTCCGCTTCCGACGCGATTGTTGCTGTGACAAAATCCATGATTACTCCAGAAAAAGAAGCTGCCGGAAAAGCCAAGCTCCAGGAACTTATAAATTGCCAGCATCTTGTAAATAAACTGATTTTTGAATATAAGCTCAATATTGAATTCTTGCGCGCCGTGATAAATGGCAACACGTTGACTCTTCAAGGTGTCGCGGATTCTTCAGTTCTTGTTGAGAGGGCAATAAAAATCAGCGCGGTTGAGCTTCCTGGCTATAACATAACATCATCAATCAGTGTCGTGCAGGATTTCAAGACTCACCTTTAAGATTTCTCAGTTGAAATTTACTCATTGACTTTTTATAAAGGAACGCAAATACTATAAGCATTATGAAAACGTCTAACAAATTTACATTGGCAAGAGTTTGTTTCGCGCCGATATTCTTTTTTCTATATTTTATTCCGATTTGGACGCAAAATGAAATTCTCGCAAAAATTTCTGCCTGCATAATGATTCCTCTGCTTGCGCTCGCCCAAATCACAGATTATTTTGACGGACATTACGCGCGCAAAAACGGCGAAGTAAGCGATTTCGGAAAACTTTTTGATCCGTTCGCCGATGTTATGTTGAATCTTACACTTTTTGTCTGCGCCCAACATTCTTTCAGCACACAGCTAAATCCGTCGGGCTATATGCCGACCGTATGTTTTGTCCTGATTCTTTACCGCGAATTCACAATGAATTTTATCCGCATGGTTGCCGTAAGCCGCGGAACCGCAATCGCAGCCCGAAAAGGCGGAAAACTCAAAACCGTATTCTACATTGCATCAGGCTTTTACATCCTTGCCGTGGAATCATTCATCCGGTTCGGCTCAAAAATCGACATTTCTTCCTATATATCAAAACTTCACGCTGTCGCTTATGTAATGTTCACAATCTGCGTTCTCCTAAGCTACATTTCTTTCCTTGACTACATCCGAGCATTTGCCGGTCTTCTAAAACAAGAAAAATAAAAAACATCCGGGCGGTCCGTGCAGCCCCGCTCCGCGGGTCCGCACGTCGGGCTTTCCGGGGCTGCGCTCACGCTCCGGCCTTCTCGCTGCACCTGTTCCGCAGGCTCCGTTCCGGTGTCCGCCTCCGGCGCCCCTCCAATCCCTACCGCACGCAGGCAGAGAAAAATTATTTTTCATCCTAATGTTAATTCAGCCTGCTACCGAGTTTTGCTGGCAAAACCCGCTTCTATTCCTTCACATCTTTATTCAGCCAAAAAGGTGTTTTTACCAAGTTTTGTTTTCAAATTTTTCTTTTAAAAATTGCCCGCTTCTTTTAATTTTTTTTTCATCGGATATTTATTCAGTCTTCTGGCATATTTTACATGTAAAATACTCTATTATTTCTTCTGTTCTTCTTCATATTTCTAATAAATTGTTTTTTTTATCGGATTTTGTTCCCTGTTTTGCAAGGCAAAACTAACTGATTCTTTGAACATCCACTTTTTCATCGTAGTACATATCCAGGTTGTTACACTGTTTTGCGTACAAATCGCGTGATTATTTCTTTCCGTTCTTCATCTGCCAACAAAGTTTCTTTTCATCAAGTTTTATTTTCAAATTTTGCGTTTAAAAATTGCCGGGTTACTTTATTTTTTTTTCCTTTCATCAAAGTATTTATTTATTCTATTACTGTATTTTACATGTAAAATACGCTTTTATTTCCTCTGTTTTTCTTCATTCCGCTAATAATTTGTTTTTTTTCATCAAGTTTTGTTTCCGGTTTTGCATTCAAAAATGCCTACTTTCATTAGACTCTTCCTTTTCATCATCATGGCATCTGTATCAAGCCGCAGTCGTGTTTTGAGCACAAACCGCTTCTTTCTTGTTCTTTCCGTCTGTAATAGCTTTTTTTTCGTCGTCATTTATTTCCAGTTTTGCTTTCCAAATCTGGCTGACATCTGAAATTTTCTCTTTTAAGCATAGAGTCTGTTTGGTCAGATGCCATGTTTTTTTCACGCAAGGCAGTTTTCTATATCCTTCTGCTCTTTCTCCTTCTGTTGAAATTCTGTTTTAATAAGCCATGTAGCCATGTGGCCACGAGTTCTGTCTTCCCCTTTATAAAAATCATAAATGAAATGCTCCGGCCGTCAGCGGAGAATGCATGATGAGATACCGAGGCACTGAGACACTGAGACACCATGACTGTGATGATAAAATATGCCGTCAAAATAGAAACTCTTGTGCTGTTTCAGAAGATAATCCTGCTTCAGTTTTTTTTCTCCCGCACACAAAAAAAATACGAACTTTCCGTGATGTCTCATTTTCCAGTGGCTTATTCCACCAGCCGCTGGGAATAATTCTGCTTGTGTTCAGCCCGACATCAGCACACATATGAGAAGTCCTGGCCTGCTCCCTCCGCTAGCCCTGATGTGGCTTCATGAGAAAATCTGCCGGTACAGGCAAACCGTAACGGCTGTTGAACCGGTAAGGCATTCATGCCGCCTTGATTTTCTGCAATATCCTGCCAGCATCCATGTCTGGTTTACTGTCAGCCTCATCCATCCTTTTCTTTTTTCTTCTTTTTTTTGATGTGACGGCAGGTGTGTCTGTGATGGCTTAATGCAGCTTGCTTATACAACTCCGGAACGCCAGAGAGACAATAATCTTCTTCCAAAAAAAACGCATACACAAACATAAGATTGATAAACATCAAGAAATCAGAAAAAAGGAAAGCAGAATAAATCCATACCAGACAAAACTGGAAATTCTGATAAAATTTAAAAAAAAACTGAAAAAAAACAGAATTTTTCAAAAAAAGTTCATATTAGGTGTTGACACTTTTTTATGAAGAGTATATATTCATATTCACCGTCGCACAGCACCGCTGGGGCACGGTGAAAGAAAGCTGTTTGACAATACAGGGAAGGAAAGAAAGACTAGAATAAG
>CAVBXG010000048.1:0-19404 GCA_963599585.1 bacterium
ACATTTAGGTTTTCCAATACTCCAGAAATATTCCACCTAGATAATTCAGAATCCTTTATATCCCCATTTTGAAATTCAATTCCTGCATAACAAAATAAAATTTTATTAGTAATTATAGAATTTATTTTATAGTTTAAATAGTTTAATTCTTCTTCAAAATTTCCAGCTTTACAAATTAGTGAATCTAAAGATAAATTCATAGCATTTAAATTTTTAAGAAATTTTTCATCAAGTTTTATTTGCTTAGAAAATTTTCCATTCTCATTTCTGCAAAGAATTACAGTATCAAATCTGTCTTTTTTCATATTTTCATCTCCTCCACACATTCCAATAATCCATATCCGACCATAAAACTTTCCCTGCATCCAGCTCTTTTTCCGGCTTCAACGTCATTCTCGCTGTCGCCAATCATGTAGCTTTGGGATAAATCTATATTAAGGTCTTTTGCCGCCTGGAGAAGCATTCCCGGTTTCGGCTTCCGGCACTCGCAGTCGCATTTGTATTCAATACGCTCCCCAGGAAATCCTCTGTCCGTATGGTGAGGACAGTAATAAATTGCATCCAGATACGCGCCCTCTTTTCCCAGCTCGGTCTCCATTTTGTTATGGATTTCCTGTAGCTCATCAAAGGAGCATTCGCCTCTTGCAATAACAGGCTGGTTTGTGACAACTATCGCAAGATAGCCTGACTTGTTGATTCTCCTTATTGCCTCCGCTGCTCCTGGAATAAGCACAAACTGATCCGGCTTTGTTATGAATCCGTTCGGCCCGTTTATTGTGCCGTCGCGGTCAAGGAAAACTGCCTTCTGCCTTACCGAAAGATTCCGCGCATGGACTTTTCCGTTTTTCATGTCGCATTCAGTTTCCTGATAACGTTCCGGTGTTCCCATATCCTTGATATATTCAGTTGTATGATAGGCAAAGATTTTTCGGCTCCTTATATTCGGCTTAAGAACATCCCTGTCAAGGTCTATTTTGTCTGGGGGTTCAGGATGCCGAGGAACAAAATTTTTCATTGCCTCATGCAAAAGCTCTGGCGAGATTATTTCTATTCCGGCGTTCACAAGATTCCTGCAGTAAAGCCTCTTGTCCTCCTTTGAGAGCCAGCCTGTAACCCGGCTTGTTTCAACAGGAAGCCCGCCTTTTTCCTGTGGCGGAAGAGTTTCTGTGACAATCAACGATGAGTCAAACGGATGCCCATTGGGATGGACCATGAGGCTTGCCCATGCATTGTGCTCCTGATGAAACTTTATGAACCGGTTGAAGTCTATGTCAAAGACCACATCTCCGCACAGAAGCAGAAAATCTTCTTTTAAGTCCATCTTGAAAAGCGCGCCTGCTGTTCCAAGCGGAGTCTCCTCGGTGAAATAGCTTATTTTCACCCCAAACCCTGAGCCGTCCATGAAAAAATCCTTTATGGCATTTCCAAGATGACCGACAACAATCGTTATGTCAGTCAGGCCGCAGGCCTTGAGGTTTTCTATCTGGTGCAGAAGAATCGGCTTTCCGCAGATTTCTATCATGGGCTTTGGAACATCGCTTCTTACGCTCTGGATTCTTGTCCCCATTCCGCCAGCCATTATCACAGCTTTCATATCTACTCTCTCCAAAAGTATTCCTCAACTTCAAGGCACAGCGCATGGTACACAGGAAGATGGAGCTCCTGTATCTTGAAGGTCTCATTCTCAGGCACAACAATGCAGATGTCCGCAATTCCCTTCAGTTTTCCTCCGTCCTTGCCGGTCAGCGCAATTGTTTTCAGTCCTTTTGCCTTTGCGACAACTGCAGGATAAACAATATCCATGGAATTTCCTGATGTAGAGATCCCAAGGAACACATCTCCTTTTTTTCCGTATCCGTTCACCTGCTGGGCGAACATTATGTTTCCGTCCACATCATTCAGGCTGGCTGTCATAAGCGCGGTATTGTTTGTAAGCGCAATGACAGGAAGAGAACCCTGCAGCTTGTCAGAAAGATAATCGCCTGTTTCTGGGTTTATTTTTCTTATTGAATCAATCAGCTCCGCAGAAGGCCTGCGTTTTTTCACAAAACTTTTCAGGAGCTCGCCGGAAATATGGTCGCTGTCGGCGCAGCTTCCGCCGTTTCCTGCAACAAGGAGCTTTCTTCCGCTCTCAAATGATTCAATCAAAATCTTAGCAGCCTTTTCAATGTCGTTTTTACAGACTGCCAAAACCGGGTATCTTGCGCACAGCTCATCAATATGTTTCATAGCCTATTCTTCCTTGTAGTCTTCCGCACTGTAATAAATGATTCTTGTTCCGTCATTCTCAAACTTGAATGGAACATACATCTGGTCTTTCAATGCATCCCTTACATCAGCCTGTTTTTCAAGCGGAACATAGAAAAGAAGGAATCCTCCGCCGCCCGCGCCAAGTAGTTTCCCGCCAAGAGCGCCGGCATCCATTGCCTTTGTATACTGCTCATCGATTGAGCCTGTCGAGATTCCGCCTGAGATTCCACGTTTCAGTTTCCATGTGTAGTCAAGTAGCCTGCCGAACCCGTCAAGGCTTGCATTTTTGTCTGTAAGGATTTTCTCCGCCTCGTCAACAAGCCTGTACATCTCAAGAAGCTGGGATGTCTTGTCCTTCATGGATTTTTCAGTTCCTTTCTGTATGTCGCTGGAAAAACGGCTGAATCCGGTGAAGAAAAGCATAAGATGGCTGTTCAGCTCCTCCTTGCGTTCCCTGCCCATGATCACAGGGCGCACAGTATATCCGTCGCGGCTAAAGTCTATCCTGTTGAATCCCCCGAATGACGCCGCAATCTGATCCTGGATTCCTCCGGCCTCGTTGCAGAGAGTCCTCTCAAGATAGATGGCATCATCCGCAAGCTTACGCTTGTCCGCATATTTTCCCTTGAGCGTATAGAACGCCTCCAGCATTCCGACCGCAAAACTCGAGGATGTTCCGAGGCCACTTCTTGCAGGCAGGTCGGCCTCATAGGTCATGCGGATTTTGTGCATATCAAGCCACTGCATTGCGTTCCGGATTGCAGGATGCTTTATCTCCTCTATGCTATTTACCTTTTCTTCCTTTGAGTAAGTAAGATGTGTCCTGTAGTCAAAGAATGGAGGAAGATGGCGGACTGTGACATAGGCGTATTTGTCGAAAGTTGTGCTGAGGACTGCTCCGCCATGCTCATTATAAAAACCGGAAAAGTCAGTTCCTCCGCCGAAGAATGACATCCGAAATGGAGTTTGGGTTATTATCATTTGTTAAACCTTTCTTTTCATTGTAAAAACTTCAATTTTCATTTCTCTCCAATCTCCCTCAGCACCCTCTCATTCATCTCCTTTCTTTCCTTGTCGAGCCACCAGCCGTATTTTCCAAAATATCTGAGCGCGCTTTTTATGTGAGCTAGAAGCATTCTGCGGTTTTTGTAAGATTCTTTCTGATGATCGTGGATTATCTGAACGCCTGGAAAATACAGTGTCTTTGAAACGCGGTGCAGGCGGCGAATCAGATCAAAATCTTCAAAATACATAAAAAATCTGTCGTCAAAGAAAATATTGTTTTCCTCAAGAGTGTTAAGACGCATGAACATAAAGCAGCCCGAAAGGCACGGCGGATTTATCACCTTGTCGTAGCCAAAGTTTTTTAGGCAGTAGCGGTCGTTTTTATTTTCGCTCCACTTCGTTTTTGGCAGAAAGCGACGAAAAATCAAATCTCCCGGAGTCGGAAGCAGTTTGCACAAATATTGGATTTCGCCGTTCGGATAGACAACTTTTGGAAGCACATAAGAGGCAGCAGGATTTTTATCCATAAAATCTATAAGACCTGATAAAACTTCCGAACCAAAACGAATGTCAGGATTCAAAACAACATGATATTCGCTGCCGTTTTCAATCGCCTCGTGCATTGCAAGATTGTGGCTTGAGCCATACCCCAGATTTTCGTTGTGAATGTAACGGATTTTTGTAAAGCCATTTTCTTCTGAACGATTTTCCAGAATCCGCCATTTGTCGTTCGGAGAATTATCGATAATATAAAGCGTCTCCACGCAGGCGGAATCAAGAACAGACTTCAAGACAGCTTCTATTTGAAGACGCGGAGTGTTGAACAAAACAATGCTTGCGGAAAGGCGATGATTGAGCTTGCCGTCCGAAGGCACAAGCGAAGTGCAGTAACCGCCTGTTTTGATTTCATCGGTCATTTTGCAGCCTCCGCATTACGTCTGCTTCCAAAAATCTTTTGCTGAAAACTTTCAAGCAAATATGCACACAAGAAAGAAGTCCCCAAAACACCAAAAATTGCAAATCCCGGCATTTTTTCAAAAACTCCGAGCGAAACAAAGCACATTGCAAGCGGATAATGAACCAAATACAAACTGTACGAGTAATCAGTTTTTCGCCCGATGTCCGCAAAGATTTTCAGATTTAATCCCAAAAACATCACGCAGACTGCAAGACAAATCGGCACAAGCAGAGCGAAAATAAAAGGAATCTTAAAAACGTTGAGCAAAACAAGGATTGCAAGACATGGCAAAAAAGCCATCTTCAAACTTGAAAAAAGTTCTTCACCATAGAAAACAAAAATCATTCCGCTTATAAAATACGAGATAAATGCTGGAAGCTGATTATTCAATGCAGATGGAAGCGAGGTCTTTTCAGTTATAAACGGCATAAACACCTCGTACAAAACGGAAAGCAGATACAGTGCGGCAAGCACAATGCAGCTGCCCCCCCCGTTAAATTTTTCGTGTAGTTTATTTACAGCAAAAACAATGAATGGAAGAAAAATATAAAATCCAATCTCTATTTTTATAGTCCAAAGAGAACCATTAACACTTCCATTCAAAGCCAAGCCTTCAAAAACTCCAGGAAGATTAGGTTGAATAAAATTCAATGTGAGAATATTCGCCACAATATATTTACAGAAAGTGCCATTGCAAAAATATTCACGCAACGGCAAAACAGAAAAGACAGAAAGTCCAATCGCACAGGTAAACACAACCAGCCAATATTGTGGCAAAATCTTTTTGCATCGCTTTATTGCATACTCTTTAATTGAACCACTTTTAAAAAATGACTGTGTAACCCAAAATCCACTTAAAATAAAAAAGACATTTACAGCAATTCCACGCAAATCGTAGTAGGGAAAATTAACTCCGCTTAAAACAACACAATGCTCATAAATAACAATAAGGCAGCACATAATGCGAAGAAAGTTGAATGCATTACGCTTTGAAACATTTACAGGAGAAATAAAAATTTCCTGAAGATTATCCGAACTCATCATATCTCTCCCGAACTTCTTGAAATTTCAGCAGAAACTGATGAGAAAACGTCCATTTCATCATCTGTTTCTTCGTCAGAAATGAAATCTCTACAAGCGTCATAAATCACCTGAATACCGTTAGTTACTTCGCTTCGCTTGTGCCTTCGGGCGACAGGCTCAACCAACTCAGGATTTGTAGCGGCTGAGCCTGTCGAAGTCACAGATTCAATCACACTTTTCCGAACTTCATTCTCGCCCAACCACACAGACTTATCTTCATCCGCAGTTGGAGACAAAGTGCATATATATAGAAGAATTTGTTCAGTTTTGTCCGACTTGAGCCGCTCAAGCACAAAAGAAAGCATCGCCTCATCAACGCCATTCGGGAAAATCGTTATTTCTTTTTCCGCCCAAAAGCCGCCGGCTTCACTTGTGAGAAAATCGTGCATTTCGTTTATTTTTTTCTGCGTGAATCCGTCTGGTGCAGAGCCGCAAAGAATGGCGTATCGCTTCAAAATAATCTCCAATATCGTAATTACGATTTACTACTTGATTATATATCTTAATTACGATTATTACAACCGAATTTATAACGTAAAAACGTCATTATTGGTTTATGGGAACATTTTCAGATCGTCTAAGAGAAGAAATAGATTATTTAGGACTTACAAGAAAGGAACTTGCTTACAAAGCAAATGTAAAAATCAGAGCTTTGGATATGTACATCGGCTCTCAAGGCTCAATGCCACCTGCTGATGTTGCGGTCCGGCTTGCAAAGGCACTGAATGTTACTGTTGAATACTTGGTTACAGGCGAAAAAATAAAATCCGATAATGTATATCTTGAATCTTCTCAAATCCAAAAAGACCTGAACAAAATCTCTGAACCAACAAGGAAATTTCTAGAACAAGCAGTTCATCTTTTTGCTGAACACGAAAACTAAGCAAGAAAAATTAATTAAAAAAATTTCTTTTGTGATTCATTTCAGTTTTTATAATTTTTGCACTATTAAATATATATAAATATATAAAATTTTTTTCAAAAAAAAATGCAACTAAATTTAGTTGCAACCTGATGCAAAATACTATATTCTATAAGGAGTTTTAATGGGCAAAAAAGAAAAACTCATAGAACGCTTAAAATCCAAGCCAAAAGATTTTACTTTTGAAGAACTGGAAACATTATTAGGATACTTATGCTATTCACGCTCAAACAAGGGAAAAACCAGCGGCTCACGGGTAGTATTTAGAAATCCAGAAAATGGCAATATCATCTTGCTTCATAAACCTCATCCAAGAAATGAATTGCTTGAATATCAAATAAAACAGATTCTTGAAATATTGCAACAGGAGAATGTAATAAAAACTTTGCCTAAAATAGTGTCAAAGTTTTTATTCAAAAGTTTGCGTTGCAAACTTCATTATCAACTGCCCATTCTCATTTCATTGCGAATGGGCATAAAAAGTCAAATCGAAAATTGAAATTTTCTCATTGACTTTTTATGGGAGAATTTAATATGAACAACACTATTGAATATAAAAACTATGTTGGAAGCGTTGAATTTTCAGAAAAGGACTGTGTTTTTTTTGGAAAGGTTCTTGGAATTCATTCTCTTATTTCTTATGAAGGCTCAACTGCAAAGGAGCTTATTGATGATTTTCACAATGCTGTCGATACCTATCTTGAAGAATGTAAACAGGCTGGCAAAAATCCAGAAAAATCATATAAAGGTTCTTTCAATGTCCGAGTTTCACCTGAACTTCATAAAAATGCAGCTCTTTATGCCTTGTCACACAATATTTCGCTCAACACTTTTGTTGAAGAATCTATAAAAGAGACTCTCTTCTCTAATTAATTCATTACTACACGATTCTCTTTATTCGTATTCACTCATTATCTTGAAGAACCTACTCAAAAAAGGTAATATCTTTCTATTATTATTTGCATTTTTTAGGAGTTTTTATGGTACCTACTTTAATCAAAGATTTGCTTTCTACAAAGCCGGAAAGTCAAAAAGTTACAGTTTGCGGATGGATTCGTTCTGTACGCGATTCTAAAAATCTTGTTTTCATTCAGGTAAATGACGGAAGCTGTTTCGCAAACATTCAGCTTACTTTTGACAGAAATTCGCCTTCTCCAAATGCAAATGTAAATAATATAGAAGAAGAATTAAAAAAACTGAATACCGGGGCTTCTGTCCGTGCTGAAGGAATTCTGATTCCGTCTCCAGCAAGCGGTCAGGCTGTGGAAGTTACTCTTGAAAGCCTAAAGTGCCTTGGCGTCTGCAATCCGGAAGAATATCCTTTGCAGAAAAACAGGATGTCAATGGAATATCTTCGCACAAACGCACATCTCCGCGCCAGAACAAATACTTTTGGCGCAGTTTACCGCGTAAGAAACCAGATGGCTTTTGCCGTTCACTCGTTCTTTCAGGAACGCGGATTCCAGTACATCAACGCCCCGGAAATCACTTGCTCTGACTGTGAAGGCGCAGGCGAAATGTTTCAGGTTACAACTCTTTCAATGGAAAAAATTGCTGAGCTTGGCGTAAAAGCCGGTGCAGGCGGAATGAAAATCGAGAACGCGCACAAAATTGTTGACTATTCAAAAGATTTCTTCGGCAAAAAAGCGTCGCTCACTGTTTCCGGTCAGCTTGAGGCAGAAACAATGGCTACAGCATTAAGCCGCGTCTACACTTTTGGGCCTACTTTCCGCGCTGAAAATTCAAATACTCCGCGCCACTTGGCTGAATTCTGGATGATTGAGCCGGAAATGGCATTCTTTGACCTTGATGACGACATGGATATCCAGGAAGATTTTGTAAAATATCTTTTGAACTGGGCTTTGACAAAATGCCGCTCAGACTTGGAATTCTTTGACAAGCGCATTCAGCCAGGTCTTATTGAAAGCCTTGAAAAAGTCGCAAAGGCAAAATTCGTGCGCATTTCCTACACGGACGCAATCGCAAAACTTGAAGAAGCTGAAAAGAACGGCGCAAAATTTGAATTCAAACCGTACTGGGGCTGCGACATTGCGACTGAGCACGAGCGTTATCTTACAGAAAAGATTTTTGGCTGCCCGGTAATGGTTTTCAACTATCCAAAAGAAATAAAATCTTTCTATATGAAACAGAATGATGACGGAAAAACTGTAAAGGCCGTTGACGTTCTTGTTCCTGGAATCGGCGAGCTGATTGGCGGCTCTGAGCGCGAGGAAAATTACGAGAAACTTCTCAAGGCATGCGAGGAACGCAAGATGGATATGTCAAACTATCAGTGGTATCTTGACCTGCGCAGATTCGGCACTGTTCCTCACTCAGGATTCGGACTGGGCTTTGAGCGCCTTATCCGTTACGTTACAGGAATGGAAAATATCCGCGACGTAATTCCTTATCCACGGGCACCAAAACTCGCAGATTTCTAATATGAAGAAAAACATAAAATCTGGCTTGATTCATTTGAGCCAGATTGTTTATTTAACCGCACGCGGATTTTTTCAGAACAATCTTGGAATGTGCGCTTCTGCCTGCACGCTGGGCTTTATTTTCAGTTTTATTCCTCTTGTAATGCTGATTCTTACGATTTTTATAGGAATTCTGCACGCTTCGCCATCAACTTTGGAAGGATTTTCAATTCTTGTTGCAAATATAACGCCGGTTTTTGACATAAACGGCTACATCAACGGGCTGAAAGATGGAATTGTTCTGAACTGGGTGAATTTTGTGCTTGCCATTTTTGTTATCTGGATGGCACGAAAGATGTTTCTTTCTATTATACAGAGCCTTTCCAAGATTTTTAATACGGTTGCGCCTTCCCGCCCTGTAATCAACCAGCTGCTGACTTTTGCCGGTGAAGTTTTTATTGTTGTGATTGTCGCGGCTTCATTTTTTGCGGCTTTTCTTACGCGCCAGATTTTCAAACTGCCGGTTTTTGAACGGATTTCCTCGCTTTCTCCGATTCTTTTCAGTCATCTTTCAAATTTTTTGGTGAACCTTGTTTTGTACATCATAATTTTTTCAACAACCGTTGTGGCATACAAAATCGGCTCTGGAACAAAACCAAAGACAAGGCTCTGCCTGCTTTCAGCGTTGCTTTGCACGGTCAGTTTCTATATTACAATCACAGTGATTTCAGTTTTTATGAACAAGGCAAATTACAACACGATTTACGGCGTTCTTGGAAACCTGATTATCCTTCTTTTTGAAGTTTATATTTTTTTCAACCTTTTTATGGTTTTTGCGCAGATGATTTTTACAGTCCAGTTTTTTTATTCAAATCTGTTAAGCGAGCTTTATCTTTTGCCGGCGCAACATCCGCAGAATTTGGATGACATTGTGCGCCGGGCGATTTTTATTACTCCGTCCGCGCTGATGACGCAGGAAAATCTGGAGACTTTTTATGCGGGACAGGAGATTTACAGAAATGGCGAAAATGCAGATTACGTTTATTATCTTGTCTCTGGAAGCGTAAAGGAAGAGCGGAATGAGTCTGTGAAATTCCGCTCGGAAGGAAGTTTTTTTGGAGATTTGGATTTTATGCTTGACGCAAACCACCATTCGTCGGCGACCGCAGTCTCAGAATGCAAGGTTATTAAAATTTCAAGCGATGATTTCAGCGAGCTTCTGGACAAAAACCCGAAGGCGGCGGTCAAGGCAATGTCAAAGTTATCAAGATATGCGACTAAATTTTATGGACGCGATGAAACTATTTTGCTATAGTTTTCTGATATAGATTAAAAGGAATTTGTGATGACAAAGTACATTTTTGTAACAGGTGGAGTTGTTTCTGGTCTGGGCAAAGGAATTGCCGCAGCTTCAATTGGTCTTATTTTAAAGAATCTAGGTCTTAAAGTTGTGAATCAAAAATTCGACCCTTATCTGAATATTGACCCGGGAACAATGAATCCTATCCAGCACGGCGAAGTTTTTGTAACCGATGACGGCGCGGAAACTGACCTTGACCTTGGACATTACGAACGTTTTACAGACACTTCTTTGTCGCAGTCCTCAAATACAACTGCCGGTCGCGTTTACCTTACAGTTCTTAACATGGAGCGCGAGGGGAAATTCCACGGCGGAACGGTTCAGGTTATTCCAAATATCACAGAAGAAATCAAGCGCAGAATGCTTCTTTCCACAAAAGAGACAAATGCGGACGTAATAATTACAGAAATCGGTGGAACAATCGGTGACATTGAATCCCTTCCGTTCGTTGAGGCAATCCGCCAGATAAAATATGAAGTTGGCGAGGAAAACTGCTGTTACATTCACCTTACGCTTGTGCCTTACATTGCCACAGCAAACGAACTTAAGACAAAACCGACACAGCATTCGGTAAAGGAACTTCACGAGCTGGGAATTATTCCGAACATCATAATGCTTCGCACCGAGCACCCGATTGACGACCAGACGCGCGAGAAACTTGCGAATTTCTGCAATGTTGACCCGGCGCACATTATCCAGAACCTGAACGCGCGCTCAATTTACGAAGTTCCGCTCCAGCTTGAAAAAGAAGGACTTGGAAAAGCGGTATGCACAGCCCTTGGAATCAAAAAAGGTCCGGCTGACCTTTCTGAATGGACACGCGTTGTTGAGCGTTTTAATAATCCTACGCAAAGCATAAAAATCGCACTTGTAGGAAAATACGTTGCCCTGCACGACGCATATCTTTCAGTTGTTGAGTCTCTGATTCATGGTGGAATTGAAAATCTTGCTTCCATTGATATTGACTGGGTTTCTTCCGAAGATTTGACTGACGATGAAGCCACAGAAAAACGTCTCAAGGATGCTGATGCTGTGATTGTTCCAGGCGGATTTGGCGGACGCGGAATTGAAGGAATGATAAACACCGCTAAATATTGCCGAACGCACAACGTTCCTTATTTTGGAATTTGTCTTGGAATGCAGATTGTTTGCATCGAATACGCAAGAAATGTGCTTGGTTTTGCAGATGCGAATTCAACAGAAATGGAGCCAAAGACAACATATCCTGTTATTGACCTTATGCCTGACCAGAACGGAAAAATTCTTGGCGGAACGCTCCGTCTTGGAAAATTTGAATGTTCGGTTGCGCCAGGAACAAAGACAGAACAGGCGTACGGAAGCAAAACAATCTGGGAACGACACAGACACCGCTATGAGTTCAACAATATTTACCGCGAAGATTTTAAGAAAGGCGGTCTGATAATTGCCGGCGTGAACCCGGAGCGCGACCTTGTTGAGATTGTGGAAGTTCCGAACCATAAATGGATGGTTGGCGTTCAGTTCCACCCGGAATTCAAGAGCCGCCCGAACAAAGCCGGTCCGCTTTTCAGGGAATTTGTAAAAGCCGCCTGCGAAAACAAGAAAAACAAAAATTAGTCGCCAAAAATAAAAAAGGAAAATTTTATGCCACGAGAAAAAATTGTTGTTTTGGATTTTGGAAGTCAATATGCGCATCTTATTGCAAAAAGATTCCGCATTCTTGGGTATTATTCGGAAATTGCGCTGCCTTCCGCGGAACTTGACACTTTTAAGAACGCAAAAGGAATAATTTTTTCTGGCGGACCAAGTTCTGTTTACGATGAAAATATTCCTGAATTCAACGAGAAAATTCTTTCGCTTGATATTCCGGTTCTTGGTTTGTGCTACGGGCATCAGCTGATGACAAAATGTTACGGCGGAAATGTTGGAAAGGCAAAGACCGGCGAATTTGGCTTTTCTGAGCTGAATTTGAATCCAGACGTAAAATCTCCGCTTTTTGAAGGAATTGAACCAAGCCAGCAGGTATGGATGAGCCATCAGGATGAAGTTTTGTCTTTGGGCGATGGATTTGAAGTTGTTGGTTCAACAAAGGACTGCGATTTTGCCGCGATTCAGAATCTTTCTAAAAAACGGTTTTCGCTTCAGTTTCACTGCGAGGTAAAGGACACGCCTTGCGGAAACCAGATTTTTGAGAATTTCGCGAGAATCTGTGAAATGGAAAAAAACTGGGATCAGGACACGGTTCTAAAAGTTATCCTTGAAGGAATAAAAACGCAGGCAAAGGACAAAAATGTTCTGCTTTTCCTGTCGGGCGGTGTGGATTCAACAATCACTTTTGCGCTTCTGAACAAGGCGCTCGGCCAGGAAAGGGTTCTTGGGCTTCACATTGACAACGGATTTATGCGCAAAAATGAGTCCAAGAATGTCGCGGAAGCTTACAGAAAATTCGGTTTTAACAATTTTATTGTGGAAGACGCTTCCGAAAGTTTTTTGAACGCAATCAAGGGGCTTACCGATCCGCAGCAGAAACGAATGGCTGTGGGCGAAAATTTTATCAAGGTTCGGAACGAAGTTCTTGAAAAGCAGCACCTTGACGAAAACCAGTGGCTTCTGGCGCAGGGAACGCTTTACCCGGACATTATCGAGTCGGGCGGCACAAAGAATTCAAAGACAATCAAGACGCACCACAACCGCGTTCAGGGAATTCAGGCGCTCATTGAAAAAGGCTTGATAATCGAGCCAATCAAGGATTTGTACAAGGATGAAGTCCGCGCAATCGGAAAAAAACTTGGGCTGGACGATTCGCTTGTTATGCGCCATCCGTTCCCGGGACCAGGTCTTTCTATCAATGTACTCTGCTACAACGGAAAATCTTGGAGCGCAAAGGATGATGAAGAATTTGCCGCCGCCCAGAAGGAACTTGAATCTGTAAAATTCACGCAGTTCTGCGAGCATTGCCAGCAGAATCTAAAGCGTTCTGTTCTTCCAGTGCGCTCAGTTGGCGTTCAGGGCGACTTCAGAACCTACAGATTTCCGGCCTGCCTTACTTTTAAGGATGAAGGAAACGGATTTTTCCACGTTCCAAAAATCCGCGAAAAGGTTGAGGGCGCATCGAGCGAAATTACAAACAGCGCAAAATATCTGAACCGGACGGTAATAAAACTTTATCAGAACCCGAAAGTAAAAGATGAGCAGTTGAAACTTCAGGAAGGCTACTGCGACAAACGCCGCCTTGACCAGCTCCGCGAAGTTGACAACATTGTTCTTACAGAGTTGCACAAATCCGGCTGGTACAACAAGATTTTCCAGCATCTTACAATCGATTTGCCTTACGCTTCCACAAACGACCACGCAAGTTTTGTGCTGCGCCCGGTCTGCTCAGAAGATGTAATGACAGCTCGGTTCGCATGGTGGCCAAAAGAACTGATGGATTCAATTTTAACGCAAATTGCAAAGCTTGATTTTGTTGACGCAGTTTATTTTGACGCGACAAACAAGCCGCCGGCAACTTTCGGCTGGGAATAACTTGAAAAAAATTCTTCCGTTAGACATTGTTGCGATTGTTTTTATTCTGATGCTCGCCGTATTCATAACAAAAAAATCTTATTCCCGCACAGGGAACAAGATTGTCGCGGTCGCAAACAAAATCCGCTACGAATATTCTGCAGAGAAAAACGGCATCTACATAATCCAAGGTTCACTTGGCGCGACAACTTTTGAAGTAAAAAACGGAAAAATCCGCATAACCGATTCGCCTTGCCCGGAAAAAAAATGCGTCGCACAGGGATGGAGTTCCCCGCTGATTTGCCTTCCGAACAACGTTATAATCACTTTAGAAAATGCCAACGCTGCTGCACAAAACGGAGAATTCGATGCGATTTCACAGTAATTTTTTTCCAAAAAAGGCATCAGAACAAAACAGAATTGCATATCTTATCGCGCTCACACTGCTTTTTTCCTACGCCGAAATGCTTTTGCCGCGCTTTGTTCCATTTTTCCGCCTGGGACTTTCAAATATCGCAGTGCTTTCTTCGTTCAGTCTTTCTTTTTCATCATTTTTGCTGCTTACAGTTTTTAAAGCCATAACAACAAGCCTTATGTCGGGCACGCTTTTTTCGCCATTTGCCGTGATTTCCCTTTTTCAGTCCGTTCTAAGCGGAATTCTTATGTTTTCACTTTTCCATCTGAACAATTTTTCCGGCAAAAAAATTTTTTCACTCTACGGAATCTCGGTTCTAGGCTCATCGGTCAGCGCAGTCGTCCAAATTTTTCTGAGCGCACTCTATCTTGGCAAAGGAGCTTTTTTAATTTTAGGTCCAATGCTGATTTTCAACACAGCAAGCGGAATTTTCACCGCATTTTTAGCACAATTTTTAGAAATCCCAGAAGAAGCACCTGCTTTAAATAAACACAACGGGGGAAGTCTCCCCCTCGGTCGCACTTCGTTGCGACCTACCCCCTCTGCGGGCTCAAACGCCGCCCTGCGGGCTTGTCCCGGTAGTGCAACGGACAACGCCTGCTCAAAAAAATCCAACCGTTTTTTTAATATCTCAAAAATAATTGTCATCTTATCGCTTTCCGCAGCCGTCTTTTTTATAAATTCAATTCCTGTTCTTTTGGCATTTTTTCTACTTTCACTTTTACTGCAATTTTTAAGCGGCAGAAAAATAATGATTTTTCCGCACATTTGTCTCTGGATTTTTGTAATAATCTCAACGCTTCTTGTTCCAAGCGGAAAAGTTTTTTTTCAAATCGGAACATTTTCTGTAACGCAAGGCGCGCTTTTCAATGGAATTGCAAAAGCCCTAAGACTTTCCGCGGCAAGCGCATTTAGCCAATGCGCCGCAAACTTAAACATTCCAGAAAAAAAATTGCTCGGAAAAACGCTCTCCTACTACCGCGCGCTCATTAAACTTCTAAAAGACGTGCCCGGAAACATCTTTCACCGCCTAAAAATCACGTTGCGCGCAACAGAACTGGACTGCGAATAAAGCCAGTTCAAATATCAATTTTTTGAACATTTATTCCACACAGATTTTTTCTGCAAAATCATACAGAACTGAAATTTTTTCATCCAAAGATTTTGTATAAAGAATTCGTTTGTCTTTTGTAATCAAAATCATGTCAAAATCACGGTTTGATTTCCAAAAATCAATTGCCTTTTCTGTTCCCATAACAAAAAGCGCGGTGCTTAAAGAATCAGCATAAGCTCCACTTTCAGAAACAACAGAAACGCTTTCAAGCTCGTTTTCAACAGGAAATCCGGTTTTTCCATCAAAAATATGAATGTATTTTTTTCCGTCAGAGCCAACAAAAAAACGCTCATAACCGCCGCTTGTAACAACGCACTGATTTTTTATTTTTATTCCAGCAACAGGATTTTCGCCACCCCAAGGATTTTTTATTCCCACATTCCATTCAGTTCCGTCCAGCTTTGCGCCGAGCGCGACAATATTTCCGCCCAAATCAAGAATCGCGGAGTCAATTCCATAGCTTTTCAGAATTTTCACAGCTTCGTCACCAGCAAAACCTTTTGCAACCGCGCCAAAATCAATCATCATTCCATCTTGTCTGTGAAGAATAATTTTTTTTGCTGATTTTTCGGCATTTTCAGGGTTTGCCATCTCTTCAATTTGTATTTTTGAAAAATCTGTATACGGCAAAATTGAAAGAATTTCGGATTCAGAAGGAATTTTGTATTCACCTGTCGTAAAACCCCAAGCTTTTACAATCGGATAAATCGCAGGATTCAACGCCCCGCCAGTTTTTTTAGCCATTTCAAGCGCATACAACGCAAAGCGCGCCGTTTCATCATGCAAAAATTCATAATCGCCGTTGGAATTATTTATTTTAAAAACATCACTTTCCGCCAATGTTGTGGAAAAATAACTTTCCAGCTCGCAAATTCTCGCCTTTACCTTAAGATTTGCTTCTGCGGCATTTTTTCCGTAGGTTTTTAAAGTCATAAAAGTGTTCATCGAATCAAAAGCAACAAAATTACTGTTCTGCGCGCAAGAGACAAAAACAAAAAGACCAAAAACAAGAATTGCAAATTTTTTCATACTACAATTATTGCCGTAATTTCAGATTTTACACAATAAATTCTAATGAAAACGCCTCCAGAAGTTTTATTTTCTCAGAGGCTTAAAATAAATGTCAACAAAACTTAATTTTCTTCAATAAACGCAAAGCCGTTTGCAGGAACGCTCAATGAATATGTTCCAGAAGCACTAATTGTTGAACGCTCGTAAGTTCCGTCAGATTTGCATGAGATCAAAGTGTACGTACCCGATTTTACAGAAAATTCATAAGAATATGCAGCAGAACTTGTGTTTAAGCCAACATAGGCGTTTTTTCCGTTATAAGTTCTTGTGAAAACAGCCTTGTTTCCTTTTAGAACCAAATTTTCCTGCTCGCCTTTTTGAATGCACGGACTTGAAGAGCGAATTTCATTCAGAACTTTTAGATGCTTGTACATTGGCGGTTTATTTGTTTTTACGTAATTAATTCCTTCATCGCCAAGCATCCATCTTGAAACCACATCATCCTTGTTTGTGCATGGATGAGTTCCCGACCAGGAATACATTGCTTCTGTTCCATAAAAAACAATCGGAACTCCGCGGAAGATATAAATATAGTTCAGGGCATTTTTATACTGTGCCTCAGAAAATATTGCCTCGTTTCTGTAGCAATCGTGGTTGTCTACAAACATCGCTGTCTTTGTGTATTCTTCTGGTGTCATGCAGGCAAAACTCTTGTCATCATTTGTAGCATTATAATACTGAGCAAAATCTCCGCCATCTTTAAAAACGCCTTGCATTTGTCCCGGATAATCCAAACAACTCAAGTGCATATCAAGCATGTGGAGCGAATCTGTTGTATCGTGCGCATGACGGTCAACCGCATCGTGGCGACCGCACCAGGCTTCGCCAATCATGTAAAAATAGACATTTCCTTTTGACTTTGCGTAATTGTACATTGCGTCTGCAAATTCACCGGCAAACTCGCTCGGAATATAAGCTATTGTGTCGATTCTAAATGCGTCAACTCCTGCGTCAATAAATTTTTTGTATACATTTATCAAATGCTGCCTTGAATCTTTTCCGTCCTCGCCAAGGTGACCAAAATCAATCAAATCAGAACACTGACCAAATCCGTAATAAGAATAAAATCCATTTTTAGAAGTGTCAGATTCATAATAAGGGTCAATCGTTTTCCAAGCCCATTCTTTTCCGTCCATAATAGTTTGAACAGAATAATTCATCCATTTTGTAGGGCTTGCAGCAGAAGTGTGGTTTCCGTGATTTATAACAATATCCTGCATTACACGAATTCCGCGAGCGTGGCAGGCATCTATAAACGCCTTGTAGTCGTCCCAGCCGTCGCTGTTTTTACCAGAAGAATGAAGGTGCGGATCAATTTGGTCAAAATCGTAACCCCAGTAACCATGAAATGCCGAAGCCTCATAGTCTCCACCGTTATAAAAGCGACCTTCCGGCTGTTTTACAGAAGGAGTAATCCAAATTGCTGTAAATCCCATATCCGCAATGTAATCAAGATTGTTTATAATTCCTTGAAAATCGCCACCATGATAATAAGAAAGAACGCCTGTCTTTGACTCATCGAATTTATACAAATCCGCCTCGCCGTTCGGCAAATATTCATCGCCCCAGATATTATTGTTCGTCTTGTCGCCATCCGCAAATCGGTCGGTCATCAAAAAGTAAACATTTTCTTCGCGGAAGTCACGATGAACAAATAATTCTCCAGGTTTTACAATATTCACAGTTCTTGAAGCAGAATTTGTTTTTCCAGCAGCGTCAGAAACAGTAAGAGTGAGCGGATAACTTCCTGCAACAGAATAAGTTTTCTTCACTTCAATTTCAGAAGAAGTTGAACCGTCCGCAAACGTCCATAAATAAGAAGAAATATTTCCAGTTGAAGAAGCCGCACTAAAAGTAAGCTCGTTTCCAACAACAGAGCTTCCCGAAACAGAAATAACCGCCTTTAATTCCGGCTCTGTAACAGTTCCTGAGCCACCAGTGATTTTTGTGCATTTTCCATTTGAATCAACGCGGTAATCGCCTTTTTCCTTGATTTCAATATCGCCTGTAAGTTTATCCGCATCGCCAGAACCTTTATTTATAATGAACTTTAAAGAAGATTTTCCATCAAATTCCGCAACATAATCTTCTCCATTTTCCTCCATTTTTGAACCAGGATAATCTCCACACAACTTAGTGCCGCTACCTTCCCAAGCATAAATTTGATTATAGCCAAGCGATTTTGCAACAAAAATTCTGATTCCGTCAAAAGGAGTTTCAAATTTAATTTTTACAGTTTCGCCTGTACCAAAATCAACATCTTCTTTTTTCTGAATAACGTTGCCATCATCATCCAAAAGAAGAACAGTCCAAGTTCCCGGAGCAATATTTTCCACATAGCCAGAAGAAGCAGAACATTCTGCAACTTTTGAAACCGGGTCGCAAACCTGAACTTTATAGGAAGAAGCCGAATATGAAAAAGAAAGAGTTGCCGCAGCCTTTACATAAGAAGAGCTAGCCTGCAAGGAAGAAATTTCACCATTTTTAAGTTTGATAAAATCTGACGCAATTTTTGTGCAATCAATAAGACAAGCATGAACATTAGTTTTTATAGCATTTTGAATCAAAGTTTTTTCTGAATCCAAAATTCCCGAAACCTTATAACCAAGATTATTCAACTCATAAAATACATTTCCAAGCGCGGTGGTTTTCCAGTTTACGGAAACATTAGCTGTTTTTCCAGACTCCACATTGCAGAGCGCACGCATTGTTATGCCGTAAATTTCTGATTTTGAGGAATCCAAAGCCTGAACTGTAATAATACGATTTTTTCCGGCAGGGATTTTTTCAATTGTAAAAGTTCCAGCTCCTTTTGTTATAGAAATATTTTTTGTAGAAGGCTCGCTTCCAGAAAGAATTCCTTCGCCACTTACAAACGCAGAAGCAAACTTTAAAGACTGAATATCAAGAGCACGAGTCGAATCCGAATCATTTTTAGAAATTGCAACCGAACCATATTCGCCATTCGCCGCAACAGTTTTAACATTTTCAGAAAGCTCATTACTGCACGACGCGAACAAAAAAAGCAGAACAGCTCCTATCCCCCCCCATAAAGAAACAAGAACTTTTTTCATTTTTCCAACCTTACTTTTCAAATTATAATGCAGAAAGTTTTCCCATCTTTCCACATCTTTTTAATTGTAACACAGAAAAATCAGATGTCAAAAAAGTTTACACAACAAACCTGTGCCCTAGATAATTTTTTCAAGCATTTTATCATCCAAAAGAAAATCAATGATATTTATAAAATAATAGCCTTTTTCTGTCTGATAAGGATTTATTTCATCAGCAGTTACAATTATTTTTTTAAATGAATCATTAAC
>CAVBXG010000049.1:0-18825 GCA_963599585.1 bacterium
GATTCTTTAGGAAATGAAACAAAGCTCAATATTTCATTTTTTAAATTTTTGGGTGTAAAAATAGAAAATCTTATGTTTCCCGGTTGTGAATGTGATTATTATGGAAATTTAAAACTCGGCGGATATATTCAACTTTTAAAATATAATATTTTTTCTTGTGATTTTTTTACGGCTTGGTCTCTGAAATATGATGAGAAAAACCTGAACGGGCTTGTTTTTGGCGGAACTGTAAAATCTTATCCTTTAAAGCCTGTCAAGCTGGAATTTAGTGTTGCCGGACATATTTTTACAAATGATGAATATTCCATGGAATTTACCGGGCATATCGGGTGTCTTATAAAATCTGTGGAAATTTTTGCGCAATACAAATATTTTCAGAAGCACATTTTTGGAGTTGGATTAAGCCGATATTTCTAAAACGTTGTTCTGCCCCTGAAACTTCGGGCGAGCGTCAGTTTGTCGGCGTATTCTAAATCTCCGCCAACAGGAATTCCGGTTGCGAGCCGCGTTACTTTTACGTCGGAATGTTCGTTCAGAAGTTTCTGCAGATACATCGCAGTTGCGTCGCCTTCAAAAGTCGGATTTGTCGCGATTATTATTTCTTTTACTTCGCCGGTTTGAATTCGGTTCATAAGACTTGCAATGTTCAGCTGGTCAGGTCCGATTCCTTCAAGCGGCGCAATTACTCCGCCCAAAACGTGGTAAAGTCCAGAAAAATTCCCTGCGCTTTCGATTGTCTGCACATCTTGTGGTTGTTCCACAACGCAAATTGTATTTTTTTCGCGCAACGGATTTGAGCAGATTGGGCACGGGTCGCTTTCTGTCCAAAATCCGCATATTGAGCAAGGCTTTATTTTTTGCTGAAGCTCGCCAAGCTGTCGGGAAAAATTCTGGATGTACATTGGGTCGGCTTTTAAAAGATGGTTCACAATTCTGGAAGCACTTTTTTTTCCAATTCCGGGAAGTCTTGAAAAACTTGAAGTCAAATCGTCGATTATGCTCATTTTAAAGTCCCATTCCAGGAATATTTAAGCCGCCCAGTAAAGAAGTTGAGTGTTCCTTTAGTTTCTCCTGGATGTTGGAAATTGCGTCGCGGTGAGCCGCCAGAATAAGGTCTTCCAGCATTTTGATGTCGCGGTTGTCAACGCAAAGCGGATCAAGATGGATTTCGAGCATTTCAAATTTTCCGTTCAGCTTTACGGTTACCATTTTTCCGCCGGCAGAGCCTTCCGCAGTAAGGGCTGACATTTCTGCCTGAATTTTTTCAGCCTGTTCCTTTAATGCCGCTGAATTTTTTAGTAAATCAAATGGATTCATCATTTTTTATTCCTTTTTTTATTTTTTTCCGCCGACAACGCTTCCCTTAAAGGCGCTCACAAGAATTTGTACTTGCTGTGGCAGTTCAATTTGTTCATTTTTTGATTCTTCTCGTTTTTTTAAAGAAATTTCAAAATCAACATCCGCATGGCAAAAAGTTTTCAGGACAGATTTTAATTGCGCAATGCCATTTTGGATAATATTTTTTTGAAATTCCGATTCAATTGTTGTGGAAATTCTGTTTTCTTTCAATGTCCACGCGCCAGTTTGCATTAAAGCTGAGCTTAGCATTGGATTTAAAGTTGAAAGTTCCGCAACTATTGTGCTGAAAAGTTTTCCAAGTGTGATTGAAAAACCGTCAGGCGCGGTAAAAACCTCGTTGCTCTGGTGAATTTCTTCTGAAGAAAATTGTTCCGCCCCATTATTTTCGGGGTCGTCTTGTTCCTCATAAGAATCCGCAATGATTTCTTCGCGGTTTTCATTTGAAAAAACGGGCTCTGGCTCAGAATTTTCGCTGTAGTCTGAAAAATCATCGGGATTTTCAGGCTCGTAATATTCTGTAGTGTCAAAATTGCCGCTAAAAGAATTTTGTGTATTCAGGTTTTGCTCTGATTCTTTGGGCGGCAGAGCTCCGCCATCAGGAAAAGGGTGCGAATCTTGCGTTTGCTGCTGAATCAGCCCGGAAAAAATTTTCATTCCTGCGGGCGTTGTCTGCGTTTTTTCAGAATTTTCAGGCGTTTCTGCAGTCGCATTAAAATTATTGTTCGGTGCAGAATTTTGCGTGCTCATTTGAGCATTTGTCTGCGGACTTTGAGACTGAAACTGCTGTTGAGGGTGCGGATTTTCCTGAATTTTTTGGAGATTCTGCGTTTTTGCTTGATTCTGATTAAAAGTTGAATTTGGATTCTCGTTTAAAAGCAGATTTTTTGCCTGATCAATCGCAGTTTTTACTTCGCTTGGAGAAACGTATTGCGTAAGCCAGCAAAGCCGCGAAAAAGCGAGTTCCAGCTCATAACGTGGTGAAATCGAATATCTGATGTCGCGGTACAACTGCAAAAATATTGAAACAGCGCGTTCTGTCTGAATCGAATTCCATGCATCAAGTACATTTTTGCTGTATCGTTCCGGTGACTGACCAAGCAGACTTTCTTTTTTTATTCCATTTTTAAAAAGCAGAAGGCTTCTTAAATATTCCGTGCTGTTGGAAATCAGCTGTTCAATTGAAATTCCAGACTGAAGAAAATCATCCAACTGGGCTAAAACTTCTTCAGAATTTCCTTGTACGCAGGCTTCAAAAATTGAATTCAAGCGGTCAACGCCCAAAAGTCCAAGTTTATCGCGGATTTTGTCGTAGGTTATGTGGCTTTCGCTGAATGCGGCAATCTGGTCAAAAAGCGTGTAGCAGTCGCGGACTGAACCTCCAGATTCTTTTGCAATCCAGTAAAGTGCTTCGTCGTCAGCCTGAATATTCATTTCCTTGCAGGCGTCGGAAAGAAGATTTTTCAGGCGTTCCGTGGAAACAAGCCTGAAGTTGTACTGCTGGCAACGAGATTTTATTGTCGCCGGAACTTTTTGAAGCTCAGTTGTCGCAAAAATAAAAATAACGTGGGCTGGAGGCTCTTCAATTGTCTTTAAGAGCGCGTTGAAAGCTCCTGTTGAAAGCATGTGGACTTCGTCAATAATGTAAATTTTGTAGCGCGAACTTGTCGGCGGAAACATAAGTTCATCCCGAATTTGCCGGATGTCGTTTACTGAGTTTGTCGAGGCTCCGTCAATTTCGATTACGTCCATGCTGGAACTGTTTGTGATTGCCTTGCAGGATTCGCAAGTTCCGCAAGGAGTGCAGGTCGGTCCGCTGGAATTTTGGCAGTTCAGCGATTTTGCGAGAATCCTAGCGGTGGAAGTTTTTCCGCATCCGCGTGGCCCTGTAAAAAGATATGCGTGCGCAATCTGTCCTGTTTTTATTGAATTTTTAAGTGTTTCTGCAACGAATTCCTGCCCGGCTAAATCTTCAAATTTCTGCGGGCGTCGGCGTGTCGCTGTTACTTCGTAAGCCATTGTTTAACCTCTGGATGAATTTCTTTTTTTTGCAAGCAAAAAAGTTGCAATTCCGTAAAAGATTCCGCCTAAAATCATAATAAAGCAAAGAATTTGCCCTGTTGAAAAATTTAAAAGCGATGTGTTTGTGTAAATCGGAGCAGAAGTGTCTGCGGCAATTCTGTAGCCTAAATCAGCATCTGGCTCGCGGAAATATTCTATTATAAATCTGAAAAAACCGTAACCAGAAAGATAGATTGCGCCCATCATTCCGTCCCATTTTTTATGTTTGCGCAAGAACCATAAAATAAGCCAAAGAACAATTCCTTCAAGAAATGCTTCGTAAAGCTGGCTTGGATGACGCGGAAGATTCACGAGCGAACCTGTTATTGTAAGCCCGATTTTTTCCGCGAAATTCTGAACCCAGGAAAGCGAGCCGGAAAATCGCTCAGCATCTGGAAAAATCATTCCCCAAGGCATTGTTGTAATTCGACCGTAAAGTTCACCGTTTAAAAAATTTCCCAGGCGTCCGAATGTGTAGCCCAAAGGAATTGCGGTAACCATTGCGTCGCTCCATTTTGCAAAAGATTTTTTTGTCTTTATGCACCAGAAAACCATTCCAAGGATTCCTCCGATTACACCGCCGTGGTAACTCATTCCTGCTAATCCTGTGAATTGACCGTTGGAATTAAACGGCCAGAAAATCAGCCACGGTTTCTGCCGGTAAAGTCCGCTTGTATCGTAGACAAATGCGGAAAAAACGCGCGCTCCAATCAAAAGAAAGATGATTCCAGTTGTAATAAAACTGAAAATATCATCTTCGGAAGCCTTGTAACCTTCTGAATCCAAAAGTCCTTCTTTCAGTTGTTTTTTTAAAACCGCGAATGCTGTTGCAAAGGCAAAAATATACATAAGTCCGTACCAGCGCAAAAGTCCAAGAATCGGAACGCCGGGAAAAATTTCAGGATGAATCCAGGAAGGATAATTGATAAATAAAAACATTTTTTCGTCCTTAAAGTTTAAAGCCTTGCTGGGCTGCTTTTACTATTTTTGATTTTAAAAGAATATTTTCTTTTTTCAGCTGGGTGATTTCGTAGTTTTGGGTTTTAATCATTTCGATTAGCTCTCCGGTTGAAAGTTGTCCGCATCCAACAAGGTCGTCGATTCCTGAAAGTTTCAGCGCAAAATCCTCGGCGGCTTCATTGTTTATTTTGTCAAAAGAGCCGGCTGTGTCAATTGCGGTTGAAAACGCTTTGTCAAAATATCGAGGCTCGGCTGCACAAATTTTTTCTGCGATTCTGTAGATTGCCTGCGAAAGAACGCTTTTCGGCTTATAGATTATTACAGGCAACCTTGAAGAAAGGGCTTTTTCCTGAAGCTGGTCGCGGAACATCAGACCGAGGTAGTCAATTTCCAGTCCAAGATATTGTTTGCACGAATTTCTGATTCTGCTTGCGCTTGCCGCATCCTTTGGATCTTCAATCATATTTAAAACAAGACGAGGACAAAACTGCTGCATTCTTGCCTTAAAAAGTCTTGTGCTTTCAGGATCAGTTTTTTCCAGGGCTTGGGTAATCTGCGGAATGTACAAACTTTTCATCTGCTGGGAATTTTTCCGCACTTGCTCAAGTAGCTCGTGGCCTGCGGTTCCTTTTTTATAAGTTGTGTACATCAGTCTGAAAACGCAGTTTTTTAGAAAAAGATAACCGTCCAAAGTCGCAGTTACAGTCGGTGCTGTGATAAGAATTCCTTGCGGCGACTGAAGAAACATATCCAGAATAATCTGGTGCGTTCCCGCGCCCAAGTCAAGGATTAAAAAGTCTGCATCTATGCTGCGGAAATTCCGTAGAAGTTTCGCTTTTTGCGCGGCTTTTAAACTTGTAAGGCCCGGAATTTGGCTGTCTCCGGCAATAAAACTCACATTTTCATATTCCGTTGGTTCAATTATGTCTTTAAATTCAGTTTTGTCAGTAAGATAAGTTCCAATGCTTCTGTTTTTTACATTTTGCCCGATTGCAAGGTGAAGATTTGACGCTCCAAGATCCAAGTCGCACAGAACAACTTTTTTGCCGGCTTGACCAAGCGCGATTGCGAGATTTGCTGATAAAAGGCTTTTTCCAACTCCGCCTTTTCCGCTTGCTATAGGAAGAATTTGCATATTTTCATTATAACACATAAGACTTGTGTTTTTAAACATTTTAAGCGTTTTGCACGATATAAAAAGAAATAATTTTGTGATATAATATTTTTATGAAGTTAACAGTGCATTATTTAAAACGTAAGTTCAATTTGTTTGTTTCATTTTTGGCAATTTCGATTTTTTCTTCGCAGTGTTTTGCCCAGTCGTCAACAAATTCAAGTTCTAAAAAATTTTCTTATCTGAATAAATTTGATTCAATGTTTCAGTTTGTCTTGCAGAATTACGTTGATGAGGTAGATCCTAAAGTTCTTTATGAAGGCGCGATGAAAGGAATGATGGATTCTCTTGGCGACCCTTATACTTCTTACCTTGATGAAGACACGATGCGCGATCTTTCTGACACAACGAACGGCTCTTTTGGCGGCGTGGGACTTTCGATTTCAAAACCGATTGAGTCAAAGCCGAACAAGCCTGCTTATGTTGAAGTCGCTTCCCCGATTGAGGATACTCCTGGCGCAAAGGCGGGAATTCTTGCCGGCGACTATATTATTGAGATTGACGGCGAGCCTACGGAATCTATGACAATGGATGAAGTTCTTGGTCATCTGCGCGGAAAAGTCGGGGAGTCGGTTAAAGTTACTGTGCTTCGCGGTAAAAATTTAAAGTTTACGGTGGAGCTGGTGCGCGCGCTGATAGAGATTCCTACTGTAAAATACGGAATGATTGGAAATACCGGTTATATGCGCCTGATTCAGTTTACTCCGGACATCACAGAACGCGTTCAGGATGCAATTAATTCATTCAAAAAAGATAAGAATTTCAAGAATCTTATTATTGATTTGCGCGATAATCCTGGCGGACTTATTACAAGCGCGGTTGCAGTTGCGGACAAATTTATTGATGAAGGTCCAATTGTTACAACAAAAAGCCGTCTTGATTTTGAAAATGCAGTTTACAAAGCAAGTAAAAATAAAACTGAATTGCGCGGAATTCCGATTGTCGTGCTTATAAATCAAGGTTCTGCCAGCGCGTCAGAAATTGTTGCTGGTGCGTTGAAGGATAATCATCTTGCATATCTTGTTGGTGCAAAAAGCTACGGAAAAGGTTCTGTTCAGCAGGTTATTCCGCTTGGCGCAAATGAAGAAGTAAAAATGACGGTTGCGCGTTATTACACGCCGAGCGACACAAACATTGACAAAGTTGGAATTCAGCCTGATAAGGAAGTTCTGTACCCGAAACTTACAGAAGATGACGAAAAAAATTATTCAGCTTTGCTTGATGCGAATGTGGTTGTTACTTATGTTGAGGAACATCCAGAAATGTCTGAGGCGGAAATCGCATCTTATGCGGAAGAATTGAAGAAAGATTTCAATCTTGATTCCCGGCTTTTGCGACGAATTATCCGCATTCAAGTAAATAGAACAAAACCGACTGCTCTTTACGATCTTGATTACGATATTCAACTGAATGCGGCTCTTGAACTATTGAACACAACGGAAGACTTTGAAAAACTTCTTCAGTCCACAAAAACGCTGAAGGAACTTCAAGTTGAAGCCGAGGCAAAAAAGGCTGCGGAAGAAGCTTCTGAATCTGAAAATTCAACAAAGGCTGAATAAATGCGCCAGTTTATTTCCAGGGAATTTCCAGACAAAAAAGGTTTGCTCCGTATATGCGGAAAAGATTTTCGTTATCTTCGGCAGGTTCTGCGGCTAAAGCCCGGAGATATGCTTTCTGTTCGTTTTTCGGATGGAACTTTGCAGAATACAACGGTTTGCGCTGTGGACGAAAATTCCAAGGAAATTGTGCTTCAAATCTGCGGAAAGTCAGAAAATTCTGAAAATCTGGATGTTACTCGTGGCACAAAAGCGGAAGAAGTTCAGAATTCTTCCCCGGAAATTGAATATTTTCTTTTTCAGTACATTGCAAAACCCGTAAAAATGGAGCAAATCATACGGCAGGCAACGGAATGTGGCGTAAAATATGTAATTCCTGTTTGCGGAGAATTTTCCCAGAAGCAGAATATTCTTTCAATGCAACATTCAAAAAAAGAGCGGATTGAGCGTATTGTCCGCGAGGCGCGCCAGCAGAGCGGTTCTCCTGTCGAAACGGAGATTCTTGAGCCTGTTTCCACAGAAAATGCAATTTCTTTTTGGCAGGAAAAAAAATCTTTCAGCTCGGCGGATTCTTCGGAGAAAAACTCGGTTGCGGTTGTGCTTTGGGAAAGAAATGAAAAAACTGTTTCCCTAAAAAAAATCATTCAGCCTGAAAATTCTGAAAAAATAAAAAAAATCGCAATTGTTGTCGGCTGTGAAGGAGGAATCAGCCCGGCGGAAATTGATTTGCTTCTGTCTGCCGGATTCAACGCGATTCATTTTCCGGGAAATATTTTGCGGTGCGAAACTGCCGCTTTGTACGGAATCGCCGCAGTTCAGTCTGCACTAAACCAATAAAATGTGTATAATTATTTAGAGGAAATTATGGGAATCCAAAGAATCAAGATTTTAGATGTGCCGGTTGATATTCTTCGCCCTGAAGATTTAGAGATTGAAATCTTAGAGCTTTTGGCAAAACCTGGAACAAAGCAGATTGTGTTTCTTTCAATTTGGGATTTGTTAAAAGCCCGGCATCGCGGGGAATTTCAGGATTGCATTAATAATGCTGATTTAATAATTCCGATTTCAAAAAGCATTATCAGCGGCGCAAATTTTTTGAAAAAAGAAATTCCAATAAGATATAATCCTTTTTCTGCGGTAATAAATATTCTTTCTGTGCTTGATTCTCATTTTAAAAGTCTGTATCTTCTTGGTTCTCGTGGACAGACATTACATTCTGCGGAAAAAAATCTTCGTGCAACTTATCCGAATCTGCGGATTGTCGGTCGTTATGTTGGCTATTATCCAAAAAATATGGAAAACGACATTGTTCAGTCAATTTATAAATCTTCTCCATCGCTTGTGCTTGTAAGTGAAGGAATAAAAGAGAAAAATTGCTGGTCATACAAACGCCGGAATCAGTTTTCTTCAAGCATTTTTATTTATTACCGGGATGCTTTTGGAATTTTCTCAAAGCGCATAAAAAGAGTGGATGAAAAAACTTTTGAACGCGGGCATGAGATTTTTCATGAAATAATCAGAAATCCGTTTAAGATTTTCCTTGTTCTTCCATTTATAAAATATTTGCTTACATTGTTTTTCTATAAAATTTTAAAAAAGTAGTTGGTGGTTTCTTGGGTCTGGGAAAAAGAAATTGCCTAGGGAGGGGCAGAGTGGTTTCGGTCAGTTTGTCGCAAGTTTCTTTGATTTCAAAAAGGATGGAAGTTGTTGCTTTTTTTGAAAAATTATTGGGCAATAAATGTCCGGCAAAAGTTTATCCAAATGTGAATTTGTTCATAGAAAGCGTTCTGCAGGATGGGCAAAATAGAAATTCTGTGGCAATTGTTGATATTTTGGCGATTGCCTCATCAGATGAAATCGATTTTTTTATTGACGAGAAATATATTTCATTACAAAAAGTTTTTTTTATTGAATCAATTCAGTCCGATTTTAAAATTTTTCACGAATTTGAAAGTTTAAAGCTAAATATTATTCCTTTTCCGTGTGATTATATCGTTGCAATGAACCAGCTGAGGCAATTTGTCTTTTCTGATTCTGGAAAATCTGAGAAAGTTGCGGAGAATTTGCCTTCAACTTTAAGGCGTTTTGCGGGAACTTCGTTTTCAACAAAATCTTTGCGGAATAATTTTTACACTTTTGGAAAAACTGATTTGCCGCTGATTATCGAGGGCGAGTCTGGAACTGGAAAAACTTTGGCGGCGGAACTGATTCATTCAATTTCTTTGCGGAAAAGTAAACGTTTTAGAAGAATAAATATGCCTTGCATTCAGCCTGAAATTGCTGAGGCTGAATTGTTTGGTTCTGTTTCCGGGGCTTTTACAGGCGCAAAAGATAAAAAAGGAATTTTGCAGGAACTTGATGGAGGAACAGTGCTTTTTGATGAAGTTTCAGAAATTCCGCTTCCAGTTCAGGCGAAACTTTTAAAATTTCTTGATTCTGGCTGTTTCTGCAGAGTTGGTTCTACAAAAGAAACTTATTCCGATGTTCGGATTATAAGTGCGACAAATGTGAATCTTGAGGAACGTGTCAGGCGCGGACTTTTTCGCCGGGATTTTTACGAGCGGCTAAAAGGAAAAGTTATTTCGATTCCTTCGCTGAATTCCAGAAAAGAAGATATTGATGCGCTTGTGAAAAATTTTCTTTTGGAAAACGGATTTGATTCAATCGTTTTTACGAAAGAAGCCATTGATGTCCTAAAAGAAAAAAATTGGACAGGCAACGTCAGGGAACTTGAATATTGTCTGGCTTTAACGTGCTCTGTCCGCGGCGAAAACAAAAAAGTTATCGGACCGGAAGATTTAATTTTTGCTAGCTAAACCTGCGGCTTTGTTGAAGATTTTTTCAATGTATTTGGCTTCGCTTTCAGATAATGCGGCTCTGGAAAGAACGCTTCTCCAGAAGGCTTCCATATCTTGACGGCCGGTGATTTTGAAAAATCCGATTTTCTGCAAGTCATCTGCAATTGTTGAAACAGTTTTGTCCAGTCTTTCAAGCGAAAGCGGCGTGTATCCAGTTAAACCTGCGTTCTTTGCCCTAAAAAGATGATAGGAAATAATCTGGACTGCGTGCGAAAGATTCAGCGAGCCAAAATCCTCGCTGGAAGGAATTGTAACTCCCAAAGTACATTCTTTCAGCTGGGAATCGGTAAGCCCGGTGCGTTCATTTCCAAAAACAACGGCAATGTTCGCACCTTCATTTTTTGAGTCGCCTGTGTGGATTTTTGCAATATCAGCAAATTCCTCCGGCAACAAAAGTTTTCCTTTTCGGTTTTGCCCGCGTCTTCTTGTTGTTCCGGTCGCAATTGAACAGTCTTTTGTGGCTTCCGTGATTGAGTCAAAAAATTCCGCGTTGTCGTAAATGTATGCGGCGTGAATTGCCAGAATGTGGACTTTTTCAGTATCGTAATTTTCTTTTTTTCCTACAATTCGCAGATGAGTGATGTCGTTGTTTGCCATTGCTCGGCACGCTGAGCCAATATTTCTACATTCATCCGGATGATCTAAAACAATATAAACCTTATCTAAATTCATATTTTTCAGTATATTGATTGGAGCAAATTAATTCCATATTCTAATTTGACCTAACATATAAATTGCTGTAAACTAAAAAAGATTAAGTTAGGCTTTGAAATCGTGATTTTTGAGCTAGCTTTTAATTTTGAATACAACGAACGGAGTCTGCAAGGTATGAATGATAACAATAACAGTATAGTTCCTGGTTTTGATAATGAAAAAGATGACAGCTTGAAGATTTCTTTGGAAAAAATCGATTCAGTTCCAAACGGTCTTCGTGTTTATTTGAATGGATATATTGATACTTACAATTCCAGCTTTTTCCAGAAGAAGATAACAAAAGTCGTTGAGGCAGGTTTTATCAATTTGATTTTTAACTGCTCAGCGTTGAATTATGTTTCTTCAACAGGAATTGGTTCGTTCACTTCTTTTTTGAAAATGTTAAAGCCAAAGGGCGGCGATATTGTTCTTCTTGAAATTCAGCCGAAAGTTTATGAAGTTTTCCAGCTTTTGGGTTTTGCTCAGTTTTTCAATATCAAAGATACAACAGAAGATGCTGTAAATTATTTCCATCAAGGTTCGCAGCCTGTTGAAAGTGTTTTTCCAAAAGTTTTTGCGTGTCCGATGTGCAATAAGCATTTGCGCGCAACTAGAGCTGGTCGTTTCCGCTGCTCAGAATGTAAATCAATTCTTGCAATCAATGAGCAGGGAACTGTTTCTTTGGGCTAAAAATTTGTTTTCAACGGGACAAACACACATTGTGCACAAGTTATCCACCGCAATGTGTGTTAATTTTTTGTTATTTTCTATTTCTTGATATTATAAAAAGATAAGAAAAATCAGAAAGTTTAAAGTTAATTTGTTATAATATAAGGAATTAGAAAAATCTATAAGATTAGTTTTTATAAAAAAATTGTAAATTTCAATGAAAAATCTATTGACAAAAAGTTATCCACATTTTTTCCACAAAATAGAAACAAATCGATGCTTGCAAATGTGCATAAAGGTTCAGTAGAATAACGACATGCCTGCGGTTCAAGTGAACAATTTATCTTTCTCCTATGAAAATGCTGAAAAAATTGCAGTCAATAACGTAAGTTTTGAGTTGAAACATGGTTCGTATACGGTTTTGGCTGGCAAAAATGGAAGCGGAAAAAGTTCTGTCGCCAAAATTATTGCAGGACTTCTTGAACCGCAAAAAGGTTCTGTAAAAATAGAAGAAAATCTTCGCGTTGGAATTATTTTTCAGTCGCCAAAAGAGCAGATTATTTGCGGAGTTGTTTTTCAGGATACGGAATTTGGTCCGAAAAATCTTGGTTTCTCAAAATCTGAAATTGAACTGAACGCTATTGAAAGTCTGAGCGCAACAGGAATGTTGGATTTTGCGAATCATAAGACGATGAGTCTTTCTTTGGGGCAAACGCAAAAAGTCGCATTGAGCGGAATTCTTGCGATGGATCCGGATATTCTTATTCTGGACGAGGCTTTTTCAATGCTGGACCCGAAATCCCGGGATGAAATGTATACTTTTATTGATTCAATAAACAATAAGGGTGTTACGGTTCTTCACATAAGTCATGATTTAGAGGCGGTTTGTCGCGCCCGCGATGTGATTTTTATGCGCGATGGAAAAATTTCTTGGTCTGGAACTTCAGAGGAATTTCTTGCCGATAAAAAATTGGTTGAAAAACTTGCCGGAAAAAAACTTCCTGTCAATTCAAGAAAATGGTCTGCGGAAGGAAAAGAAGTTGTTCTTTCCGCGCGGAATATAGATTTTTCATACAAAAAAAATGTTCCTCTCTTGAAAAATATTTCATTTGATTTGTACAAAGGTTCTTTGACTGCGCTGATTGGTCCGTCTGGATGCGGAAAATCTACGCTTCTGGAGATTCTTTCTGGTTTGCGTTCCGCTGATTCTGGAAAAATTTGTTGCGTTGAACGTCCGGTTCTTGCCCAGCAAAACAGCGATTCTGCGCTTTTTGAGAATTTTGCGGCCGATGATGTTGCGTTTGGTCCGCGGAATAAGGGAATTCGTGGAAAAGCGTTGAAGGAACTTGTGAAAAACTCAATGAACCAATGCAATCTTGATTTTGAAAAATATGCAAACCGTCAGACTTTTTGTCTTTCCGGCGGCGAAAAAAAGCGGCTTGCGGTGGCTGGCATTGTTGCGTTGGATGCGGATATAATTTTGTTCGATGAGCCGACAGCGGCGTTGGATGGCGATTCACGCGGAAAAGTTATGGAGATGATGAAAGAGCTTGCCGCGCAGGGAAAAACTGTGCTTTTTAGCACTCATCAGCGCGACGAGGCGGCTTTTGCCGACCGGGTGATAAATCTTTCTGCGGAAAATATTTTTTCCTCGGGGAAATTGATTTCTTCTGAATTGTCGGAAATGAAGCGAATTCCGGCATTGTCAGTCCTTGAACGAATCCAGAAATTCAGTTTTGAAGAAAACAAGAAAACTTCAAGGCTTTTTGAAAAAATCCCGCCAGTTTTGAAATGTCTTTTGTTCTTGGCGTTTTTTTCTTCAGCCTTGATTGTGCGTCCTTTTGTTGCCTGCGGAATTTTCTTTTTTGCGGGAATTGCCTACGCTTTGCTTTCAGGCTATCCGGCAAAAAAACTTTTTTCTTCGATAATAAAAATTGTTCCGCTGCTTTTGTTTTTCTGCTTGTTTCAGATGATTTTTGCGCCGGCATTGCCAGATGAAATCCGTTACTGTGATTTTCGTTTTTTTACGGTTACGCCATCAAAAATTCTTAACTGCCTGAAAGTTTTGCTTCGGACTGAATGTGCCATGTGCCTGATTTGCGGATTTGTTCATTCAACTGATGAAATTCAGCTTACAAAAGGATTTTCTGATTTGCTTTCGCCTTTGCGTCTGCTTCGGATTCCTACAAAATATATTCTTGTTACAATGGAAATAATTTTCCGTTTTCTTCCATTGCTTTTGGATGAGGCGAGTTGCATTGTTAAAACTCAGCTTGTCCGTGGCGGACTTGGAAAATCTAAAGGATTTTTTGGAAAAATTCGTGCGGTTGTTCCGCTGATTGCGCCGCTGATTGTTCAATCTTTAAAGCGTGCTGAATCTTTGTCGTATGCGCTTACGGCGCGAGGATTTAAATGATAGGAAATAAATTCAATTTTTGTCCGGAATGTGGCGGAAAAAATATCGAATATCTTGAAAACAAAAAATGGTTCTGCGCAGATTGCGGTTTCGATTTGTACAATAATGTTGCCAGCGCGGTTGGCGCGATTATTTCAGACAAGGAAAATAATGTTCTTTTTGAAATCCGTGCAAAAGAGCCGCGTAAAGGATTTTTTGCATTGCCGGGCGGTTTTGTTGATCAGGATGAAACTGCGGAGCAGGCGGTTGCGCGGGAATGTCTTGAGGAAACTGGAGTTCAGTCTGAAAAAGTAAAATATCTTTGCAGTTTTCCGAATGATTATTTGTACAAAAATATTGCGTACAAAACTTGCGACTTGTTTTTTGAGGCTTCAATTCCGGCCGGAGCAGGAACGATTTTTGAATTGCTGAAAGAATTGCATGGTCAAGAATCTGAAGTTTCAGGATTTGTTGCAAAAAAGATTGATTCAAAAGAAGATATTGAAAATTTGCCGCTTGCCTTTGATTCTGCAAAAAAAGCGTTGAGTTTTTGGCTTTTGAATCGATGATTTGGGGGAATTTTGTGAATTTTAATGATTTTCGTGTTGTTTCTGTAATTTTTGGAGCGGCGATTTATTTGCTTCTTCTTGTTTTTGTGCCGTTAAAAACGAATTTTGTCCTAAAAAAAGCTGGAAAAATTGTAACTCCTGTCAGAAAAAAGAAAATTTTTGTTCAAATTCTTATAATGATTTTTTCTGCGCTTCTGATTTTTTTTGTTTGGCTTAGAGATTTAGGAACTTTGACGGATATTGTTGTTTGTCTTGTTGCGGATTTGGGTTGTGCAATGAGCATGAATGAAATTTCTATGAACAGATTTTGCGGATTGTATGAAAATGCTCTTGTTGGAAACGGTCGTATTTTGCCTTTTGAGCAAATTCTGTCAGTTCAGGATTCTGAGCTTGATTCTAGGATTTTGATTGTTTCAACAGAAAAGAATTCCGCCGAGCAATTTATTTTCGCCTCAGAAGAAGAGAAAAAATCTGTCTGGAAAGAAATTTTAAAACGAAATCCTGGATTTTCTCGCTAGACAAAGTTTTTATTTTGTGATATTATTCAAAAACATTTGGTGTGGTACCCAAGCGGTAAGGGATCGGTCTGCAAAACCGTCATTGGTTGGTTCAACTCCAATCCACACCTTAAAAGGATTGCTCAAAAGGCAATCCTTTTTTTTTCGGGTTGGTCATGGCAAAGCCGCAGCCCGTTTACATATAGCCGCCAGGAAACTGGCGGTGTTTTTTTTCTAGGCGTGGTTTCCGATTATTCTTAGAACCTGGCTTCCGATTTTTTCTGCTTTTACAGTTCCAATTCCAAAAACAGAAAGAAGCTCCTTTTCGTTTTGCGGCTTTTTTTCAACAAGTTCTTCAATTGTTTTGTCGCCAAAAATCATGTAAGGCGCAATATTTTCTTTTTCGGCGGTGGAATTTCGCCACTGCTTTATTGTGTTGTAAAGTTCTGCGTCTTTTTCAGAAAGATTTTTCAGGAATTCATTCTTTTTATGAAGAACGAATGACGGTTTTGGTTTTGGCGCATTTATGAGATGCTTAAAATTCAATTGAACAGGAAGTTTTATCTGCGTTCTGTTTGTTAAAGCCAGCGCGCCCATTTTTGAAACCGCAAGAACATTGTATTCCCCGACTTTCAGGATGTAGCCAGTTTCAATGAGCAATTCTGTAAGCTCGAACCAGTCGGATTTTTCAAGTTCTTTCCCGATTCCCCATGTTGAAAGCTCGTTGTGGTGGTTTTCAAGTATCCGTTTTTGCTTTGAGCCAAGCAAAACATCTATAACGTAAGAGGTTCCGAAACGTTGTTTTACCCGGAAAATACAGCTCATAAGTTTTTGTGCAGGAATTGTTACATCTGTAAGTTCAATTGGTCCGGCTGCGCAGATGTCGCAACATTCGTCCGGGGATGTGCTTGCGTCTGAGAATTCTTCTCCAAAATACGAAAGCAACGCGCGCCTTCTGCAGGTTCTGCTTTTTGTGTAATTTATCATCCCTTGCAAAAGTTTTTCGGATTTTTCCGGGTCTGCGGCTTCATTAAAGAAAAATCTGATTTTATGGATGTCTGCCGGGCTGTACAAAAGCAATGCGTGAGATTCCAGTCCGTCTCGACCGGCGCGTCCTATTTCCTGGTAATATTCTTCCAAGGATTTTGCCATGTCATAATGAATTACAAAGCGGACATTCGGCTTGTTGATTCCCATTCCAAACGCAACTGTCGCGACTATTATTCGGACTTTGTCTTTTATGAAAAGATTCTGGTTTTCTGCGCGTTGCTTGTCGGAAAGTCCTGCGTGATAATTTAGGACGGAATAACCTTCTTTTTGGAGTTTTTGCGTAAGTTCATCAACGGATTTCCTTGAAAAGCAATAAATTATTCCGCTTTCATCTTTGTGCTTCTCGATACATTCGATGACTTGGGCTAGCGCATTTTTTTTAGGTTTTACTTCAAGGAAAATATTTTTCCGGTTAAAACTTGCGGTAAAAACCGTCGGATTGTAAAGTTGAAGATTTTTTATAATATCCTGCTGAACAGAAGCCGTTGCAGTCGCAGTTAGGGCGAGGCAAACTGCATTCGGAAAATGCCTTCTTACATTTGAGATTGAAAGATAATCCGGGCGGAAATCGTGTCCCCATTCGCTGACGCAATGGGCTTCATCAATGGTTATGCAGTTGATTGGCACTGAACATTCATGGAAAACATTCATCATTTTGTCGGAGGCAAGTCCTTCCGGCGAAACGTAGACAAGTTTTATTTCTCCATTTTTCAGTTTTTTTACGGTTTCAAGATATTCTGAAAATTCAAGAGAGCTGTTCAGATATTCAGCGGGAACTCCGTTCTCCTTTAAGGCTGAAACCTGATCCTGCATAAGTGAAATCAGCGGAGAAACAACGATTGTAATTCCTTTGAAAATCAGCGCAGGAATCTGGTAGCACAAAGATTTTCCTCCGCCGGTCGGCATGATTGCAAGAGTGTCTTTTCCGGCGAGCAGATTTTTTATTATTTCAAGCTGTAAAGGTCTGAATGAATCGTATCCAAATATATT
Organism: bacterium; assembly: GCA_963599585.1. Lineage (GTDB taxonomy): Bacteria > Spirochaetota > Spirochaetia > Treponematales > Treponemataceae > Treponema_D. The sequence goes on from CAVBXG010000049.1 coordinate 16,829, forward strand.
TTTTAGAATTTCTTCAGCACATTTTGTAATATTATCCATAAATTTTCCTAAAAAAAATTATATCAAAGCGTTAGCACTTGAAAAAGAGTTATAAATCTGATAATATAAATTCACTTGCCGGAGTGGTGGAATGGTAGACACGAAAGACTCAAAATCTTTTGTCAGCGATGGCGTAAGAGTTCAAGTCTCTTCTCCGGTATAAGGTCTTGTTTTGTGCAAGACCTTTTTTATTTTAACACGATGCAGTTGCGGTTTTTCTGTGCTTAGATTAATTCAGAAAAATTATTCGGTTTCCAGAAAATTGTTGAACGGTTTTCTTAGGGAAATCGCTTCGTTCAGGTGAGAAATTTCTATTTTTTCAGAGCCGCTCATATCCGCGATTGTTCTTGCGAGTTTCAGACAGCTTGCGTTTGCCCTTGGTGAAAAACTGAATTTTTCCGCGGATTTGTTCAAAATTTCTTGTGATTCTGGCTCGATTTTGCAGAATTCGATTATTTCTGGTGGCGTTAAATGCGCGTTTTTTTTGCCTTGACGTTTTCGTTGCGTTAGAACGGCTCTTGCGATTTCATGGCGAAGGAATTCTGTTGAAAATTGTTGAGAATCATCTTGTGCTTTGGATTTTGATTCAATTTCGTTTGTTACGGAAACCCGGATGTCAACTCGGTCTAAAAGAGGCGCTGAAATTTTTTTCCAGTACATTTCGATTGAACGCGTGCTGCAGAGGCAAAGTTTTGTATCTGAACCGAAATTTCCGCAAGGGCAAGGATTTGTTGCCATCAATAATTGAAATGCTGCTGGAAAAACTGTTGAACGACCTGCGCGGGAAATTGTTATTTTTCCAGATTCCAATGGAACGCGCAGCATCTGAAGAACGCTTGTGCGGAATTCTGCCGCTTCATCCAAAAATAAAACTCCGTTGTGCGCTAAAGAAATTTCTCCCGGTCGGCATAATGGTCCACCGCCGCAAATTCCTTCAATTGTTGCTGTTTGGTGAGGAATTCTGAATGGCGGAATCTGAACAAGCGATTGTTTTGCTGAAAGAAGTCCCGCGAGCGATAAAATTCTTGTTACTGGTTGCGCCTCTTCAACGGTTAGGGCTGGCAAAAGCGCAGGAAATTTTTGAAGGCAGAGCGTTTTTCCGCAGCCGGGTGCGCCTACTGCAATCAGGTTGTGTCCTCCGGCGGCTGCAATTTGTAGTGCGCGGATTAATTTTCGCTGCCCGGTTATGTTTGCGAATTCCATTTCTGGTGTAACTTTTTGAAAAATTACGCCGTCAACAATTTCGCAGTTTTCGGGAATTTCATCTTCTTTTCGGAGTGAATTTGATTTTCGTTCTGTAAAAACTTCAGGATTTGCGAGTGCGGCGAACGCTTCTTCTAGCGAATCTGCGCCAAAAACTTTCATTCCGGGAACTTCGCGCGCTTCGTTTGCGTTTGCGGAAGGAACTATGCAGTGCAGAATTCCGCCGCTTGCCGCTGTTGACGCTGCCGCATGGACTCCGCGGACGGGACGGACTTTTCCGCTTAGCTCAAGTTCTCCCATAATCAGAATTGGCGTGTTTGTTTCTGTTGTTTGGGATTCAGAATCTTCCTGTTTTGCTGAAAGAACCGCAAGCGCAATCGGCAAGTCAAATCCCGCGCCCTCTTTTTTCAAATCTGCCGGTGAAAGGCTGATAAGAATTCTTTCTGGCGGAAAATCGAATCCTGAATTTCTTATTGCGGCTTGCATACGCTCGCGAGCTTCTTTTACGGCTCCATCGGCAAGACCAACTAAATCAATGGCTGGAATTCCGCGCCGCAAATCAACTTCTACTGTTACAAGAGAACCTTCGTATCCAAATGGCGAAAATGAATAAATCTGCATAAAAACCTTCTATTTTTTGTTGTCATTAAATTCATAGTCGATTTTTTGCAGATTCTGAAATAAATCACAAAATTTTTTTCATTTTCTTCAAAAATTGCTTGCTATCGCTCAGAATAGCTCGGTTGCCGCTTTCT
>CAVBXG010000050.1:0-18710 GCA_963599585.1 bacterium
AAATATATCCTCATTAGTGGATATTTTAGATAATAAATAAAAAGGTTTTCGTTCTATATCAAATAGGACGGAATCCTTTTTATTTAAAAGATTCTCACAAAAATAAAAAAAGGAGCTATAATTTTATTGGCAGACAAAAAAAATATTAGGTAAAGTGATATTTTATTAAGGCTCTAGAAAAATCGTCAAACAAATCTGAAACAATTTCACAATCTTTTGTATTAGGAGACTTTTTCTTTATAATTTTGTGCATTGCGTCTATAATTAGCCTGCAAATTTCAAAATCAAGGTTGTAATGTAAATCTGCTGGCTGCAGTTCATTGAGATGTGTTCCGCCTAGTGCAGGAATTAATGATAGTGGAAAAGTTTTTTCTTTTATTGAGTTAATCACATTGTTTTTCCTATGATTTATGATAAAACTTATGATTTCGTTTCGTCTTTGGAAAAAATCAATTTCTGTGATTGGGAAATTCTTTGATAAATTTATTCCCTCATTAATGTCTTTTAATGCAGAGGCAATTTCTGGAATATATGTATATCTTGAGAGAGGTTCGTAATAAGCAAATAAAAAAGTTTGTAAAAGCGGCATAAGATTCTTTCTCCTTTTTGCTTTGTAATATAAACTATATGATAGTTTCAGTCCTCAAAAATTATCTTTATTAAGGCTTTGTCGCAGTCAATTTTTGTCTTCATAAATATTTCCTATGCCTAATTATATTACACAACCACTCATCTTTCCACCGTAAAAAACGTGTTCCCATACAGCGGCATTTTTGGCATTGCGGTGTTCCAGAGCCTCTTGAATTCTTTTGCCGGGATTCTTCTATTATAATGCAGCTCGTTGCAGTTTGAAAGTTCGGCGAGCGATTCGGCGACAAAGATGTTCTGCTCATCGTAGCCAATAACCGGAACGTAGTGAAGCCAGTTTTTGTCCGGGCGGATTTTTATCATCACGATTACAGGATTTCCGGCGGCGACTGCATTTTTTAGCGCGTTCAGGTTTCCGCGGCAATATTTTACCTTGAATCCGTTTTCAGAAAGAAAGTTTGAGATTCCTTTTGGATAAACGTAGCCGTCGCGCATTTTGTTCGGCATTTTTTCGTAGACTGAATTTCCGTCCGCGCTGATGTTCCAGTGCCGCATCACAAACGCGGAAGAAAATCCCGAGCATTTGAATCCGTCCTGAAAGTCAATCCTGTTCGCTTTTGTGATAAGAAATTCCTTTGCCTTTGCTTTTGCGCTGAAACAAAAATTGAGCCGCCCCATCAGAACGACGTCAACAATCGTTGTGGTCAAAAAATATGAGAGAAAAGAAATTACCGCGATAAGAAGAATTAGTTTAAAAAAGTGCATTTTGCCTCTTGGTTGAAAATACTACACAGACTGTCAGTTGTCAATTTATTTTATCATTGTATGAGATTGTAGTATCAAGCCTGTCAATTACTAAAACTAACATTAATTTTTAAAACTTTACATATATACAGTAGTAAAAAATGTGCTATAATATTCTTATTGGAAGTGCCTGATTTCTGGCCTCGTTCGCAAGTCTCACTCGGAGCTATTTTCATGTAAAACCTAAAAAATTGTACTGCCGTACAATTTTTTTTAACGGTTTTTCTATTTTAAGCAGGCGTTTCCCGAACTCAAACCAGCTTGTTGGAATTTGAAAAACGGGAGGACTTGCGTATGACTTTAGAGCTTGTTTTGGCGGCGGCAACAATTATAAATTGTCTCGCTGCTGTTGCAAGTGCAGTTATCGCAACCCTTTCTTACCTTAAAAATAAGAAGAGTTAAAAAGTAAAGCCGCCAAGTCCGAATCACTTGTAGCGGCTTTATAGCAATTATACGTGGAGACGACCGACAGAAATCGGGCATTTCCTTTATTTCAATATACTACAGAAAAACACTTACGTCAAACAGTTCTGTGATTAATCCTGTTGGGATGGCTTGTCGTGATGAAAAAATCAAGCCCTACAAACTCACTTCCCCAATTTCCCAACAATCCGCAGAGCCGCCTCGATGTGCATTATCCAGTGGCGCGAAAACGGCATTTGAACAAGTCCGCGGAAATCCTTGCCGCACCAGTAGTCAATCAGCCAAGCGGCACTTTCGTCCGGGCTCACGACATTCAGAGATTCAAGTTCTTTTCTGCGTTCGGCGGAAACTTTTTTCTTCAGGTTGGAGTAGGAAAGGGCGCAAATAATTTTTTCAGTTTGGGTTTTAACTTCGTGAATGTAGTTTTGAAGCTCGGCAAGGTTCAGCTGGCGCGAAAAATCGGCAATCTGCTCTCTTACAAGCTCGTTTCCAGTTGTGATAATCGGGCTTTTCGTGCGTTCCTTGTAATTTCCGCGGAAGAAAACCTGTTCACTGCCTGCAATCAGCGTGTTAGCTACGATGTCCTCAATCCTGAAAATGTGCCAGAGCGAATATGCGACTGTTTTTGAATGGTAGCCTTCCGCGTTCAAAAAAGGAATCGCGCAGAACTCTTCGCGGCTCAAATCACGGAAAAATCCATCCACAACCTGCATGAGTTCTTTCCGCAATTCAAAAAGCGTCGCAATTCCGTCTGAAAAAGTCGCTTCTTTTTTCAGCTGAATCTGCATTTTTTTGTTGAGTTCTGCCCATGCTTTGTTCATCTTAAAAATCCTTCTTCCGCAAGCATTTTGGTTATCCAGCTTTCCCTCTGCAAAATGATTTTGTCAGCTTTAGGATTTGAGCAGGCATCGTTTGTCTCGATAATCTTTTTTGCATCAACAAATTCCAGCGTGAATTTTTCGTCCGCCTCGTAGTCGTCAAGATTCTGTTTTTGAACCTCGTCCGCAACGTCGCAAAAATAATAGAAATTGTCCTGAATAAAAATGTCTTCAACTTCGCCTTTTTGAATGCGGTGAATCATCGCGAGTTTTCTTTCTTTGATTATGATTGCCTTTGCCGAAGGTCTCTCGAACTTAGTTCCATTTATGTTGTAGTTTTTCAAGTCGATTGTAAATAGGTTTCGCATTCTAAGTTCCTGCTTTGTGTTATTTACATAATTTGCAAATTATTCTAAAATTATACATAGGAGTTCTGTTTTTTAGCAAGATTTTTTAATTTCCGGCGTTTCAGAAATCCTGGCATTTTATAAATTATCGGAAAACAATTTTATGGAAAGTAAAAAGACTGATTTACAAGCGCAGGTGAAATTTCCGCTTGGCGTAAAGCTCGCAATAATTATCGGGACAATCGTTCTGGTCTCGCTCGGTTGCGTTACTTTTCTTAACAGCCATTTTATCGGGCAGGACGTTCAGATTACTGCTGAAAACAACAATCTTACAATCAATTCGCGTTCGGCAGGAACTGTGGAGGACAAGCTTTCCACAATCCGCTCGAATGTTTTTCAGCTTTTGGATTTGCTGAATGTTGTTGGCGGCGGGCGTTCGGCTTCTTTGGCGCGTCAGGCGGAGGCGTTTTTCTTTGAAAGAAATCAGGATATTGCCGCGATAAATATTTTGTCCGGCGAGGATTCTAAGTCTTCGGGTTCTTCACGTCGTTCTGCAAAAGAATCTTCTATAATAAACAACCGTTTTTTTATCTCGAATGAGATTGATGTGTCATCCCTTGAAAATTTCATAAAAGCCATTTCTCAGCAGATAAACCGCTCCTGTATGGGCGAAACGATTGCCTTGAACGCTTCTCCTTTTTTCAACATTCATGTTATGGCTCTGCTTTTTCCGTGGAAGGAAAACGGTCTTGACCAGACTTGCGTAATCACTTTTTCGATTGAAAATATGTCGGATATTCTGGGAACTGATTCTGTGAACACAACATTTATTCTGAACGATTCTGCGGAAATCCTGTGCCACCCGGACACTGAAAAAGTCCTGCTCGGCGAAAGCTACAAGAATTTTCCGCTGGTTGTGGCGATGAGGCAGAACAACGAAAGCAATTCGGACAGCCGTCAGATTCCGTTTTCTGTGGTTGATGGAAATAACAGGAAAACTGACTATTTGGGCGCGTACCAGAAACTTTCGTTCGGCGATATTGTCGTCTTTACGACAGTTCCTGTTGATTCAGTTCTGGAAGGCGTTCGCACAACAAGGACGAACAATATTTATCTTACAGGAATTGTGTTTTTCCTTTCTGTAATTATTATTCTTGTTTTTACTCGGAATGGAATTTCCCGCCATTTGAGAAAACTTACCGAGGCGGCGGAAGAAATCAAGAACGGAAACTTTGACACGCCGGTTTTTGACGAGCTTAGCACAAAGCGCAGGGATGAAATCGGGGTTTTGAACCAAAGCACAAAAGACGAGCGTGAATTTCTTGACGTTTTTGCGAAATTTACGAACAAGGGCGTTGCAAAAAGCATTGCGCGTAAAGAGCTGGACTTTGACCCGCACCTTAAAGACATAACAATTTTCTTTAGCGACATCCGCGGCTTTACGGCAATCAGCGACGGATTCAAGAACCGGTTTGAAAATGATTCTCCGCGCGAAATCATCGGCTTTTTGAACGATTATATGAGCCGCATGGTGAACTGCATTACGCTTAGCCACGGAAACGTGGACAAATTTGAAGGCGATGCAATTATGGCGGTCTGGGGAATTCTTCGCGAGGACAACCTTGATTTTGAAAAGCTCCCGGATTCAAATCCTGAAAAGTCTGAGCTTTTTGCAAAGCACGAACTTCACAAAAAACAGGACGCGCTAAACGCAATTCGAGGATCAATCGCGATGCGCTATGCGCTTATGAAATACAACAAGGATGCGGAGGCGTTTACAAAAGCCCATGAAAACGAGGCAAAGGCAAAATACAAGCCTCATATCAGAATTGGCTGCGGCCTGAATTCCGGGAGGGCAACATGCGGAATCATGGGGTCGGAAGACAAAATGGAATACACGGCGATTGGCGACGCGGTGAATTTCGCTTCAAGAACAGAAAGCTCGAACAAGCCTTGCGGAACTGACATTCTTATAACTGAGGACACTTACAATCTTTTAAAAGATGATTTTATAAAAAACAAGAGCAACAATTTTTCAATCAAGGAAGAAAATCTTGAGAACGAAATTGTGGTTGAGATGATTCCTGTTGAGTTTGAGGTAAAAGGAAAAGGCGCGCAGCATTTTTATGGCGTTGTGAATATGCCGGGCTTTGATATTCAAAAGTTTTTCCAGCAGGGAGACTCAGAATTTGTTCCAGACGAGGACTGCTTGAAGGCAGTCGGTCCAGATGGTCCAAAAACGATGGCTCAAGTGCGCGAACTTTTGGGAATTCCTGTTCCTGATTTTGAAAAGGTGAATCTGAATGAAGAAGAAAACAAAATCCAGATTAAAAAATAGCCTTTTTGTTCCGTTTTGCGCCTCGATTCTTGTATGTGTTTTTGGAGCTGCGGCAAATTCATTTTTGTTCTATAAGAATTTTTTCCGCGCACTTACAAAAATGAATGAAGAGCCGATTGCGACGATAACTTTTAAATACAAGACAGCCCAGCGAAAATTCTTAGACAGAGTTGTTTGGGACAGGCTGAGGCAGAATTCTCCGGTCTACAACGGCGACACAATCCATACCTCAAATTTGGCGGAAGCTACAATCTGGTTTTCGGACGGAAACATAATGGATTTGTCTGAAAACACGATGGCGCAGGTTTTTCTTTCGGAAGACAAGGCTTTGCGCGCGGAACTTTCCGACGGTTCTGCTGTTCTGGATTCTTCCGGGGCGCAGGATGGAATGACGCTTTCTTCAAATGGAATTTCTGTGCGGCTTGAAAAAGGCTCTTCTTTAAGCGCAAAAAGTTCGTCGGATAAATCTTCCGAGCAAAAAAATCTTTCGCTGCAGGTTATGAGCGGAAATGCGAGCGTGCAAAATGAAAACGGCGAAGAAAAATCATTTGCGGTCGCTCAGGGCGATTCCCTTGTTTTTGCGGAAAGCGGAGATTTTAAAAATCCTGCCGTAAAAATGATTGAGCCATCCCAAAACGCAAAAATCCTTTATCATTCTGACGACTCAAAAAAAGTTGACTTTAACTGGGAAATTGAAAATTCTGATTCTGGGAAAATCTCCACGCTGCTTTTGCTTTCTTCTGACAAGAATTTTAAGGACATAGCCTACAGATTCTTTTCTGAAAAACAGTCAGGCGCGACTTTTGACTTAAAGCCCGGAACTTATTACTGGAAACTTTCCGCGCTCCAAAATGACGAGGAAAAAGATTCTCAGACCGGAAAAATCCAGCTGATTCAGTCGCCTTTGCCTGAGCTTTTAGTTCCGGTTTCGCAGTACGAGTTTAATTATAGAACAAAATTGCCTGCCGTCCGCCTGATTTGGACGGAATCGCCTTATGCGACTTCTTACCGGCTTGAAATTGCCTCCGACGAAAAAATGAAGAATCTTGTGCTTGACCAAAGGCAGAATCTTACTTCGGCAATAATTTCTACTTTGGAAGAAGGAATTTATTGGTGGCGAGTAACTCCTTACTATACAATAAATAAAATCGGTCTTTCCGCTCCGTCTGAAATAAAAAGTTTTTCAGTAAGAAAAAAGGGAGATCTTCCGATGCCTGAAACTCTTGTGCCGCTGAACAACGGAATTGTGAACACAGAAGTTTCAGCAAAGGGAATTTCGTTTTCGTGGAAATACGAGGATGACGCGCAAAAATATACACTTTTGGTTGCGGACAATCCTAATCTTTCCTCGCCAAAAATAAGGCAGCAGACTTCTGAAAATTATTTTACTTTTGACCCTAAAAAGCTGAATCTTGCGGACGGAAAATGGTTCTGGGCTGTAAATTACGTTGACAACGAGGGAAACGTTTCTAAAAATTCGCAGGTGCGCGTTTTTTATGCGATGAAAGGAAGCCCTGAACAGCACACGATTGAGCCTGTTGACGGCTACAGGGCTGCACAATCTTTTGTTCCTGACACAAAATTCACTTGGAAGCGAAATCTTCCTGAAAATTTTATTACAACTTTTGAACTTTCCTCTGACAAGGATTTTTCAAGAATAATCTATTGTGAGCAGACAAAAAATCTTAGCGTGCGAGGGTTGAATTTAAAGCCGGGGACATATTTTTGGCGCATAAACTCAAAAAGCACAACTGACGAGATGAATTTGGTCTCTTCTGCAAAAAGTTTTGTTGTTCTTGACAGTCTTGAAGCTCCTGAGCTGAAAAATCCGGGAAGCAGGGCTGTTGCGCGCGAAACTGTTCCTTTTCAGTTTAAATGGGATGAAGTTGAAGACGCTGATTTTTATAAATTTGCACTTTACCGCGCGGATTCAAAAAATCCTGTTTATGAGGAAAATGTTTATGGCACGCAGCTTGATGTTGATATGTTCAACCCAAAGGAATTTGTTGACAAAACGAATTACCGCTGGCAAGTTCAGGCACAATCAAATGCGGTTCCGGGAATTTCAAGCCGAAGAACCGGTAAGCTTGCGGAAAAATCTTTTTATCTTGTGAAGCTGCGTCCTGTAGAAGTTACAGTTCCAAGCCAAAACGCAAAAATCAACGGCGCGGATGCGATTTTGAATCCTGTTACGGCAAAATGGAATTCTGTTGATAAAGTCAAAAAAGCCCAGTTCGTGCTTACAAAAACTGACGCAAATCCGCCAAAAACGATAATAAAAATTCCTTCCGATGAAGAATTCAACGGAAAAAAGAATCCTATTGCTCCGAGCGAAGTTCTTTTGGACACAGAGGACGGACTTAGGGCTGGAAATTACGAAATTATCGTTTATGCCGAAACTTTGGACGGAATTGATATTTCCAACACGGACAAGAAAAACCGCCGCACATTTACGATTTTGCCGATTGAACCGCTTGAAAAAGCCCAGAATCTTGTGGCAAGACCGCCAGTTTTTAACCGCGAATATCTTTCTGTAAGGGAAAACCCGAAGAATATCACGCTTTCCTGGGGAAAAGTTCCAAAGGCGACCGATTATTTTGTTACAATAAAAGACAAAAAAGACCGCGTTCTGCTTGAGAAAAATGTGAAAAGTGGAACTTCATACAAAATTGATTTTACTGCGATTTCACCGGAAGATAAAATTCTTTTTTCAAAAGGGCAGTTCACTTGGTCGGTTGTTGGCGTAAGAAGAATTGACACGGACAAGGACGGAAAAGTTGACAAGATTTTTCAGGAGGGAATAGTTTCTGAATCAGTTTTTGAGACGGACATTCCAACTCCAAAAAAATCAAAGGCAAAAGGAGCGGCAAATCCTTATGGAAAATAAACTTTTTTCAGCCTTAAAAATAAATTTCTCATTTTTTACCGTGATTTTTGCGCTTTTTCATGGATTTTCAGTTTTTGCTCAAACAGAACTTGCGGAAGATGAAGATTCCGCACTTGAAGAAGAAACAGAACTTTCTGCGCAGGAGCAGTGGCAGTATCTTGAATGGGAAGAGGAAAATCCTGAATATGTTTTGCATTACGAGGTTGTGATTGAATCTTTTTCTGAAAAAACAGGCGCTTTTGAGGAAATAAAACGGATTATGACGGAGGACAATTCCTGCAAAGTTCAGGTGATTCCGCTTCTGGCTCCGGGCATTTACCGCTACAAAGTCATTTCCTACAATCTTATTGATGTGCCGGAAGTTGAGTCGAGCTGGTTTGAGTTCAAAATCTACAGGGCGTACCAGCCTGAAATTTCGGACATAAAATCTGCGGCAAACAGAACGGGAACTTTGTTTCTGGAAGAAATAAACGATGGAATTTTCAATATTTCCGGGAAAAATCTTTTTGCGCTTCCGCAAAGTGATTCTGATATTTCTTTTACGGAATATGCGCTTTTAAATTCAAAGAAAAAAAATACCGAGCCAATAATTCCTGAAATTCTTGAAAACGAAAAGAACCGCCGCCTTAAAGTTTATTTTGACCTTAAAAAGCTTGACGTTGGAAAATACAATTTTGTCGCCACAGACGCAAGTGGGTTAAAAAGCAGCATTGACCGCCGCAGCGAGATTGAAGTTAAATTCAAGAAACGAGTTGATTTTGATTTGAGTGCAGGCTACGTTTTTCCGGTTGTGCTTTACGACGGCTCTTTTGAACAATATCTTGATACAAACCTGCTTCCGCTGAGCGCAACCGCAAGGGCTTCTTTTGTGCCTTTTAAGCATCGATTTGGCTATTTTGGTTTCGGGATTTTTGGAAGCTACTCAAGGATTTTTGCGGACTACAACAACTATCAGATTGACGGAAATTTGATAACTGCGGACGCGCTTTTTCTGTACCAGCTTCCGGTACGCGTAAAATCTAAAAATTCAGAGAAACGCCGGCATATTCTTACGTTTGAGCTTCACGGCGGGGCAGGAATTTCGTTTTTCAATGATTTTAAGTTTCATTTTGAGCACAATATTGTTTCAGACCCGCTGAACAGCATAAATCTGAACGCGGTTGCCGGTGGCGCAATTCAATTTTACATAACAAACCGGCTTTACACAGAAATTGCCGCAGATTATCTTATGGCTTTTTTGAACGATATGGATTTTGGAATGATTTTGCCGTCGGTTAGTATTGGATGGCAGTTTTAGGCAGGAGGATGATGTGGGAAAATTCAGTTTTATAAAAAATTTTAGATTCGCGCTTGTTCTTCTGCCTTGGGTTTTGGGGTCGTGCTCTTTTTTTGAAGATTCATGGAACGAGCCTGTAAAAGATTATTTTCAAAAGTACACAGAAACTTCCGCGGTTACTGAATACGAAGTTGTTTCCGGCACTTACGAAAACGGCTCTGGAAACATTTTTGTCTCTTCTGCCCAGGATTTTGAGGTCCGGCTTTTTTTAAGAAATCCTCAAGAATATATTTTTCCATCTGACTGCATAAAACTTTCTTTTCCGGATTTTGACAAGGATTCTGCGGAAGAAAAATTTGGAACCCAGATAGACACGAGCGTTGTCTCAATTTTGCAGGATGAATCGGACGCTTCTGTGATGATTTTAAAATATCCGGCTGAATTTCTGGTGCTTTCTGAAACTGGATTCAATATTTCGCCTGAAATCCGGCTTTTTCATCCTGTATCAAAGGCGGATTTTGGCTCTTACACGAGCTTAAAGGCCGTCTGCAATTCTGCGCCGCCGTTTGTTTTTGGTTCGGTTGTCTATAAGGATTCTGTGAATTCAAAGTATGTTGTGTTTTTCAATATGCCGTCAAAAGGCTTACTTGGTGGAATCCACAGCGATATAAAATCGGTTTCTGTGAACGGAGAAAAATCTTCTATTATTTTGAACGGGGACGGAACTTTTGAATTTGGGAACACTTCATTTAAGGTTGGAAACGATTCTGCTTCATATTCTTCCGCCTCTTCAGTTTCGTTCGTTGAATATGGGCAGGCGGCTTATTTTGTTACAGATGATATTCTTACGGACGAAGATACAACGTATACAATAGAACTTTTTGATGAGGCTGGATTTTCTTCTACAGTTCAGACAAGCGTAAAGTCAATCCGTCTTGACAGCGTTCAAGTTTTTGATTCTTCAGGAAATGAGCTGCAAAGCGGTGATGTTGTTACTCAGGACGAAAACAGTTCCTACTCGACAATAACTCTTTCTCCGGCAAAAAGCGCAGGCGACGGCTCGGACACTTCGGATTCGATTGTGGTTTACGAGCTTTATCAAGGTTCGGACGATAGCGGAAAAGTTCTTTTCAGCGGAAAAAATGCAGGCGGAAAAATTCAATTGAAAATTCCTGCTGGAAAAGTTTTTTTGCGTGTTTATTCCCACAAAGATTTGTACGCAGATTCAATCCCGAAAGAATTTGGAATCCAGGTCTTAAAATCGATGCTTTTTGTTTCGCCGAACGGAAATGACGCGACAAACACAGGAAGCGAGGATTCTCCGTTTGCGACAATTGCAAAGGCTTTCTCGGACGAAGGATTTTCTGACATAACGGTTTTGGGAACGGTACAGCTTGTTGGAAGCATTAAGGAAGATGTTGAGCTTTCCGTAGCAAACGCAAATGTTGTAATCAACGGAAACGGAAATTCTGTCTCTTCTCTGAAAATGTCGGCAAGCGGCGGAAAATTAAAGGCGAACAAGCTGAATGTTGCTGGCGCGGTTTCTGTAGAAAACGGAGAACTTGATTTTTTTGATGGAAGTGTTGGTTCAGATTTGACTATAAAAGGCGGAAAACTTGCCGCGGAAAATGTTTCTATTGCTGGCTCTGTAAACATTGAAAAAGGCGAGCTTTCTGTTTACGGCGGAACGATTTCTGGAGATATAACGGTTTCTGGCGGAACGCTTTTGCTGAAAAACTGCACTGTTGGCGGAAAAATAAACTATAACGGCGGAAAACTGATTTTGGAAGGCAGCTCGGCGGTTTCTGGTTCAATAAAAATGGGCGATGATTCGCTTTTGATTTATGTGAAAAATCTTACGGCGCAAAAAGTCGCGGAAATTTCAGGCGTTGACACAAGAATCAAAGGCTCTGAGATTCTTGTTTCTGCGGACGGCGATGAAAAATCAATGTCTGAAACCTGTAAACTTTTTGATTTGGACTCTGAAAAATGGATTTTGACTGCGGATTCTTCCGGCAAAAAAGGCGTTTTGGATTCTTCCGGCGGAAACATTGTTGTTGAAGAATATGCACTCACTTTTGCGGCGGCGGATTCTGTTCAGGCTGGCGAAAAAATCAGCGTTTCTGTAACCGTGGCGGATTCTGACGGGCAGACGGTGGAAACTTCGGATTCGGATTTTACAAACTGGAGCTTGAAACTTTTGAATCACGCAACAGACACTGGCGTTTCAAGCTCAGAAAATGTCATAGAAACGGATTCAAGCTGGCCGGCGGATTCTTATCAGCTTTTTGTGAGCGTTGAATTTGCTGGCTCGGTCTACAGTTCTGTGCTTGATGTCGAAATCACAAAATAAATCGTGTGGAGAAAATTATGAAAAATGCGTTTTTTAATAGAATAAGAATTATTTTTTTGAGTTTGATGTGCATTTTTTGTTCAATATGTTTTTTTGCCTGCACAAATTTGATTTCTTCTGATGATTCTTGTTCAGATGGCGGTGAGAAAAATTCTGAAGAAATTTATGAGATAAAAGGAAATCTTTTTGTTGATGGCTCTTCTCCTAAAATTATGGAAAAAACGAGTCAGGCTAGAAGTGTTTTTGCAAAAGTTCCTGACACAGTTTTTTATTCTGTGAGCGCGAAAAACGCGGAAAACTCTGAAAAAACTTACACTGCGGAAGTTGACGGCGCAGCTTTTTCCATAAAGCTTGCAAAAGGCTCGTGGAACATTACGGCGGAAGGTTTTTCTGACGCGGAAAAAACGGCTTCAATATTAAAAGGAAGCACGACGGTCTCTGTTGAGGATGAGAATTCTGTGAAAAGCGGAATTTCTGTGAAAATGTCTCCTCAAAAAGGCGGAAAAGGAAATATTTCTCTTTCGATTGAAGCTGAAAGCGATTCTGGAATAAAAAGCGTTTCTGCCGAGCTTAAAAAAAATGGAGAGAGCAGTTCAGTTTATTCAGAAAGCCTGAATTTTTCTTCAAATGCCGCAAAAATTGAAAAAAGCGATGTTTCTTCCGGCGTTTATGTCTTGTCGCTGAAATTTTATTCAGAGTATGACTGTGCTGGCGAGCTTTTGTACACTGCGCAGGAAGTTGTGAATGTATTCAATAATCTTACAACGGATTCTTGGCAGGGAAATTCTGTTTATTTTAATGGCGGAAAATTTGTTCTTTCAAAATCTGCGGTTGAAAATTTCAAGATGAACACTTTTTTTGTTCAGGGAGAAACGGACGGGACTTATTCGCCTGTAAAATCTGCGAGCGACAATAATGCGGGAACTTATTTTGCGCCTTTGGCGAGTGTTCAGGCTGCGGTGGATAAAATCAATGCTCAAAACGACGGTGCTACAGAATATACGGTTTATGTTGACGGAACGGTGACGGCGGACACGATTTATGGAAATTATTCAGCAAATAACAGCAGTTTTGTAAATATTTCTCCAAATTCAACATTGAATCTTACAATAAAAAGTCTTTCGTCTAAAAAAGCTGTGGTTGATGCCGGAGAAAATGCTGATTCAAATGGTTTTCGTGTTTTTAATGTCGGGGAAAAAGCAACTGTTGTTTTTGAAAACATTATGGTTACAGGCGGTTCTTTGGATGCGACAGGCGGAGGAATTTATTGCGACGGAAATCTTAGCTTGAGAAATTGTACAATCAACGGCAATATAAATTACAATGGCGGAAACTTAACTCTTGAAGGGGCGATTTCAGTTGAAAATTCAATAAAAATTTCCGCAGGATTACAAATAGGCATAAAAAATCTTGCTTCTTCAAAAACTCTAAAACTTTCAGGAAAAACAGATTCTGAAGAATGGAATGTTGGAACTGAAATTATTCATTCTGCAGAAGGAACAGCTCTTTCTGATTTAATTTGTTCAAAATTTGCTGTGCAAAATAAAAACGCTGATAAAAAAGTTTTATGCATTGTTCCTTCTTCAAAGAATGAAGTAAAAGGTGTGCTTGCTCTTGCAGGCGGTTCTGTAATTCCAAGTTTTAATCAACCGGAATATACTCTAACACTTTCGCCTGCGTCATTCATTCCAGGAGAAACGGACAACAAAATTTTGCTTGCTACAACAGATTCTGATGGCAATTCCATTACGCCAGATTCTGTTGAATTTGTGCTTTATCAAAATAAAAATAAAGTTGCAGTTTTGAATGTCGGACTTATTCCAAGTTGGATTCCAGAAGGAACCTATACTGTAATCGCCACTGCAAAAGTTGGCGAATATTCTTACGATGTGGAGCAGAATATAACTCTTGAGCTTTAAAACCCTATTTTTTTTAAATTTGCAATTTTGAGGTGAAAAATGGAAAAAAAGAATATGAATAAAAATATTGTAAAAAATTGGACGATTTATTTGATTTTTGCAGTTCTTTTAGTTTTGAGCAGTTGCAGCAATTTTCTTTCTTTTGAAGAAAATGAAACTAACAAAACAGTTGTGCAAAATGACAAATGCACAATAACCGTTTCTTCTGATTTTTCTGAAAGTGAAGGGCTTTTTTCAAGAGCGGCTTTTCCTAATTTTGTGCTGTCATCAGAAACTTTGTATTTTGCAGAAATTTCTTATACATCAGCTTCTTCAGAAAAATGGCTGGGGGAAGATTCAGTTTGTGAAACAGCGGTTGCTATTAAAAACAATTATTCCGACGAAATTCGATTTGTTTTTTGTGTTCCCCAAGAAACTGCTTCATACACATTTACTCTTTACGCTTGCCCAAAACAAACCGAAAGTCAAATTTCCGCTGTAAAAAATTCTGCTTTTGCACAAGGAACTACAACGGTTTTGCTTTCTGCCGGTCAAAAATCTTTATCTTCTAGTTTGAAAATAAAACTAAAACCTCAAGAAAGTTCTGGAACTGGTTCTGTAAATCTTCCGCTTTCTTTTGATTCTGCACTTGGAATTTTAGCGGCCAAAGTCAATGTTACAAAAGACGGTGTTTCCGATTCCAGTGGAAACAACTACGGATTTAAAATCGAGGTTTCTGGAAGCGGTGCGACGCTTTCTGCGGAAAAAGTTCAAGTGGGAACTTACCTTGCAATAATGAAATTCTACAAAAGCACAACAGATTTTTCTTCTTCAAACGAGGTTGCGGTAAATTCCGCGGTTCAGCAAGTTTCTGTTTATTCGGGAATGGAAACCGATTGTTGGTTTGTTGACGGCAAAAAACACGGAACAACCGATGCGGACGGAACATTCACGCCTTCCGCCTTGGAGCTTACAAAATACGACTTTGCGGAACTTTACGTGCTTGGCTCGGACGCGGCTTCTGGCGAAACAGATGGAAAACTTGTCTTTTACAACCAAGAACATTTTGGCAATTCAATTCCAACTATAACAAATGTGAACGATGGCGACGGTTCAATGACAAATCCATTTGCTACAGTCCAAAAAGCTGTGGACAAAATTACTGCGGTCGGAGACACTTCCAAAAAATATACGATTTATGTGGATGGCACGATTACGGCGGATTCAAGTGCTGATTTTACAGAGGATTCTGCCATCAACGATAAAACTTTTATTTATATAAAATCTTCAAATAAACTAGATTTAACAATAAAAGGATTTTCAAAATATTCAAAGGCTGTTTTGGATGCGAATCAAAAAGACGGCAATTTAAACGGAAATGTTCTTACTGTAAATGCAAGCAATGCCAATATCACGCTTGAAAATCTGACGATTACAGGTGGTTCACGAAGTGCGACCGGAGGCGGAATTTACGCAAACGGCAATCTTACCCTAAAAAACTGTACTGTCACAAAAAACAAGTCGAACAATGCAGGCGGAGGAATTAGTTTTAGCGGCAAAGAACTTTTGCTTGAAAGCACAAGCGTTACTTACAATGAAAGTTCAAGCAACGGCGGAGGAATAGATGCAACCGGAAAAGTGACAATTTCGGGTTCTGAAATCCTGAATAATTCGGCAAGTGAGAATGGCGGCGGAATA
Source organism: bacterium (assembly GCA_963599585.1). GTDB lineage: Bacteria > Spirochaetota > Spirochaetia > Treponematales > Treponemataceae > Treponema_D. Next base: position 15,431 of record CAVBXG010000050.1, read on the forward strand.
TATTTTGGCAACGGAGAAAAAACAATTTCCACCACAACGATAAACCTAAATTCTGCTGTTTACGGCGGCGGAATTTATATGCAGGACGGAACTTTGAATCTTGAAAATGGAGCTGTAATCGGCGAAGAACTTGACCCGAACAATAGCGCAAACGATATTTCAAAAGTTGCAACAAGTACGGATTTTGGAAACAAGTCTACAGATACTAGCTATTCAAGAACTGGCGCGGGGCTTTATGTTCTTGCTGGAACTGTGAATATGTCCGAAGGTGCTTATATCTGCAAAAATTATACAAGTTCTTACGGCGGCGGAGTTTATGTAAGTCAAAACGGAACGTTCAATATGAGCGGCGGTGTTATAGGCTGGAACTTTTCAAGAATGGGAGGCGGAATTATTGCTGATGGAGCGGATGTTAGCAGTTCCAACTATTCCGTGCTGAATATTTCTGGCACAGCAAAGATTTGTTATAACAAAGCCGGTTTTACTTCTGCTCAAGGTTGCACTGGTCGGGGGGCTGGAATTTTTGCATGCGGCGATTTGAATGTCTCTGAAAAGGCAGAAATATTTGGAAATTATGCGGAGCAAAGCGGTGCAGGAATCCATTCTGAAAAAAAACTTGTTATGACAGGCGGCTCTGCCCATGATAATGAAGCAGGAACCGATGGTGCTGGAATATATATTTATAACGGTGAAGTTGAATTATCCACTTGCACAATAAATGCGAATAAAGCTGTAAAAAATGGCGGTGCAATTTATGCTAGTAGTGGAAGTTCTTCGAGAATTACTGTAAAAATTGGTAAAGAAAATAGTTCTGATGATGTTCTTATAGAAAAAAATAGTGCCAACCGCGGCGGCGCGTTTTACGGTCAGAATAATGCAGATTTTGTGATGAACGCAGGAAAAGTTTTTGAAAATTATTCTACTGGAAATGATTCTGGAAACGGCGGCGGAGCAATGTTCATTTGGGGTGGTAATTCAAACTATAGCACATTCACTATGAACGGCGGTGTGATAAGCGGAAATATGGCAAAAAATGGCGGCGCAGGCGGAGCCGTTCATATAGACCACGGTTCGGGCGGAATGGCGTCATTCATAATGACAGGAGGCTTGCTGTCTGGAAACAAAGCAACTGACGAAAACGGAACTGGAAGCAAACCTGGCGGTGCTATTTATTTGAAAAACGGCGGACAGATAAAGCTCGGCGGTTCGGCTGTTATTGACGTAGAAGATGACGGAAACGATGTTTGGCTTGCAGAAAAGTCTATTGATAACAAAGAAATTTCAGTAAAAATCACAGGCAGGCTTACTCCGGGAAATAATGCTGCCGCAAAAAATTCGAAATACACCGTAAGAATCACGCCGGAAAACTATAAGGTTGAAAGGACTTTAATAACGGCTGACAGCGGAGTTACGCTAAAAGATGAGGTCGGAAAATTCTGTGTAACAGATACAGAATCAATTGGTTGGTATATAACAACTGCTGGTTACCTTTCAAAACCTACCTCAATTTCCAGTTTCTCAGACGTACTGCCGGATTTTAATAAATATCAAAAACTTACTGTTTCAAGTGGTGATGAGATGGGGAAACTGGCAGACTGGGTCGATGCCGGAAATAATATGGAAGGAGTTGCATTTACATTGATGAATGATGTAACGATTGATTCTATGATTGGTGATATTGGAAAAAACTTTAACGGAAGTTTTGACGGAAATGGAAAAACAATAACTTCAAATGGCGGACTAAATTCTATTTTTGGTTTCGTGAATGGAGGAGAAATTAAGAATGTTATTTCAGAAGGAACTTTTTTAAAGGCAGGTATTGCTTGTTATTTACTAAACGGAATTATTGAAAACTGCAAAAATAATGCAACAATTATTAACTCAAGTAATCATGGAGGAGGATTTGTTGGTCAATTACAATATGATAGCAAAATAAAAAATTGTATAAATAATGGGAATGTTACTGGGGGTGGCGACATTGGTGGGTTTGCCGGTAATACTTTTGAAGGTAGCTCTATATTGAATTGTATTAATTTGGGTAAAATAGAATACACAGGTTCTGGTGGTGATGTTGGGGGCATTGTTGGCAATAATCAAAAGGGGGTTATAGACAACTGTGTGAATGTTGGACAAATTACTGGTGCTGGTGATGTAGGTGCAATTGTAGGGGAAAATGATAATGGCGATATTAAAAAAGCTTACTATCTCAGTGGCAGTGCTTCTTCCAAATTTGGCTCTTCGTTTGATTCATCTCTCAAAACTCAATACACTTTAACTGTAGAAGGCACAACTTCAAACAATCTTATCGAACTTTTGAACGCTTGGGTTAATGCCAATTCCTCTGATACAGAACAATACCTTGAATGGAAGATTGTGGGCGATAATCCGTCTTTGGTGTACGAATAAGCAGTTTCCTTTGCGATTTTGCTTTTCAAACCGCCAGTTCTGACGGTTTGGATATTTTGAAAGTTCTTAAAGCAACTTTTATAAAATTACAGGTTCTAGTCTATAACGACATAGAACCTTGCATTTTGACTATTCGTTTATTATGCCGTCTGTACAGATGATTTTAGCAGAGGTCAAGTTGTAATTGCCACTATCAACAGATATAGACTTCCACTGTTCTATTGTACCCATGTAGTTTACTGTCGTAAGGTTTGAGCATGCATCAAACGCATAATACTCAATGGTCGTGACACTTGTCGGAATTGCTATATTTACCAATTTTTTACAATAAGAAAATGCACGTTCACCAATACTTGTAATACTTTCAGGAATTTTTATATTTGTCAAACTTATACAGTCTTCAAATGCATGAGCATCAATGTTAGTAATACTTTTAGGGATTTCTATATTTACCAACTTTTTACAATAACCAAATGTACCTCTACCAATGCTTGTGACACTTTCAGGAATTTCAATATTTGTCAAACTTATACAGTGATCAAACGCCCAATTACCAATATTAGTAATAGTTGCAGGAATTTCTATATCTTTTAAACTTAAACAATATTCAAACGAATGATTACCAATGCTTGTTATACTTTGAAGAAAAGAAATACTTGAAGGATTCCCCAATACGCATATTAAAGTCTGACCATCTTTTGTATAAATACAATTATCAAAAGATTGATAATACTTATTATCATTTTCAACATGCAAAGAAGTTACATTATGACATGCTACAAACGCGCCCCTGTAAAATAAAGTGTGTAAATGGCTAACAAAAAATGATACTCTATAGGAGGAGTACAATGTTGGCCAAAACAAAAGAAAAAGA
>CAVBXG010000051.1:0-18461 GCA_963599585.1 bacterium
TCTTTTTCTTTTGTTTTGGCCAACATTGTACTCCTCCTATAGAGTATCATTTTTTGTTAGCCATTTACACACTTTATTTTACAGGGGCGGGGAAATAGAGTTTTTGCGGGCGTTCCCCTCGCTCTGTTGCTTCGCGCCTTCGGACGACAAGCTCAACAACCGCTCGGGTCGGGCTTTTCGCACTTCGCCGTCTTGCGCGGCTCATTCCTCCACTTCGTTTCGGAACTGCTTCGAAGGTACTACAATCCCTAACGCTAATTCTGTTATACTCTCTAGGGATTGTAAATTTCTCCTCATGAAAAAAATTCCGAATCCCGAAATAATGTATTTTTGCCAATCGGAATTATTCCGTTTGCTGATCAAAAGCAATTTCTTTAAACGGAATGATTCCGAAGGGTGTTTAAGCATATTTTTAACGAACGGAATAATTCCACAAGTTGACTTTTCTTATTTTCTTGCTTCGGAAAAATTCCGTTTGGTGAATTTTTGTTTTTTTGGGAAATGGAATAGTTCCGCGCGGTGAATTTGAGTTGTTTCTTTGAACAGAATCATTCCGCGGGCTGGGAAAACATTTTTTTTGTCTGCGGAATTTTATTTGTATTCAGTTTTTGCATATCTTGAAATAAGAAATAAATATTAGACATATTGTTTTGGGTGATTTATATTTTCTGTGGAATTGTAGTGCGAGTTTTTGCTGGCGCAAAACTCGTTTATTTAACGTGTGCGCTTTCGCGCACGACCTAACGCTATTGCGTTAGGCTATGGAGCACTGGCGAAGGTTGTTTGAACAACCGAAGCCAAAGACCGCAGCCGTGCGATTTGCACGGCGAGGACTTAGAGCGAGAGCGAAGTGCGTAACAGCCGACCCGAACCTGAATGCCGTAGGCAGGCAGAGTGAGGGGAACGCCAGATTTTCGAAATGGAGGAAATATGAAACACTTAATCACAACTTTATCGATTTTTGTCTGCGTGCTGGCTTTTTGCGGTGCGGAAACTGGGGCGAAAATTACAAAATCAAAGTTGGATGATTCGCTTTTTAAGACGGATGGGGAATTTATGCAGACTTTCCGCAATTTTTCGGATGGCGAGGTTCCCTCTTATGCGGCTGGGAAAATTGGCGAAAAGGAGTGGAATCTTGCGGTGCTTGCGGCGTTGGTTGGCGTTCAGGGAAAAGAGGAATTTGAGGCTGCGCTGGATAAGGCTCTTGATTCTGGCAGCGTGACGGCGGTTGAGGCAAAGGAAGTTGTTTATCAGGCGACGGCTTATCTTGGATTCGGTAAAACCCGCCCGTTTTTGGATGCGGCGAATCATGTTTTTAAGGCGCATAAAATAAAGTTTCCGCTTGAAGGTCAGAAAACAGTGAACGACGAGGCGGATGGCGAAAATTCAAGGCTTCGTGCCGGAAACCAGAAGCAGATTGAGTTTTTTGGTGAGCGGACGCGCGAATCTTGGCTGAACGGGGCGGAAAGCGGCAGAATCATAAACTTTTGGCTTGCGGACAACTGTTTTGGCGAGTATTACACACGGACTGGGCTTTCCGACCGCCAGCGCGAGCTGATTACTTTCTGTTTTCTTGCAAGTCAGGGCGGATGCGAGCCTCAGCTTTCAAGCCACGTGAGGGCGAACATCAACGTTGGAAATTCAAAGGAATATATGATTGCCACGGTGAGCCAGATTCTTCCATATATTGGCTATCCGCGCAGTTTAAATGCGATTCGGATTGTGAACGAAGTGAACTGATTTTGCAAATCAATTGAAACGCCGCCCACCGCGTTGGAATGGTTGAGCAACTTGAAAAACTCGGCGGCGGCACAAGAAACTACCGGCTAGTGGAAGTGAAGTAGGTGAGGACACGCCGGGCAACTCTTTTTCTACATTCCTCCCAAGAAGCCCATTATTATTCCGCCTATAACTAGAGAGCCGATTTGCCCGGAAACGTTCGCGCTTACTGCGTGCATAAGGATAAAATTCTGGTCGTCTTCTTCAAGGGCGAGTTTCTGGACTACGCGGCTTGCCATTGGAAATGCCGAGATTCCGCACGCGCCAATCATCGGGTTCAGCTTGTTGCCTTTTTTGCGGAACAAGTTCAAAAATTTTGCAAAGAGGATTCCGCAGGCAGTGTCGCCGATGAATGCAATCAGCCCCAAAAGCATAATCAGAAGCGTTTGTGGCATAAGAAAGTTTTGCGCCGTCATGCTCGCACCAACGCTGATTCCCAAAAGCAAAGTTACAATGTTTGAAAGTTCGTTCTGTGCCGCCGCCGAAAGTTTTTCAAGAACGCCGCATTCGCGGATTAAATTTCCGAACATCAGAAAACCGATTAAAGCCGTCGCGTCTGGAATCAGAATGCTTACTGCAACCGTAACTGCGACCGGAAAAACGACCATCACCCAATGCGGAATGTTTTTGTTTTTCGTTTGGATTCTTGTTGTCCGCTCCTTTTTTGTTGTAAGAAGTTTGATTACAGGCGGCATGATAATCGGGACAAGGCTCATGTACGAGTAGGCAACGACCGTAATCTGCCCTAAAAGATTTTTTGCGAATCGGCTTGCAACGACAATCGCAGTCGGGCCGTCCGCTGCACCGATAACGCCTATGCTCAATGCTTCGTTTATGCTGAACCCGAATCCAAAGTATGCGACTGCCGCCGCAATGAAAATCCCGAAATGCGCCACAATTCCAAAAACTAAAAGCCACGGACGTTCAAGCAGCGGTTTAAAGTCAATCATTGCGCCAATGCCCACAAAAATCAGCAGCGGAAAAAGTTCCGTCATAATTCCGTAGTCAAAAAGAATCTGAAGCGCGCCCGGATGTTCCGCTGTTCCAAGCACCACAGCCAGCGGAAGATTCACCAGAATCGCACCAAAACCAATCGGCAGGAGCAGCATAGGCTCATACTTCTTGTAAACTGCAAGAAATATCAGGAGCGCGCCAACCGCAATCATCGCAAAATTCTGCCAAGACATCGCCCCGATTCCGCTCGAAAAATAATCTAAAATCCGTTCCATTTTAAAACCTCCATCTGTAAAATCCGCCGCGCAAAAAAAAGACCTTTTGCCCGGTCACCCTGAAATTAACAGGATAATCAGGCAAAAGGTCTTGTTTCCTCGGTCGCGCCGAAGCCTAAGAACCAGACTCAAAGAGCCGGCTGTTGATTCTTAAGGAAGTAACTACTCCCCCTTTGCTTTTTGCAGTATGAACGGAAAAATTTTATTTGTCAACTTCTTATTTTTGAGCAAATTAAGTCACTTTGGATTTTTTACAGCCGTTCATCTTTTTCGTTGTGCTGTCTGTAAATCTCTAAAGAAATTTTACTTTGCCAATTTGTTTATTTGTTCAATTTTAAGAGTTGATAACTTACGTTAATTGTATTAAATATATTTTTAAATACAGAAAAATCCGAACGTTTCAACAGAATGGCTTGAAGAAGTTGACCCTACGGAATATGCGAAACTGGGAAAGTAGGAAATATTATATTAGAAACAAATTTGACGGAAGCATTTTTCTATAGTATATTGAAATAAAGGAAATGCCCGATTTCTGTCGGTCGTCTCCACAATTTTGCGATAAAGCCGCTCAATGTGTCGAATACGAATGGGCGGCTTTACTTTTTAACTCTTCTTATTTTTTAGGTAAGAAAGGGCTGCTATAACTGCACTTGCAACAGTAGCGATGCAATTTATGATTGCTGCCACTGCTAAAACAAGGTCTAAAGTCATACGCAAGTCCTCCCGGTTTTCAAGATTCCAGCAAGCTGGTTTGAGTTCGGGAGACGCCGCCTTAGAAATCAGGCACTTCCAATAAAATTATTATAGCACATTTTATTACTACTGTATATATGTAAAGTTTAACAGATTGATGTCATAATTCTTCTTTGTTCTGTCATCCTTCGGATTAATCCTTCTTCATTGTCGGGTTTGACCCGATAATCTCATGCACAATACAGAGATTGCCCAGTCACGCCGGGCAATGACAGAGGAACGCAAGTGCAAGAATAACACAAAACAACGTGGTGGTTGAGCGTGTCGAAACCATCGCAAATCCCACCAACTCTTTTTACATTTCCTCATTGTAATTTCCAAAAATTCCTATATAATGCAACAAAAACTTTGCAATACGTATGGTTAAGGTACGCTTACGCTCAAGACCTTGACTCAGCCGTTTTTAGGGTTTTGATAAACCCTAAATCAATTGCATATTCTCATTTTATTGCGAATATGCTTAAAAGGTCAAATCGGAAATTGATATTTTCTCATTGACCTTTTATAATAATAAAAAAACATACTAAATAAAATCAAAAAGTGCGGCACAAACCAAATCCGCATTTTTTTACAGGAGAAAGCGATGAAATTTTGTAACAAGCTCTTTACCCCCCCCATCTAATTTTTACATTACTTTTAGCATTATCGGTGCTAACTGGCTGTCAAGTTGAAAGCGATGATGACAGCGGCAACTCCGAACCTACGAAGAAAACATTTATAATCACTTTTAACGCAAACGGCGGAGAAGGTGAGATGAATGCATTGACCGCAGAAGAGGGCACGGAAATTGCCCTTACTGCGAACACCTTTACCAAAGTAGGCTATACGTTCTCCGGCTGGGCAACATCTGCCAGCGGAAACATTGTTTACACGGACGGTGCAAAAATCAAACTGACCGAAAACCTGACGCTTTATGCGCAGTGGACAGAAATCGGAAAAGTTGAGAAAGTCTCATTCAGCACAACCGGCGATGTGGATTACAACGAAAAAATAACGCTTTCATGCGGAACGGACGGTGCGACAATTTATTACGCTGTTGTAGTTGGAACAAACGCACCGACTGCCGAAGAATTCTCTTCATCAAAACAAAAATATTCCGAACCGATTACAATTACCGAAAACGCCGTGATTGTCGCAGCCGCAGTAAAGGACGGAATGAAAGACAGCGAGACTGCTACCGCCGCATTCACCGTGAAAACCTACACAGTTACGTTTGAAACTGAACACGGCACTGCACCAGCAAAAATTGAAGGCTTGAAAAAAGGTGAAAAATTGACGGAAGAGCAGCTCAAAGCATTGGAAGATGTTACCGGCTACAAATTCGACGGCTGGTTTAACGGCGAAACTCAATTCACAACCGAAACGGAAATCACTTCCAACATTACGCTGACTGCAAAATGGCTGGTGACCTACACAATCACCTTTGACGCAAACGGTGGAACTGGCACAATCGCAAGCATTACCGAAGTTGCCGGAACAGAAATCACACTGCCGGAAAGCACGTTCACAAAAGACAGCTACATCTTTGCAGGCTGGAATACAAAAGACGATGGAACTGGCACGAACTACGAAGACAAGGCAAAAATCACCGTAACCGGCAACATCACCCTTTACGCAAAATGGGTGGTAACGGCAGCCAATATTTCCGAAGCAATCAAGAATATTCCAGCTGACGGCAAAGTGCATACAGTCGCACTTGTTGGAGAAATTTCCGAAGATACAATCACTGCAATCCGTGACGCACTATATGAAAATTCTGACGCAAAAATCAATCTTGACATGAGCGACACGACCGGACTTACAAAGATTCCTGATTGTGCGTTCTTTGATGTGGATAAAAATGCTGGATGTAAAGCCCTTGCAGGAATTGTGCTGCCAAAAGGCATTGAATCCATCGGCGATGGTGCATTTGCTGGTAGCAGTCTTCCAAGCATAACGTTCGGAAGTGGGCTTGAATCAATTGGCGGACGTGCTTTCAGCTGGTGCGATTCCCTTACAGAAATAACCATTCCGGGCAATGTCAAAATAATTGAAATTGCGGCTTTCGCTGTCTGTCCTAATCTTGAAAAAGTTGTGCTAGAGGAAGGAGTGCAGACTATAAGAGAGTTAGCTTTCGGCGCTTGCGAAAAACTCGCAAGCGTGACAATTCCAAAAAGTGTGACGTCCATAGAGGACTCTGCATTCGATGGTTGTTACGCCTTGCAGACCGTGAGCTACGGTGGCACAATAGCGGAATGGAATGCGCTCAAGGCGAGTATCAGTACAAACAACGATGACCTTCTTGACGCAGTAATCTACTGTACCGACGGCTCACTTAACACAGACGCTGCTTCCGTAATCAAACGGCTTGGGGAAGGCGAGCATACGGTTACCGTTACCGGCGAGATTTCTACAGACTATCTTGTGGAAATAGCAGAAGCAATCTATGACAAAAACGACGGTGATATAAAAATCATCCTTGACTTGAGTGACACAACAGGGCTTACAGAGATACCAGAAGGAATTTTCAAATCTCAGGGTTCTCTTGTTGGAATTATGCTACCGCAGAGCGTTACCAAAATAGGAGAAGAGGCTTTTTCTTATTCAGACCTTTCTAAAATCACCATACCAGACAGCGTTACAGAAATTGGGGAAAGTGCTTTTGAAGGATGTGCAAAACTTAAAAGTGTAAAAATCGGCAGCAAAGTTGCTGAAATTGGTGCGTATGCTTTTATGAACTGCACTAGCCTTACGAGCATAGAAATACCAGACAGCGTCATTTCTGTGGATAACCAAATCTTTTCATACTGTCCCGTATTAAAGAATGTAACACTCGGAAAAGGTATTACTTCTATAAGTACCAATATGTTCTCAGGTTGTTCCGCTTTAGAGAAGATTGAGATTCCTGACGGAGTAAAATCTATTAAAGATTGTGCATTTGATATGTGCGAAAAGTTAGAGTCCATAACAATTCCTACAAGCGTAACTTCCATAGTAAGTTACGCATTTGACTACTGCACAAGCCTTGCCGATGTGTACTACAGCGGCACAGTTGCAGAGTGGAACGCTCTCAAGGATAGTGAAGGAATCAGCAGTTCAGGTAACGACGCTCTGTTTAACGCAACAATTCACTGCACTGACGGCGACATAACACCGACAACAGGCGAGTAAAAGAGATTCCTTACCGAGTTTGCTACGCAAACATCGCAGCATCAAGTGCGGGAATGACAAAACCGAACAATGAAACGCTATTTTCTAACACCGATTTTTCATTCCTCTTGCCTTGACACTTATTTTGTTTTGGGATAAAGTCGGTTTCGTTCGCTCGGAGGGCGGTTCGTTCAAGAGAAACGACAGCCGGATAAGGCGCAGACTGAGATGTCTGTTCCTTGTCCGGCTTTTTTTATTTGGAGGAAATTTATGGATTTTCTGAACACGAGCGTTAAAAAGATTTATTTTAAGTATCTTTCGGCGGCGTTCGGAAGTGCGCTTGTTTCCAGCATTTACAGCGTTGTTGACATGGCGATGGTCGGGCAGTATCAGGGGCCGGAAGGAACGGCTGCTTTGGCGGTGGTTGCTCCGGTCTGGAACATAATTTACAGTCTTGGGCTTTTGATGGGAATCGGCGGAAGCGTTATTTTCAGTACAAAGCGCGGCAATTCTTCCGTAAAAAACGGCGAGGAGCAGATTTATTTTTCAGCATCGGTTGCGGGCTCGGTGATTATTTCAATTTTTGCCTGGATTGGAATTTTGTTTTTTGAAAAACCTGTTCTGACTTTTTTCGGAGCGGATTCTTCGCTTTTTGCGCTTGCACACGAATATCTTCGTCCTGTTCGTGTGGTTTTTCCGCTGTTTTTGTTCAACCAGATGCTTGCCGCTTTTTTGCGCAACGACGGAAATCCGAACCTTGCCACATTGGGTGTTCTTTCGGGTGGAATCTTCAATATTTTCGGTGATTACTTTTTTGTTTTCATCTGCGACATGGGAATTTTTGGAGCGGGACTTGCAACTGCAATCGGCGCGGTGATTTCATTCATCGTGATGGCAAGCCACTTTTTTTCAAAAAAGAACACGCTTCGTTTTGTGCACGTGCATGAACTTTTCCGCCGCCTTAAGGAAATCTGCGTGGTGGGATTTTCAACATTTTTTATCGACATTGCGATGGGAATTCTGACCGTTCTGTTCAACCGCCAGATTATGCGTTTTCTTGGCGCGGACGCACTTGCGGTTTACGGTCCGATTATTCAGGTCAGCACGTTCGTTCAGTGCTGTGCGTACAGCGTTGGTCAGGCAAGCCAGCCGATTATTTCAACAAATTTTGGAGCCGGAAAATACAGCCGAATTCGCGAGACCTTGCGTTTTGCCGTGGGAACAACGGCGTTTTTCGGGATTTTCTGGACTTCTCTGAGCCTTGCCGTTCCGAATCTTTACATCCGCATTTTTATGACTCCGACCGACCGGATTTTGCAGATTGCGCCTGCGATTATCCGGACTTATGCGCTTTCGTTTCTGATTTTGCCGTTCAATATTTTTTCGACCTATTATTTCCAGTCGATTATGAAACCAAAGGCGGCTTTTGTCGTTTCGGTTTCCAGAGGACTTGTGATAAGCGGAATTCTGATTCTTGCCCTGCCGCTTCTGTTCGGTGCGGAAAGCCTGTGGCTCGCGATGCCGGTTACCGAAGTTCTAGTGATGTTCTACGCCGTAGCCAAAATTAAAAAGTACACGGCGGATTTTGAGAAGTAAAGCAAACACAGCATTGCCACTGAATAAAATGACTGTTAAAATTGTCTTATGATTTTGAATATTTTGGCGGTTGCGGCAGGCGGAGCAGTGGGAAGCGTTCTGCGTTATCTTTTTACGCTGATTCCGGTGAAGAGCGTTTTTCCGTTCCAGACTTTTTTTGTGAATATGTTTGGCTGCTTTGCGATTGGCGTTGTTACGGCGGCGGTTTCTTTGGCGGCGCAGAAAGTTTCTTTTAGGTTCAGTCCGCTTGTTGTGCTTTTTCTTAAGACTGGCGTTTGCGGCGGATTTACGACTTTTTCCACATTTGCGTTGGAAAGCGCGAATTTTGTTTCGGGAAAGAATTTTTTTATGGCGGCGGTTTACGCTTTTTCAAGTCTGATTTTGGGAATCCTTTGTGTGATTGCCGGGCAGAACTGCATCCGTTAGGGAAAATTTTACAAAGTCAGAAAAGTATTTTTTAATTATTTATTCTCAAAAGTATCTAACACTTTATTTACTGAAACTCGTATTTTTGAAACAAGTTCATTGTTCAGTTGATTTCTAATTTTTTCAATATCCAGTGCGCTGTTGTTTTTGTTTATTAAGTTTTCTGGTGGAATAAAAAGTTCGTAAATTTCAATTCCAAGAATATCTGCCAGTTTTACCAATGTTTCTTCCCTTGGCCAGCGGCGTTTTCCTTCTATGTCATTTATGTTTTGGGATGAAACACCAATTGCTTCTGCAAGTGTTTCTTGTGTAAATTTGCCTTTTCGGTATTTTTTTATATTTTTTGAAAGTGTTTCTTTTAGTTCTAGTACAGTCATACTTTCATTTTGCAAGTCATTTTAAAATTTTTACACTTGCAAAATGAAATAATTTTATATTATACTATCAATATGCAAGTCTTTTAGGACTTAAAACTTTTAAATTTATGAGGTTTTTATGAAACGGATTGGAAAAATTTTGACTTTATTTTTGGCTTTGATGTTTTGCTTTTTTGGATGCAAAAGCAATGAAGATGATTCTTCTTCAAAGAAAATTATTGCTACTTTTGAGGCAGAGTATGATTCTGATGTAGAAGAATGGGATTCTACTTTTATAAATGTCTATGATGACGAATCTTGGGATTGCATCTGTTTGTATAAGGGAAGGAAAATGTTTGTTTATGAAGGAATTTATGAAGGGAATCCTAAAAAAGATGGTTTTGTGAACTTTATAATTAGAAAAAATTATGGAATGGAATATTTTGGTGAATATGAGGAAAATTATGTAAGAATAAAGAATGGAAAATTCACTTTGCAAGGTTTGGATTTCATTCGGCAGTAATTATTTGTGGCAGGGATTGTAGGGGCGCGGAGCGGCCACTGGACTGAGCGGAGCGAGGGAAGCGGCTGGAGCGGGAGCGGAACCCCGAAAAGCCCGGTTTTTGCGGAACGGAACGAAGTGAAGTGCAGAAAAAAGCCACCCGGATTTTAAAAATCTGAAGATTCGACACTTTTTTTCTTTTCTGCTATGATTTGCGTATGAAAAGCGATTATCTTACTTCGAAGCCGGCGTTTTACGCGCTTTTTGTTTTTTCTCTTCCGATTATAATTGGCAATTTGTTTCAGCAGCTTTACACGATGGTCGATTCGGCGGTCGTGGGGCGGTTTGTGGGCGAGCAGGCTCTGGCGGCGGTCGGGGCTTCGTATTCGCTTACGGTTGTTTTTATTTGCGTGGCGATTGGTGGCGGCGTTGGTTCTTCGGTGATTGTGAGCAAATATTTTGGCGCGCGCAATTTTTCGGCGATGAAGACTGCGGTGAGCACTGCGTTTTTGACGTTTCTGGGAATCAGCATTTTTCTTGGCGCGGTGGGAATTGTTATAAACCGGCCGCTTCTTGTTGCTTTGAAAACTCCTTCTGACGCGCTGGATATGGCACTTGTTTATCTGCGGATTTATTTTCTTGGGCTGCCGTTTTTGTTCATGTACAACGTGATTTCTTCGATGTTCAATGCGCTGGGGAAGTCGCGGATTCCGCTTGTTTTTCTGATTTTTTCTTCTGTGCTGAATGTTGCACTGGATTTTGTGTTTGTTGCGGTTTTTAAGACCGGCGTTGCTGGGGCTGCTTGGGCTACGCTGATTGCTCAGGGACTTTCGTGCGTTTTGTCGTTTGCGGTTTTTATGAATACGCTTGGAAAATTCAAGGATTCAGATGATGGCGTTGCGGCGGGTGGAGGAGTTGATTGCGGCGGAAGTTTTGGTGGAAGTGCAGGGGCTAGCGACGCGAATTTTGCTGGTGGAAAATTGAGTTGCGGAAGGTTGAGCCGTGGCGGTTACAGAAAGTTCCGTTTTTTTGACGGACGTGAGCTTGCTTCGATGGCTAAAATTGCAATTCCTTCTATATTACAGCAGTCTACCGTTTCAATCGGGATGATGCTAGTTCAGTCCGTGGTGAACAGTTTTGGCTCGGAAGCTCTTGCCGGATATTCTGCGTTCAGCCGGATTGCGTCGATTGCGATTGTTCCGATGGCGGCGTTGAACAACTCAATGTCCTCATACACTGCGCAAAACATCGGCGCGGGAAAACCAGAACGCGTTGTAAAAGGCTACCACGCGGCAAATCTTATGGTCGCATTTTTTGCGGTTGCACTTTGCGTGTGTATTGAGATTTTTTACCGTCCACTTATTTCTCTTTTTATCGGTGCTGGCGGAAGCGAAACTGCCTTGCGGACAGGGCAAGCGGCACTTCGTTTTGAAGGATTTTTTTACTGCTGGATAGGATTCAAGATGGCATGCGACGGACTTTTGCGCGGAAGTGGCGACATGAAAGTTTTTACGCTTGCAAATCTAATCAATCTTTCAATCCGCGTTGTTGTTTCAATTGTCTTTGCACCTCGCTTTGGAATTGAATGGGTCTGGTATTCCGTTCCAATGGGCTGGTTCATGAATTTTGTAATTTCGTTTGCGGAATACAGGACGGGCAAATGGAAGAGGGCGATAGAAAGATGAATGATAATTTAGCGGAATATCAAAAAGTTCAGGCGATTGCAAAAACTGTCTTGGCGGAAATTGAAAACTTCATAACAGAAAATAGCACAGAAAAGCAAATTGCAGAACAATGTAAAAAATTGCTTGAGAAACACGGAATTCAAGAAACTTGGTATTACAGCTGTCCTGCGTTGGTTCTGTTAGGAAGCCGAAGTTGCGTTTCGATTTCTGGCAAAGATTATTTTCCTTCTGAAGAAAAAGTCGGCGCAGAAAATCTTATAACAATCGATTTGAGTCCTTTGAAAAATGGAATTTGGGGAGACTGCTCAAGAACGTTTGTTTTTGAAAATGGAAAAATTCAAGCAAAAGAAAATATCGAAAATGAAGAGTTTGCAGAAGGCTTAAAAATTGAAGAATTTTTGCACAATCATTTTAAAAATTATGTAAAGGTTGGAATGACTTTTGAGCAAATTTATTCTGAAATGAACAGCGAAATTCAAAAACTCGGCTATGAAAATCTGGATTTTCTGGGAAATGTCGGGCACACAATCGAAACTGAAAAAGAAAATCGACTTTATTTTGAAAAAGGCAATAAAACAAAACTGAACGAAAATATGCTCTTTACATTTGAACCTCACATCAGAAAAATCGGCAAAAAATGGGGTTTTAAATTGGAGAATATATATTATTTTTCAGCACTGGGCGTGGAAGAATTGTGAAAGTGAAATAAAAATGAGTTAGCGGAAGTTTGCTGAGGATGGTTTGGTTATGATTGTTTTTGATAATATGCAAAAAATTAATTATAAAAAATAAAACGGACTTGAAATCTCCTAAACCTTATATTTATCAATATGTTCTGAAAGTTGAACCGCAAATTTTTTGTTTTCTGCGGAAGTATCAATCAGTTTTGTGACGTTGGAATTTATTGCCTTAGTTGAATTTTCAATCTGCTCAGTTCTGCTTGAAAGTGTATCTGAAAGTTGCTCCAAATCCTTTACCTGTGAAATAACATTTTCAATTCCGCTTGTCATCTGCTCCTGGCTGTCGATTATTGTATGGGTTGTTTCTTTTATGTTGCTGAGAGCGTCTACAATCTGCTTGCTTCCAATTGTCTGTTCTTCCATTGCGGAACGGATTTCTGTTATAAGCGCGTTGTCCTGCGAAATCTGCGTTACAATATCAGTGAACATGCTTCCCGCGCTGTTTGCGGCACTCATTACTTCGTTTATGTTCGAAATAACTGTAGATAAAGTCTGTTTTATTTGGTTTGACTGATTTGTTGTGCTTTCTGAAAGTTTTCTGATTTCATTTGCAACAACCGCAAAACCTTGACCAGATTTTCCTGCATGTGCGGCTTCAATCGCGGCATTCATAGCAAGAAGATTTGTCTGCTGGGCAACCGATTCAATCATCTTGTTTGTGTCCAAAAGTTTTGTTGATTCCTGTGCAACCGTGTCAACAAGTTTTACAACATTCTGAATTTTGCTTTTTCCGTCTTCGGATTCAGAAGAAAGCTGGTTAAAACTGATTCCAAATTTATCAACATTTTCTGTGATTGATTTTATGTTGGAAATCATTTCTTCAACTGCGGCAGAACTTTGTGAAAGCGCGCTGTTCTGCTCGTTTATCTGGTTTGAAAGTTTCGCGGTAAGAGAATTCATTTTATCCATTGTGTCTACCGTAAGCGAAACCGTGTCCTGCTGCTGTTTTGCATGACCCGCAAGATCAGTTGAATTTTCAGTAATCTGCCTGATTTCTGTCAAAATATCAGAGGAATTCTTTTCAATATTTTCCGCAACATTGTTCAGCGAGACAATATTTTGCTTTGACGAAGTAACCATTTTGTTCATTGAATCAACGAAAGAATTTATATTTCGCCGCATTGTATTAATCTCATTTTTTCCAGCCTGGCAGATAAGCCGCAAAGTCAAATCGCCATCAGCCATTTTTTCAAGCGTTTTTGACGTTTCAATAATCGGCGCAGAAAATTTGTTTGAAAACAAAACAGAAAGCGAAAGCGCAACCGCAAAAACAAAAATAATAGTTGCAAAAATGCTCAGGCTCAACTTATGGAATTCGGCTTTTTCGTCCCGCTGAATTTCTGCAAGCTCAGCATTTATGTCATCATAATAATTTCCGCTGCTTACAATCCAGTTCCACGGCTTAAAAAGCATTGAATAAGTCCTTTTTGGAGCAACAGTTTTTCCATCTGACTTTGTAAAATAAAATTCGCTGAAACCGCCCTCAGGATTATCGTTCACAACCTTCATGATTTCCTGGATAATCGTCACACCGTTCTGGTCAGTAAGATTCTGTCGGTTTTGCCCCTCATTGAACGGTAGAATCGGATGGGCAACAAGCGTAAAATCAGTGGAATCAATCCAAAAATAACCAGAATTATCGTTTCCGTAACGAATCGCCTTTATCAAAGTTTTAGCCCTTTGCTGAGCCTCTTCTTCTGTCAAACCCCCGGATTCCTGCTCTGAATAAATTTCATTAAGAATCGAAATCGCATTCTGAATCTGGAATTTTACACTTTCATCATAACCTTTCATTCTTTCCGCCCGAATGCTTTCCATGCTGAATTTTTGAATCTTTCCAAACCCGAAATTCAACGTCATCAAAATACAAAAACTTGTAAGCGTAATCAGCAAAATGCAAAACCCAAGAACAATTGTTTTAATCGATTTCATAAAAGCCTGCCTATTTTCAAGTATAATAAGCAAAAAAAATTACGTATTGTAAAAATTCGCAGTTTTACAAAAACTTTACTTTTTTCACAACAAAATTTGGGCGTTCCCCAAGCGATGGTTTCGGCAGGCTCAACCATCGCTTGGGTCGGGCGTTCCAATCTTCGCTCACGCTCATTCCAAAATGTTGATTTCGGCAAGCTCAACCAACATTTTGGAACTTCGGGTTTCCATGCCCTAACGCAAATTAATTTTTTAAGCATAATATTTTTAGTCTATCACCAAATGAAAGACTAGGGGATGTATATTTTTTATGAACATAAAAGTTCAATCTTTAGATTTTTACGAGGTGTTTATGATTTACGTTGTAAAAGAGTTTCTTTTAAAAATAACAAACACTATTTCTCACTTTTTTTCAGGTTTGTTTTTTCCTTCTATGAAAGTTATTTTTCTTTATCCTTTTGCAAAAATGGGAATTGTTTCTGCACAACTTGATATTGCCCAAATTTATCTAGAAAATTTTTTTTTTAGAACTATGAAAATTCCTAAAAAATGGCTAAAAAAAGGAATTCAGCAAAAAAATCCGCGTGCGTATGTTATTATGGGAAGGTTTCGTTACTGCCAAGGCAGCGGTTATTATGTTGATGTCGATAAAGACTATGCTGTTATTGATGACAAACTTGTTTTCAATAAAGCATTGAACTGGTTTAAAAAAGCTGCCGCTCAAAATTACGCAATCGGGTATTATTGGGTTTATCAGATTCATTATTACAAAGAATATTGCGGCTGGAAAACTGACGGAACAAAAGAACTTGCTTTGGCGGCAAAAAACGGCTGTCCGAATGCTCAATTCTGTTATGCCAGAAAATTTTTGGAATCTGACAATGTTGAGGAAGGTTCTTATTGGATGAAAAAAGCCGCAAGCCAGCCTAAAAGAAAATGGGAAAAATGCGAAAGCAATCCACAGTTTTACTACAAGGCAAAAAAATGGATAAAAAATAACAAAGATATTACTCAAAATCACCGGGAATTTTATAATTAAAATTGACGTAGGAAAACTATGAAAAACGACAAAATAATGAAAAATATAAGCAGAATCAATGCAAGAATCTACGATTTGATGTTTCTTCTTTATGACCAGATGGCGCAAATAAAAGAGCAGCTGGATTTATTGATAAAAAGCGGAAAAACTTATTACAAAGGTTACAAAATAACCGGCGACATTGGTTTTGCCGTTGATGAGGAAGACAAAAATCCCGAAATTGATGATTATTTTGAGGCAGAATCCGAATGGAAACTCGTGTTTGAATACGGAAAAAAATTGCCAGCCAAGCTAAAGGCTCTTGATTTGTGGAAAAACTACAGCAAAGATGAACTTTCAAATCCAACAGATTACATTTGCCGCGTAACTTACGGTTTTCTTCATCCTCAAAAAGATGAAGATGAAAAGCTGTATTGGACGAACTACAAAATTCCTTATGAAATTTTTAAGAATGCAAAACCAGAAGATTTTTATCACTGCATAAAAATCACGATTGGAAAATTCAAGTTGCACAGAAAATTTACAGAAAAAGAGCGCAGCGACTTTAGGGCAACTGAAGAATATTTTGAAAAAAGGGAAAAACATCCAGAAAGACAAAATTTCTTCTGGTTTGAAAAACGAAAACTCCTGAAACTTGCAAAAAAAATGCTTGAATACGAACTGAGCATAAATTCAACTTCAAAAAAAATCAGAAATGATTTTGAACAGCTTGTAAAAAATGGATATTCAATATTCGACAAAAGCGAAATAGAAAAAACGCTCGACTACAATTTTCATCATCCGTTTGGAATTGTTACAAAAGAAGATTCTCTGCTTGCTCACATTTTTCATAACCTTATGACAATAAATGGACTTTCCGCAGACAACGAGGAGAATTACTCAAAAGATAGGGATGTTCCGCAATGGGCAGATCCGCTATTTTTTAGAGAAGAACCGTTCAACAAAATCCACTTGTGTTTTTCAATGCACGGACTTTACTCTCACTGCGATTTAACAAGAAAAGAAGTCCTGAAAATGAAGCTAAGAAATTTTAGCCCATATTTTGAAATCCGAATTGAAACAAATCCGGAGGAGGCAGAGGTGAAATAAGCTTAGTCAATCTCCGCCAAAGCCATCATTCCTTTGATGTGGGCTTTCCAGTCGTTTACAAGCCATTCTGGTTCAAGCGGTTTTGCATAGCAACCTTGGGATAAAATCCATTCTTCAATTTTAAGATATTGCGTTGAAGAAAATTCGATTGTTGTGCAATTCCGTGTTTCATCATCAGAAATTTTCTGGTTTTCAGCCCAGACAAAATCTTTTAGCATTTGCCGGGCATTTTCGTAGAATTCAATTTTGTAATGTTCGGATTCATTGTAAGAAAAAGAGCCGAATTTGCCGCCGCCACAATGTTTTTCAAACTCAAAATCTTCTGGAAGCGAGAAAGTTTCTTCTGTTGCTTTTGGATTTTTTATTCTTGAAAGCGAAAAAAGCCTGGTTTCATTTCGTTCTTCTGAAAAACCGTACAAAAAATAATTTCCATTGTCCATCACAAGCTGATACGGATGAACTTTTCGATGCGTGTTTTCTGAATTCCAGCGTCCATGATAGTCAAATTCGATTGTTGAGTTGTTCCGAAGAGAGTGCAAAATCGTTTGCCACACATTTTCTTCTATTATATTGATTGGCAATGGACTGGGAGAAATCGCAATTCTTTTTAAAAGCTCGTCATTTTCTTCAAGATTGGAGTTTGCTAGTAAGTTTATCGCACTGCAAATGTCGTTATACAAAGGTGAATCCTTAAAATGGGAAAGCATAATTTTTGCCGCAAACAACGAAATCATTGTGTCCGCCGAAATTGCGTTCAAAGGCATTTCAAAGTCCGAAGTATAAAAATAACCGCGATGCTCATAGTCGTATTCAATTGGAGCTCCAAAGCGGTCGCGTAAAAATTCAATATCGCGGCTGATTGTCGCAATTCCTTTTCCGTAATTAAATTCTTCTGCCAGCTGCCTTGTATTCGGGTAAGTTCCCGCTTTTATCTTTTTATGGATTCCCACCAGCCGTTCCAACATCAAATGTGAAACGATATGCCTTTTTTCCTGTGCCATAAGATTATTTTAACACAAAAAGTGAATAAGTCTATCGTTGGGTGAGAGAGTTAATGATTTATAATAAAAGTAGATTTGAAGATTTGGAGGTAAAAATGCCAAAGAAAATAAATATTCCAAATGGAGCAGTTTTAATCAGAGGGCAGGCGTTGGATGGTTGTGATGCAACATTTCTGACTGAAGATGAACTGCGTGATATTAATACAATACTTGCTTATGACTATGAGGATGGCAAGCCATGGCATGATTGTACCTGTGTCCTGGAAATTATTTTTTACAACTATCATGACAATATTGAAAACAACAAAATCCGAATACTATATGACCATAAAGCATCTCTTCTTTTGCAGCTTGCGCAATTTCTTTTTGATTCTTCTATAACAGCCAATACAACCTTTGGCGATTTTAGAGCTTCAAGTTTCATAAAGGTCAAAATGGATTTAGGAAGCTATTCTTTTGGCGATTCCGATGAAAATAACGTTATCAATAAAAAAGATTTTGATGTTTTCAATTGCTGCATAAAGCACAAGAAGCACTTTCATATATTAAATCCAGAAATGCCAGATGATTAAAAGATTGAAAATAATATAATAACCATTAATTTAATGACCATTATATTAACAATCCGAACAGCAATATTTTATAAATTCTAAAATCCAAAAAGCCCATGGTTTTGCAAAGTTTCAACTATTGGTTTGTAATAATGTTGATAGTCGCTTTTGTTTGGCGAGGCAAAATGCCAGATATTCAAAAGTGGAATTTGCCTTGTGCCGGCTTTTAATCTCATAAAATCAATGTTGTTTCCGTTTTTTCGCTCTGTAATTTCGCCAAGAAAATTTATGCGACCTTCAAGATTCATTGTAAAAATCAAATCCGGTGACAAAAGTTCGATTTCTTTGTTAAAAAGATTTTCTTTTGCTTTTTGAGATTTCTTTAAAAATGAATCAATCAGCAGATTATCCGCTTCCCACGAAGTATTTTCATTTGAAAACTTTGAAAGATTCATAAATGCAAAACTGATTCCACCTGGCGTTCCAAAATTGTCTGCAAGTTCACTGGCATAAGGAATTTTTTTCCAGTCAGTTTCGCGATGGATTATTCCGTAAGCAATGTAAAACAAAAGACGATGAAATTTATAACAATCAATAGGTTTTTCGCCCACAATTTTACTTTTGTACGCATCAAAAAGAACATCAATATAATTC
>CAVBXG010000052.1:0-18380 GCA_963599585.1 bacterium
CGTGTTCCCGGCTTTAATTAATCTCTGCCATTTACACAAATTTTATGACAGGGTCAAAAATCATTTTTTTATTCATCGCCACCTGCAGCTTTATTTTCAAATTTTGTGATTGAAGGAAAGAACATCATCTCAACATCGCCCGTGGCTCCGTTACGCTGCTTTGCAACAATACATTTTGCTTCCTGAACAGGATTTTCTTTATCATTCATAATTTTTCGGTCTCGGTGAAGGAACAAAACAACATCGGCATCCTGCTCAATTGAGCCAGAACCACGAAGCTGCGCAAGATTCGGTTC
Source organism: bacterium (assembly GCA_963599585.1). GTDB lineage: Bacteria > Spirochaetota > Spirochaetia > Treponematales > Treponemataceae > Treponema_D. Next base: position 297 of record CAVBXG010000052.1, read on the forward strand.
CTGACCTTCCGCATCGCGGGCAACCTGACAAAGAGCCACAATCGGAACATCAAGTTCGCGCGCAAGGGCCTTTAATGATTTTGAAATCTCAGAAACATTTTCCCATGTGTTCTGGCTTGGATTATCAAGAGTGATAAGACCGATATAGTCAATAAAAATTATCCTGACACCATGGTTTGCAACCATACGCCTCGCAGAGGCACGCAAGTCAAGAAGTCCCATGTTCGGTGTGTCGCAGATATACAAAGGTGAATTATAGCAGATTCCGGCTGCATCCTGGATTTTCTGAAGTTCTGATATAGTCAACATTCCTTTTCGTATTTTTCCGCTAGGAATTTTTGAAACTTGAGAAAAAAGGCGCTGACCGATTGACTGGTACGACATTTCAAGCGAAAAGAAGCCGCAAGGAATTTTCTTTTCAATAGCGATTGCCTGCATCATTGAAAGCGCGAACGCTGTCTTACCGATTGATGGACGCGCGCCGATTATTATGAGTTCTGAATTCTGGAAACCACCTGTCATCGAGTCAAGCCGCGCAATTCCAGAAGGAATTCCCGGAAGCTCACCGTTTTTTTGAGTCCGCCTTGAGATAATATCGATTGTTTCGTTTACAACCTGCTGCATGTTATACATCTTGGAAGTTTCTGTATTTTCTGTAAGATCAAAAATCTTTTTTTCAGCCTCCTCCAAAAGCATATTCGCAGGTTTTGAGTCATCAAATGCAGAGGCACGCAGTTCAGTCGCAAGCTTTATAAGGTCGCGTCTTGAAGCGCAATTTAAAATTATATCAATATAGAAATTTATATTTGCGGCAGTAGCAACTGTATCAGTAAGTCCGGCAATGTACGCAGCTCCACCAGCCTGCTCAAGTTTGTTCAGTTTTGTAAGTTCATTGATAAGAGTGATTGAATCGCCACGGATATTCTGCTTTAAGAGAGAAATAAGACCTTCAAATATTATCTGGTTCTGAAGCGAATAAAAACGATCCGGATGGATTCGGCTTGCAACATCGCTCATAACATCCCAGTCAAAAAGAATTGCGCCAAGCGTAGCCTGCTCCGCATCAAGATTGTGCGGCGGAACTTTATCTTTTAATTCAACAGCCATTTTTCCCCCAAAGACAACAAAGGCGATGAGCCAATGGACCATCGCCTTTAATTTTCAAGCAAAATATTCTAAAGAATTACTCAGCTTTTGGTTCTTCTGAAGCAGTTTCAGCAGGTTTTTCTGCCTTTTCAGTTTTAGCTGCAGGTGCTTTTGCGCCGGCAACTTCCTGAGCCTTTACAGAAATCTTGATTTCCGCAACAGAAGCTTCATAAAGTTTTACTGTAGCATGATAATTTCCTACGCTCTTGATTGTGAGTCCAGGAATTTCAATGCGTTTTCTTTCAATTTCAAAGCCAAGTTTAGCCAAAGCGTCAGCAATTACAGTAGCTGTAACAGCACCATAAAGCTTTCCGTTTGAACCTGCCGGCATTTCAATTGTAATCTCAGCTGCTTCAAGTTTTTCTTTCAAACTCTTTGCATTCTGACGTTTTACTTCCTTGCGCGCTTCAATCTCAGCCTTTCGAGCCTCGAACATAGCAGCAGTTGTCTCATTGTAAACTACAACAAGATTGCGTGGAAGAAGATAGTTGCGTGCATAACCTGTAGCAACATTCTTTACATCGCCTTCTTCACCAAGGTGTTTTACATCTTCATTAAGAATAACTTTCATTTTTCAAGCTCCTCTTGAATATTTATGCGGAAGCAGCGTCACCAGGAGTTGGATCGTTGCTTCCAATTTTTATTTTAGTCTGACACGCAGTTGTTTACTCTGCAACGAACGGAAGCAAGCAGATTGCGCGAGCGCGTTTGATTGCTCCAGCAAGTTCGCGCTGGTGTTTTGCACAAGTTCCAGTAATGCGGCGTGGAAGAATCTTGCCACGTTCTGTTGTAAAGCGACGAAGCGCATCTGAATCTTTGTAGTCAATTTTTGCCTTGTTAGCGCAGAAACGGCAAACCTTCTTGCGGAAGAAAGTCTTGCCTTTTGCACGGCCGTTTTCACGAGTCTCGTCTTCGCGGCCTTCATTTTCTACAGCAGGCTTTTTTTCTGCTACTTCTTTGTTTTCTTCATACATATCTTTTGTTTCTTCTGACATAATTTACTCCAAATTAGAAAGGAATATCTTCAGGGAAATCGCTTTCTGTTCCACCAAAAGAATCACCGCCGAAATTTGCGGCAGGAGCCTGATTTGCCTGACCGAAATCATTGCTTCTTGGCTGGAATCCGTTCGATGCACCCCCAGCATAACTGTTTCCGTTCTGCCCGCCATCACTTCTTCCGCCTAAAAGCTGAACATTATTCGCAACAATTGTCACACGGCTGAAATTCTGTCCGTCTTTCTGCCATCTGTCCTGTTTTAAATAACCGTCCACAGCAATCTGCTTTCCTTTAGTAAGATAAGGCTTTAAATTTTCAGCCTGTTTTCCCCAGAGGGTAACTTCAAAAAAATTTGCTTCTTCAACCCAGTTTCCGCTGGCAGCATCTTTTCTGCTTCTATTAACGGCGATGCTTAAATTTGCCCTAGCCTGTCCGTTTGCCACATATCCAAAGGAACGTTCATCACTTCCCACGTCTCGAGTCAATCTTCCTACTAAAACAACATGATTAAGGTCTGTCGCCATTCTGTTACCCCAATTTATGATTTTTTACTATTTTTCTTCAAGCTTTACAAAAAGGTACTTCAAGAGGTTCTTCTGAATCTTGAATGCCTTGTCAATTTCTGTAATCTTGTCTGGATTAAGTTTAAGAGTGAAAAGAACAAAATGTCCTCTTTTTTCTTTTTCAATCTCGTAAGTAAGGTCGCGGTCACCGAAAAGTTTTTCCTCTTCGATTTCTGCACCAAAAGATGTAAGTGTGCCGCGTACTTCTTCTACGGCTTTCTTTGACTTTTCTTCATCAATCGGGAAGATAGTCATTAATTCGTACTTTCTCATTTTTGTCTCCTTCTGGACTTATGGAAGCTCTACGAGCCTCAAGGGGTGTTTTAGTAGCATAACATTTTTGAAGAAACAAAGTCAATTATATTTTACAAAAACGCGGGTTGACCGCAACAAAAGTGGATATTATAATTTTGATATGTTTTTACTATATAAGTTCAAAAAGTTCGGGAATGTGATAAAAACTTTGCAGAACAAAATTTTTATTTTTGCGGTAATGGTTCTGCTTGGAACAAATGTTTTTTGCGCAACTGAAAAAACTGTAAAATATGACTCGCTGATGAAGACTGGAACTGCGGCGGAAATAAAAAAAGCGCTCAAAAAAGACACGGATATGGTCTGGGTAAAAATTGAGCCGGAAAACGACACGCTTCTGATGCGGGCGATAATGTACAACCGGGACATTTCAATCGTCAATCTTCTTTTAAAGGCCGGGGTTTCGCTGCGGAGAGAGAACAACAATGGTCAGAACGCGCTTATGTACGCGTGCATGTATTCAACAAACACAGAAGTTATCTCAAGAATTCTTGGAAAAATAACAAATCCGCGCTCAGCTGTAAAAGAACTGAACCGGAAAGATGTAAACGGAAAATCCGCGCTGAACTACGCGAAAGAATTTGAAAACCGCCGGGCGATTGACTGCGTCTCAAAATATGTCGGAAAACCAGAAGGCTACCAGGAAGGACAGGATTACGTTGACTTTCTTGAATCATGGAACACGATTGCGACTCAGGCCGAAGCGGAAACAAGAACTCAAAATGAAAATTCTGATGACTACGAAGACAGCTGGGAAACTGGCAACAGCGCAATTGAAAAAAGTGAAAGATATGACGCCCTTATAAAAAACGGAAACATTGCCACAATAAAAAAAGCGTTGAAAAAAGATCCGGAGATGATAATGGCAAAAATCATGCCGGAAAACGACACTCTTTTAATGCGTGCGATAATGTACAACCGGGACATTTCTGTGGTTGACCTGCTTCTGAAAGCTGGAGTTTCTGTAAAAAAGGAAAATATCTATGGTCAGAATGCGCTTATGTATGCGTGCATGTATTCAAAAAGTACAAATGTGATAACAAAAATCCTTGAAAAATCAACCTCGCCAAAAACTGCGGTAAAAGAACTGAACAAAAAAGACAAGAATGAAAAATCCGCGCTTAAATATGCGAAGGAATTTGAAAACCGCCGGGCGATTGACTGCGTCTCAAAATATGTCGGAAAACCGGAAGGCTATCAGGAAGGACAGGATTACGTTGAATTCCTTGAAGATTTGAACGAAAAACTGATTCAGGCAGAAAAAGAAGCGGAGCTGGCAAGGCAAAAAGAAGCGGAACTCAAGAAAAAAGCCGAGCAGGAAGAACAGGAAAAACTTGCATTGGCGCAGAAAGAACTTGAGCAAAAAGCTGAAAACATTGAGCCCGAAGCAGAAATTCCTGCGTCAAATCCGATTGACATGAACAAATACAATAAAGTTTCCCTTTTTGATTTTGCAGTGCAGGATGAAATTCCAGAGCCAGAGGAATTCAGTGACGAAAATTCTAAAAAAATTGAAAATCCTGACAAAAAAGACAGGAATGGCAGAACAGCCCTTATTCGCGCTGCAAAAAACGGAGACATTGAAGAAATAAATCTTCTTTTAAAATCGAATGCAAATGTAAATCTTTGCGACAACGATGGCTGGACAGCACTTATGAATGCGGCAAGATACCAGAACGACCCGGAAATCGTGAGAATTTTGCTGGAAGCTGGCGCAAATCCTAACCAGAAGAACAAATATGGCTCAACTGCCCTGCACTTGGCTGCGGCTTACACAGAAACTCCGGAAATCTTGAGGCTGCTGGTTGAAGCCACAAAAAATTCAGATGAGATTTTCAAGTCATTCATTATGACTTTGACTTCAAATTCTGCAGAAGAAAAAAATCAGACTTCAAAAATAAAGGTTTTTATGGATGCGAAAGTTCCTGTGAACCGTTTTTATGAAGGAAGAACACCTTTGATGTATGCCGCGGAATATTCGTCTTCAACAGAAGTCATAAAATTTCTTCTTGATAACGGAGCGGCAAAAAATTTACATTCAACAGATGGAAAAACAGCTTTTGATTTTGCGGAATCAAACAAACTTTTAAAACACGATAAAATTTTCTGGTCTTTGAACCAGCAGTAGGATTTTTATGAGAATTACAGGCGGAAAATTAAAAGGAAGAGTTATAAAATGCCCGGATGGAATAATCAGACCGGCAATGGATAGAATGCGCGAGTCGGTTTTCGCAGTTCTTGGGGATTTGAGCGGAAAATCGTGGCTCGACCTTTTCAGCGGCTCAGGAACAATAGCCATTGAGGCAGTTTCCAGAGGTGCGGAACACGTTGAGCTTTGCGAGAAAGACAAAATCAAAATCAATACGGTCCTTGAAAATGTCTCTGTAACAGAAAAAGAATGTGGAATAAAAATCCAGTGCCATTTTATGCCGGTTGAATATTTTATAAAAAGATGCAAGAACAGTTTTGACTATATATTTTTTGATCCGCCGTTTCCGTACAAATTCCACGAGCAGCTAATCCTTGATGCTGACAAGAAAGGAATTCTAAAAGAAACCGGAACAATAATGGTTCACCGCCCGGAGGAGCATTTTATGCCGGACACAATTGGAAATCTTACAAGAACTGACCAAAGAATTTACGGTCGTTCAATTGTTGATTTTTATAGATATAAAAATTACTAAATTAATAAAATAGAACAAAATATTTTAGTACAGACAATTGACAAACTATTTTTTTAGTTTACTATTTCAACAAGCGAAAAAAAGTTTGTTATCAGCTTTAAGTTTTTGTTGGGCAAAAGGAATAGCAATTTTTAATGAACGAATCGTTAAAAGATGAAATCAAAAAGAGACAAGGTGCTGATGGATTTATAAAAGTTACAGATAATCCTGTCTCTTCATTGACTTCGGAACAAAAAGCAATTTTAAACAGAAAAGGAAACGAACTGTTTAATAAAGGCCGTATTGAAGAAGCAAGACGCATTTTCATCACAACCGGCTATTCTGATGGCCTGACAAGAGTTGGAGACATTTATCAAAAGAAAAATGAAACATTAAAAGCCCTTAAATTATACGTTCTGGCACACAACAAATCAAAAGCTGAACCAATTTACGAGAAAATGGCTAAAATAATTTCAATTCTTCTATAAAATAAGGAATAAAAATGAAAGAACAGTTTGACGGACATCTTGAAAACACTATATCAGAATCATCATTTCCTATTGTGCAGGACCTTGAAAATGAAAAGAATTCTGAAAAAGATGAAAAAAGCGCGATGATTTCTGAACTTTCAATAAGAGGTTACCAGAAATTAAAATCAAATGACCTGGAAGCCGCAAAGGAACTTTTTGAAAAAATTCTTGAGCTTGACACAAACAACAATTATGCGCTGGTTGGTCTTGGCGACACAGCACGAAAAAACGAGAACTTTTCAGAAGCAATAAATTTTTACAACAGATGCCTTGAATTCCACCCGGACAACAATTATGCGCTCTTCGGACTTGCGGACAGCTACAAAGCCTTGAACCAGTTTGGAAAAGCAATTGAGATTTGGGAAAGATACCTTGTTCACGATGAAAAAAATATAACCGTAATCACAAGAATTGCGGATGCCTACAGAAAAATCCATTCGTATAAAAAATCAAGCGAGCTGTACCAGCAAATCCTTAAAATGGAAGAAACAAACGCTTATGCGCTGGTCGGTCTTGGTCATCTGAATTTCGACTTAAAAAAATACCACGAGGCACTTTACTACTGGAAAAAGATGCTTGAGCTTAACAAGGAACATGTTGACATAAGAATTCTTACTTCAATCGGAAACTGCCACAGAAAACTAAAGACTTTCAGCGAAGGAGTTTTTTATTTCCAGAAAGCACTGGAAATAGATCCGAAAAATTTTTACGCGCTTTTCGGGCTTGCGGACTGTTACCGCGGAATGAACCAGCAGGACAAATCCGTTGAATACTGGAACAAGCTGCTTGAAATCGATCCTGAAAACAAGGTCATCCTTACCCGGCTTGGCGATGCCTACAGAAACATGAGCGACTACAAAGCCGCAGAAGAATATTACAACCGCGCGCTGAACATTGATTTTGACATCTATGCTGCAATGGGGCTTGCGCTAATCTGCAAATGCAAAGGAAAATACGCGGAGGCAATCGACAGGTTCAAGAATCTTATCAGAAATGACAGCAAAAATTACCGGCTTTATATTGACCTCGCGGACTGCTATATTAAACAGAAGCAAAAAGAAGAGGCTATAAGGGCGTTGGAGTCATTCCAGACGCAGGGAATCTACAGTTCTGCGGTGAATGAAATGCTTGAAAATCTAAAGAAATAAAAAAATATGGAAAAAATTGCGCTTGCAGGGCTTTTACCCGAAGAAATCACAGAAAAACTCGGACTGAACCAGAAATTCCGCGGACTTCAAATCTTTAAATGGATTGGAAGCGGAACTGACTCTTTTGAAAATATGACAAACCTTTCAAAAGAAATCCGGGAATCACTCTCAGAAAAAGCCCTGCTCCGCTCATCAAAAGTTTCAAAAGTATTGAAAGATCCGGACGGAACTATAAAACTTCAGATTACACTTTTTGACGGAAATGCGGTTGAGACAGTTCTTCTTACCGACAAGGAAGGAAGAAAAACAGCCTGCGTCTCTTGTCAGGCTGGCTGTGCAATGAAATGCGCCTTCTGCATGACAGGAACTCTTGGGCTTTCGCGAAACCTTGAGCCAAACGAAATTATCGAGCAGTTTCTGTTCCTTGAAAAGGAATGCGGCCGTCTGGATAACATTGTTTTCATGGGAATGGGCGAACCGATGCAGAATCTTTCCGGAATCAGAAAGGCAATCCAGATTCTTACGGATGAACGTGGAAGAAATCTTTCCGGCAGAAGAATAACTCTTTCAACATCTGGAATAATAAGCGGAATTTACGACCTTGCCGACAATGGACCGAACATAAGGCTTGCGGTTTCGCTTACAACCGCGGACAAAGAATTAAGGGAAGAACTTATGCCGGTTGCGCGCGGAAATCCGCTTCCAGAATTAAGAAAAGCAATCGCATATTATGCCGAAAAAACAGGAAAACGCGTTACTCTCGAAGCGGCTCTTCTTAAAAACAGGAACACAAGCCGCGAAGGCGCAGACAGAATGATTGAATTCGCAAAAGGAATAAATGTGAACATAAATCTTATTCCGTGGAATCCTGTTCCTGGACTCGACTTTGAAGAGCCAGAACCTGCGGAAGTAAGAAATTTTGTGCGGATATTGGAAAACGCAAACCTGAACGTTACGCTGCGCACAAAACGCGGAAGAAAAATCGGCGGAGCATGCGGTCAGCTTGGCAAAACTGATTCAAAATAATATTTTCCTTGAATTATCGCAATTTGTGTCTTATAATTAAGATAACGACTTAATGGAGTTATTTATGCAGAAAAAAATATATGTAGCAGGAATGTTTGACCAAGATACTGCCGGAAAAGTAGATTCAGCAGTAAAAGGCGTGGCTGGCGTTACAAATGTTGTTGCAAATCCAGATAAATCACAAGTTCTTGTTGATTTTGACGAAGGAACTGCAGGCGTTGAAGATGCCATCAACAAAGCTATTGCAAGCGCAGGTGTTGAAGTTTTAGCATAAAATGAAGCTTGTAATACTTGATGCACAAGCATTAAATCCCGGTGATCTAAGCTGGGATTTTTTTAGTTCTTATGCAGATGTAACAGTCTATCAGAATACTCCCGAAAATCTTGTTGCCGAGCGCATTGGTAATGCGGACGCAATATTAATCAACAAAATAAACATCAACTCCTCTGTGCTTGAAAAATGCAAAAATCTTAAATATATCGGCGTTCTTGCAACCGGCTACAATGTAATCCAGATTGACGCAGTAAAAAAAGCTGGAATCGTGGTTTCAAATATCCCGGCGTACAGCACTTCTGCCGTTGCACAGCACACATTTGCACTTCTATTGAATTTTACAAATCAGGTTACGTTCCATAATGAGTCAGTTTTAAATGGCGACTGGAAAAAATCACAAATATTCTGCTACTGGAAAAAGCCGCTGACCGAACTTGAAGGAAAAACTTTCGGAATTTTCGGTTATGGAAATATAGGAAAAAAAGTTGAAAAAATAGCGGAATCATTCGGAATGAACGTGATTGTCTGTCCGCACAAACCGAATGAAAAGCCAAACTGCGTCTCAAAGGAAGAGCTTTTTGAAAAATCTGATATAATCTCCCTGCACGCTCCTCTTACTTCTGAAACAGAAAAAATCATCAACAAAGACTCAATAAAAAAAATGAAGGATGGAGTTTACATCCTGAACACGGCAAGAGGCGGTCTAGTATGCGAGGATGACATAAAAGCCGCGCTTGAAAACGGAAAAATTGCGGGCTATGGCGCAGATGTCCTTGCAGAAGAACCGATGACAGAGAATTGTGTTCTTTTTGGCGCAAAAAACTGCGTCCTTACGCCTCACATTGCCTGGGCTCCGCTTGAAACAAGAAAAAGATGCCTAAGAATCGGGGAAGAAAATTTCGTGGCATGGCTAAACGGTAAACCGCAAAACACAATATATTGAACATAGATTCTGAATTAACTATAATAGAAAACTGATTTTTGGTTTCTTGATGAAAAAAAATGGAAACAGAAATTTTATAGGAGAACAAAACAACCATGGGAAAGACAATCGCACAAAAGATTTTTGAAAAACATCTTGTAGACACACCATTTCCAAACACTTACGTTTTAAAGCTTGACAGAGTATTTTGCCATGAAATCACAACACCAATCGCAATCAATGACCTAGTTGAACGCGGAAAGGACAAGGTTTTTGACAATACAAAAATCAAAGCTGTAATTGACCATGTAACCCCTGCAAAAGACAGCAAAACCGCTGAACAGGGAAAAATTCTCCGTGACTGGTCATTCCGAAACGGAATCAAAGACTTCTTTGACATCGGACAGAACGGTGTCTGCCATGCAATCTTTCCTGAAAAAGGATTTGTGCGCCCTGGATTTACTGTAATCATGGGAGACAGCCACACTTGTACACACGGTGCTTTCGGTGCATTTGCGGCCGGCGTTGGAACCACTGACCTTGAAGTAGGAATCTTGAAAGGCGTCTGCTCTTTCCGCGAGCCAAAATCAATTAAATTTGTTTTGAACGGAACTTTAAAGGAAGGCGTTTATGCAAAGGACGTTATTCTTTATCTTATCTCTAAGATTGGAGTAAACGGAGCTACAAACTGCGTTGTGGAATTCACAGGTCCAATCATCGATAATTTTGACATGGAAAGCCGAATGACTTTGTGCAATATGGCAATCGAAGCAGGCGGAACTTCTGGAATCTGTTATCCGGACGCAAAGACTGTTGATTATCTTTGGGAATTCATAAAAGATGAATATAAAACAAAAGAAGCAGCAATTGAAGATTATGCTCAATGGCGTTCAGATGAAGATGCTGTATATGAAAAAGTTTACACTTATGACCTTTCAGACCTTGAACCAGTATGCACAGTTGGCTACAAACCGGATCAGGTAAAGAAGATTTCTGAAATGGAAGGAACAAAAGTAAACCAGATATATATCGGTTCTTGCACAAACGGACGCATAAGTGACCTTAGAATTGCCGCAAAAGTGCTGAAAGGACACAAACTTGCTCAGGGTGTACGAGGAATTGTAAGCCCAGCCACACCAAAAATCTACAAGATGGCTGTTGACGAAGGGCTTATCGATATTTTCCTTGATGCGGGATTCTGCGTTACAAACCCGACTTGCGGAGCATGCCTTGGAATGAGCAACGGTGTTCTTGCGAGCGGAGAAGTTTGTGCTTCAACTACAAACCGTAATTTTAACGGACGAATGGGTAAAGGTGGAATGGTACACCTTATGAGTCCAGCTACAGCAGCAGCAACTGCAATTGCCGGAACAATAACCAACTCACCTTTGTATAAATAACTGGAGGAAAAAAATGAAACAATTTGGCGGAAGCGTTCTGTTCCTTGATCGTTCAGACATCAACACAGATGAAATTATCCCAGCTAAATATCTTACTGAAATCTCAAAGCAGGCTTTAAAACCTTATCTTCTTGAAGATTTGAAGCTTGAGGGCTTTAATCCAAAAACAGATGTTTTGGGAAAGAAAGTTATTATTACCCGTGAAAATTTTGGTTGCGGTTCAAGCCGTGAGCATGCTCCTTGGGCATTGGAAGTAAACGGAATTTATGTTGTTGTTGCAACAAATTTTGCGCGCATTTTCCGGCAGAATATGTACAACTGCGGAATGATGGCAATCGAAATGGACAAAAAGTCTATTGAAGATATGTTCCGCACATTTGCAGATAAAGACACAGAATGTAAAGTTGTTTTCAACGAAGACGGAACTGCAAAAGTAAAACTTATCGCAGGAAGCCTTTCCAAGAGCTACCCTTTCAAGCTTGATGACTTTGAAAAAGCCCTTGTAGAAAAAGACGGATGGATTGGTTTTGCAGACAGCAAATATTAATCTCTTATAAAAATAGAAAAAGGCGGCTTTCTGAAGTTTTTTGAAGGTCGCCTTTTTTATTGCAATTTTCTAAAATTTTCAGGTTTTAGTCAGAAATAAGATTCCGCTTTTTTAGTTCCGCGGCAATAAGCTCAACAATCTGTTCCGGGCTGTAATTTGCTGTGTCAATTATCAAATCAGAGAAAGCATAGTCGTTGTTGTCAATATTGTATATTTTTTTATAGCGTCTTGTGTCCTCGCTGTCGCGCATTGCGGTAAAATCCTTTATTTTCTGTAAGTCGCCGCCCTCTCGGTTCAAAATTCTTTTTGCCCGTGTCTCATCGCTTGCAAAAAGATAAACCTTTAAATCAGCTTCTTTCAACATCCAGATTGCAAGCCGGCTTCCCAACACACAAGGCTCGGCTTTTGCAAGTTCAACCTGATGGTTGTCAACAAAAATGTCATAGGAATCGTCAGTCTTGGCATTTTCAATTACCTGCGCAAGAGTAAGACCTTTTTCCGCGGCAAGCTGGCGGAACGTATAATTTATCAGCTTTACACCAAGTTTTTCTGCAAGCAAAGTGCTTACAGTTGTGTTTCCGCAGCCAGATTTTCCGCTGATTGCGACACGTACATCTTTATTCAACTGCATATATTACTCCACATTTTTTGCCTGTTCACGGATATTTTCAAGCGAATCTTTTGCCTTTATGACCATTGCCCCAACTTCGCTGAACTGGTTCTTGCTTCCGATTGTATTTATCTCGCGGTTTGTCTCCTGACAGATAAAATCGAGCTTCTTTCCCGGAACAGGATTTGAATTTATCTCATCGCGCATAGCTTTCAAATGGCTGTGCAGGCGGACAATTTCCTCATTAATCGTATATTTTACAAGCATCGCGGCAGTTTCCGTCATAATTCGGTTTTCATCCGCATTTTCACCCAAAAGTTCATTGAATTTTTTTACGATTGTTTCCTTAAAAAGACCTTCCATCTTTGGCTGCCAATTTTTAAAAAAAGCCGCACATTCATCCAGAACTGAAAGTTTTTCGAGCAAATCGATTTTAAGGTTTTCACCTTCTCTTGTTCTGTCCTGGATAAATTTTTCGTAAGCTGTGCTGAACACAGGCTCAATCAAATTTTTATATTTTTCAATATCATAAATCTTGTTGATATTCAAAACTCCAGGCTGGCTTATAATCAAGCTGAGCGGAATTTCATTTGAGTCATAGCCACAAGCCTCGCAGACTTTTTTTATGGCATTCTGGTAAGATTTCGCGGCATTTGCGTCAGCAATAACTTCCGTGTCAGACTCAAGTTCCTTGACGCGGATATTTACGTCAACTTTTCCTCGAAGAACTTTTTCGCTGATTTTTGAACGGTAATAGCTTTCAAGCTGGTTCAAATAAGGCGGAAGATTTATTGAAAGGTCAAGAAACCTTGAGTTTACGGATTTTATTTCAACAGAAACAACTGCATTTTCTGTTGACTGTTCATTGTAGGCATAGCCTGTCATTGATGTCATTTTAGCTGCTCCAAAATTGCTTTTCCAAGTTTCCAGTTATCGCCTGCTCCCATTGTAACAAGAAGATAACCGTCCGGATATTTTGATTTGTCTAAAGTTTTTTCCAGTTCAGAAAGGACAAAATCCCTTGCGTCAAGAATTTCCTCAAAATAATGCACATTTTTGTGGTGCTTTAAAGTTTCTTCGTACAAAGTTTTTCCTGTAATTGTAAAATCCTTGGGATTTTCTCGCGCTGAAGAATATATTTTGTGCAGGATGACCTCGTCCGCAAAATCAAAAGATGAGGCAAAATCTTTCAGCAGAGCCTGCGTTCTTGAATAAGTGTGACTCATAAAATCAACGATAATTTTTCTTCCGCTGTAAAATTCCTTGAATCCTGCCAAAGTTGTTTTCACCGCTGTCGGATGATGACCGTAATCGTCAACCACAACAACAGAATTTCCGTTTTTAGTTACGCAAGTTCCAACAACCTCGCTTCTTCTGCGCCCGCCGCTGAAATCTTCAAGACCACGCTTTATGTTTTCAATATAATCGCGTGGATTTTTTCCGGCATTGCGTAAAAGTTCACAGCACAAGGCAACCGCCGCAGCCGCATCGCGGACTTCATGTTTTCCCGGAACTTTCAGAAATAGAGAGCCAAGAAGTTTTATGCTGAAATTATTTTTTTCATCAAAAACTTTTTCAAATGAAAGATTGTAGTCATCGTCCGCATTTTCGCCATAAGGAACAAGATTTATGTCCGGGCGTTTTTCCTTTGCGATTTTTGCAGTTTCAACAGCTCCGGCATCATCCGCGCAATAAATCAGCTGACCATTCTGCGGCAATTTGCAGATATAATCAACAAATGCGGAACGGATATCCTCGTAGGTCGGGTAATAGTCCTGATGATCAGGTTCAACAGAAGTAAGGACAATTTTTTGCGGACAAAACGACATAAAATGACGCTGATATTCGCATGTTTCCGCAACAAAATAATGTTTTTCAGAATTTCCGCAGTTTTTTGAAGTGAAAGTACAAGTGTTTCCAAAAGAATTTATTACACTTCCGGCAAGAATCTGCGCCGGCAAATCAAGTTCCTTCAAAATTGTTCCGGCAAGTCCAGTTGTGGAAGTTTTTCCATGAACACCGCAAATTCCGCACGAATATGCCTTTTCAGAATACAAACCCAATGCCTGAGTGTAAAGAAGGCACGGAATTCCCTTTTTTTGTGCGGCAATCAAATCCGGATTTTTCTGAAGGTTATATGCGGAAGAATAAACAACAATTTGAACTGAATCTGTAATATTTTTCTCATCAAAAGGAAGAGCCGTTATTCCAAGTTTCTGTAAGATTTCATCTGTGTAAAAATGGTCGCTTACATCACTTCCTGTGATTACTGCTCCGTTCCTAAAAAAAATTTCAACAAGAGCCGCCATGCCGGTTCCTTTTATTCCGACAAAATGAAAATGAACGCCTTTTAAACTTTCCGGCAGAGATAAATTTTGCATGGAGTTATTTTAATACAATTGAAACAATCAAACAAGACTTAAATAAATCTGGTCGGCAAGCCCGAATCCTGCATTTTTTGTCATATTAACAGCGTATTCGTCAAAAAGCATATCCTCATACATCTGACCTGCCATTCCAGTTCCGCCAAGCGCAGATTTTGAGACAGTTTTTCGCATTGAGGAAAGAACTTGCTTTACAAAAAAACTTTCAAGCTCCATTGATTTTTCATAAAGTTTTGAAGTCTTGTCAATTTTTTTTGCCTTGACATGGCTATTTGCCTGGTTTGCGGCCGCTCCAACAGGATTTGCGTGAGTCGCGCTCTTGTTTTTGAACATTCCTGAAAATCCGCTGGAAATATCGCCGTTCAATTTTCCTTCCGGAAGAATTTGGCTCGAAGAAACCGTGGAAGATTTTTCTTTTTTCTGCATTGACTCAACCAAATCCTGAAATTTCGAGAAATCCTTGTTCATCTGCGCAGATTGCAGAGCGCCTTCACCATTTGTAATGCCAGAAAATCCGTTTATCAAGCCAACATTCATATTTTTCCTCTTGATTTATTTTCGGAAGATTCTTGAGCGGATTTTAGAAGAATCAGAAGAAAAACACAAATGTTTACTTGGCAAATGACAGAAACAACAATTTTTTTGTGAAACACTTCAGTTTTTGATTCTTTCTACATATATATTATATGTAACAAGATTACAAAAAAATCCGCACAAAATAAATTTTGAACAAGAAGGTAAATATGAGCCAAATCATTAAATTTCTAAAAGATTTTTTCCTGTCAGTTTATCAAGTATTTTTTCTTGATGCAAAAGAAAGATATTCAATAACAGAAGTTTATCTGGAAAAATGTGAAAGGGTTGCTGCGGGGAAGAATGTATGAGACTAAAAATCATCCTTTAATATTGTGCATACATAAATCCTGTATCTCCGGCACTAAAACTGAATGAAATGATTATCAAGATAAGAGGAACATAATAGCATGCCCAACGGAATGCAATATTCTTTTTTTGAATTGCTTTATAAACATCCACATTATTTTCCTGCAGAAAACTGACAATAAATGTTATCGCACATCCAATGAATACAAGTACAATTTGGGACTGCAAATCAGTGATATGTCCAAAAATCTCAACCAGATAATCTCTTGAAAAAACTTCACCTATTCGTCCAAAATCAAAAAACGTATTTTTCAGGTATCTGAAACTTTTTGGAACATCAATGATTCGGTCAAAATACCAGCCAATATTTACGATTATAAAAGTGCGGATAATCCTAAAAATATGCATTGCTCTGCTTTTTACATTGATTTTTAGGAATTTATTTATCTTGTTGAAGAATTGGCTCAAAAGGTCACTTAAGGCTATCACAAGGCCATTATAAAGACCCCAAACAAAAAAATGCAGTTCCGGCCCGTGCCATACACCAACTAATATAAAAACCAGGATATTCGCAATGCAAGCCGGAATAGATTTTGCAAAATGTCTGCCAAGTTTTGAGTTGCACCATTTACTTATATTCTGCATGCCTTTAGTCAATGCAAATGGATAAAAAATATAATCACGCATCCAGGCACCTAGACTTATATGCCATCTTTGCCAGAAATTTGAAAGGCTCGTTGAAAAATAAGGCTGCCTAAAGTTTGGAGCCATATCAAGTCCAAACATTTTTGAAAATCCCAAAACCATGTGTATTCCACCACTAAAATCCGCATACTGGTAGATTGCATACATCAGCACGCCAAAAAGAGCCAGGCAACCTGGAAGATTTTTAAAGTCAGGATCAAGAATCGAAGAAATTCTGCCAACAAGCAAGTCTGCAATAATATATTTTTTCATTGCACCATACAGGACAAGCATTGTTCCATGCTTTATATTTTCAAAATCAAACTTATGTTCTTCCTTCATCTGCGTTCCAAGCTGATTAAATCTATTGATTGGACCCATGACAAGTTGAGGGAAAAAAGAAATGAACATGAAATACTTAAGAAAATTTGATTCAGGTTCATATTTTGAATTATAAACATCCATAAAATATGCAATCGTCTGAAGCGTATAATAAGAAATTCCAAGCGGTAAAAATATTTTATGGAAATGTCCTAAGAAATTTATGTATTTTAAATAAACCAGAATTCCAACATCAATAAAAAGCATAAAACAAAGAATCAGCCGCTTTTTTCCCTGAACAGAATGCTTCTCCGCTTTAAAAGATTCTTTGTCCAGCTCTGTCTTTTTTAGTTTCAAATTTTTGTTAAGTAAAAAAACTTTCTTTGCACAAAAAAAAGTTACTGCAGCGCTAGCAAGAATAAAAATAAAATTTCCTACTCCGCTGAATGCATAAAAGACTGTGTTTGCAGCTAATAAGATTATCCACTGGAACTTTTTTGGAACAATATAATATAAAATAAGGCTTGCTATCAAAAAAAATAAAAATGTATAAGATAAGAAATTCATTGAACTGTCTCCTAAAAAGCGATGTAGTTTTCTTTTACAGAATTATTCAAAAGTCCATTCACATAACTTTTTACAAGAATTTTTCCGGAAGTGCCGGAAGGCAATGCAAAAATTGTTTTGCGAGTTTTTTCCGCAAGAATCTCATTTCCAGACAAGTTTTGGATTGAGACATCATAAGTTATAATGGATTTATCAGAAATATTTGTCATCGGAATTATCTCAACTGTTCTTCCGTTTTCAGATTTTATAATCAGAAGACCGTAAATCTTGGATTCCTGAGAACTTGTTTTTTCCTTATAAGAACTATAAAACATATTTTCTTTTGAAACTTTTCCTGTAAAGAAATCACAGAATATATGGCTGAATTTTTCAATTCCTTTTGCATTCAGATGATTGTCATCGCTATAATCGCTGTCCTCCAGCTGGAAATCAGGTTTACAAAGATTAAAATCATAATAGTCGTAACCCAATCCATTAACAAAAGATTTTATTTCTTTATAGAATAAAAAACAAGCTCAACATTATTTCCCTTGCAAAGTTCAGAGATTCTTTCCACATATTTTTTCCAATAAGAAGCGAGCGGTTTAAAAGGTGCCTCAAACTTGTCATTGCTGAAAGTTCCATTTTCAATCTGCTCATAATCAAGGACACAGCCTTTTCCTGCATATCCTGAATCTGGACTTCCATAGGTATATTTAAAATAGTTTCCGGTCAGAACACTTTTTAGCTTGAGAATAACTTTCTTTGGCGAAAGAGTCATAAGTTTATCTTTTCCAATCGGTAAAAATGCGTTCAGAATATTGCCGCAAGAAGAGTTTTCCTTTATAAACTGAAATTTTATGGCCGGATCCTTTAAAAACGACTGTACTATAAAATCGGACTTTCCCATTTTTAACGGAAGTTCTGGCTCACGGCAGGCAATTGCAAAATCTGTCTCAAGATATATTTTTGAAACCTTATATGATTTTAAAGCCTGCCGAATAACTGCATAAGTTCCATTTATGCCTTGGCTTGGAGTTCCTGCATTAAATGTGTTTTTACCAAATTCCTTGTCTGCTATGCGAGAATCCATTCCATGGGAAACATGGCTCGCACCGCAGAACAGAAT
>CAVBXG010000053.1:0-17709 GCA_963599585.1 bacterium
TTAGTATTATTGTTGGGAGGGGGAGGGCGACACAGCAAACTCTAAGCTTTACAACACAAAATACTATTTTATGATACAATTACTGTGATTTTTTCAAATATTATGCGGAAATAAGTTGACGAACTTAAAAATCTCGGCAACGTGCCGATTTGTCATTCATATATTAAAAACGGAAAATCTTCAAAGAAGGTAAAAAAATGTCAGCAGGAAAAATTTTTCAAAAAATATTCATCTGGTGCAAAAAAGAAATTGTCTTTTGCGTCACATTTTTGTTCGCGCTCATTTCAACGTTTTTTGTAAAGCCGGACGCAAAATATGTTTCGTACATTGACTTCGGAACGCTTCTGACGCTTTTTTCGCTCATGGCGGTTGTTGCAGGCTGGAGACGAACAGGACTTTTCAATACGCTTGGAAACATCGTTTGCCGCAAAGTTCACGGTCAGCGCGGGCTTTGCCTTACGCTTGTTTTGCTCTGCTTTTTTACAAGCATGATTATCACAAATGACGTTGCGCTCCTTACGTTTGTTCCGTTTGCGGTTGTCCTTCTTTCAAAAACGAGCGGTTTTCTTCTATTATATACCATTGCGCTTCAGACTCTTGCGGCGAACCTCGGAAGCATGATTACGCCAATCGGAAATCCGCAGAACATTTTTCTGTTTTCAAAAATGCAGCTTGGCACAGTTCAGTTTATGAAAATCCTTTTTCCGTACACATTGCTTTCCCTTGTGCTCTTGATTCTTTCCACTCTGATAATAAAGAACGAAAAAATCCAGATTGAGCAGCAGAAAATCGAAACCGCCGACTCAGACTGCACAAGAAAAAATATTCTATACACCGCGCTTTTTATTTTGTGCCTTCTTTCAGTTGTGAACGTGATTCCAAAGTGGGTGGCGGCAGTTCTTGTCGCGCTTTGCGTTCTTGTTTCCGACAGAAAAATATTTTTCAACATTGATTTTATGCTTCTTCTCTCATTCACAGCGTTTTTCATTTTCACAGGAAACATCGCGCGGCTTGAAAGCGTGGATAGTTTTCTAAAGCGGATAACAGGCGCAAATGAATTTGCCGTAAGCCTTGCATTCAGCCAGGTGATAAGCAACGTTCCCGCAACACTTTTGCTTCATCCGTTCGTGCAGGACACAAAGGAGTTTCTGCTGGGCGTTGACATCGGCGGACTTGGAACACCGGTTGCATCACTTGCAAGCCTCATAAGTCTAAAACTTTACACACAAGAAAAAGGCGGAACCGCAAAATTCCTTGCAGTCTTCACGCTGATGAACATAATTTTTCTTGCCTCCCTCTGTGGAATGAAAATGATTTTGCAAGACTGATGGAAAAAAGTGCAAGCAAAAAAGTAATTTTCGGCTACTCTTATGGGAGCTATAACGAAAATCTCACATAACTGTTTGACGCAAGCGTTTTTCTGTAGTATATTGAAATAAAGGAAATGCCCGATTTCTGTCGGTCGTCTCCACGTTTTTGACTATAAAGCCGTCCAATGTGGGTAAACGAAAGGGCGGCTTTACTTTTTAACTCTTCTTATTTTTTTAAGTAAGAAAGGGCTGCGATAACTGCACTTGCAGCAGTTGCGATACAATTTATAATTGCTGCTACTGCCAAAACAAGTTCTAAAGTCATACGCAAGTCCTCCCATCAACAAATTTCGGTAAAACCGATTGAGTTTCGGGAGACGCCGCCTTAGAAATCAGGCACTTCCAACAAAATTATTATAACACATTTTATTACTACTGTACATATGTAAAGTTTAGAAGGTTGAAAGAATATGCGTTAGGCTATGGAGCACTGGCGAAGGTTGTTTGAACAACCGAAGCCAAAGACCGCAGCCGTGCAATTTGCATGGCGAGGACTTAGAGCGTTTAGCGAAGTGCGGAAAGCCCGACCAACGCAAACGTCAGTTTGTGGCGGACACGCCCGTATATGTCACTTTTCTTCCGCCGGTTACGATATGCTCGATTCCCGGATGCGGGCGGGACAGGTAGTCTTTTATGAAAGAGGGGAAGGCTTTGTGTTTGTCAAGGTCGTTGATGGGAATCCAGTGCATTTTTTCTTTTACGCCGTGTGTTGTGCTGTTGCTGTGGAGTTCTTGAGTTCCGCGCGGTTTCATCAGAAAATAGAAACTGATTTCGTGGCAGTTCAGTCCTTTTAAAGTTCCGCTGCTCTGGGTGAAGAAGTTTTCGTGGATTACTGCAAGACGGTCGATTTCGTAAGGCACGCCGGTTTCTTCCAGAACTTCGCGTTTTACTGCGTCCTCGGCAGTTTCTCCATGATGTACTCCGCCGCCAATCGAATAGTAATAGTCTTCCAGCTTGTTTCCGGCGAACAGCACGCATCCGTTTTCAACTATGATTGCTCCGGCCCGATAGCGAAACCAGTTGTTTTCTTTTGTAAAGCAGCAGTCAAAATTTTGCATTTTATAATTATATCAGGAAAATGTGATTTGTGTAATTTAGATTTGTTTGTGTGTGTAAATGCGTGAGGGATTGGAGCACCGAAGTTCCGAAATGTTGGTTGAGCTTGTCGAAACCGGCATTTTGGAATGAGCCGCGGTTAGTCGGCGAAGTGCGCAAAGCCCGACCGGAGAGAAGCGACGGGCACGCCCATATTTTTTTGATTTTTAATTTATAAAAAATTTAAATTTTGTTTACGGTCGATTTAAGTTTCTTCTATATATTTGGCATATTTGGGAAAAACGAGCGGGCTTTTAATGATTTTTATTTCGTTCGCCCGGGATTCTGCCGGATTTTTTAGGAGACAAAAATGAACATAAAAATTAAGCGTGTTTTGCACTTTTTGAAAGACGGATTCCACGGACTTTGCATGGCGTGCGCGGACAGCGTGCCGGGCTTTTCGGGTGGAACGGTCGCATTTTTGATGGGATTTTATGAGCGGTTTGTCGGCTCAATCAATTCACTTGTGTTCGGTGCTCGGCGTGAAAAATTGCCCGCGCTTTTGTATCTTCTTAGGCTTGGAATTGGCTGGGCGGTTGGTTTTGGCGTCTGTTCGGTTATGATTTCAAAAATGTTCAGCGAAAATATTTATATAATGTCGTCGCTGTTTCTAGGATTCACGGTTGCGGCGATTCCTGTTGTTGCGGCGGAAGAACTTGATTGCGTGAAAAAATTCCATGCCGCGCCGTTTTTTATTCCGGGGTTTTTGCTCGTCGTTCTTGCCTCGCACTTTAATTCGGTTGCGGCTTTTTCGTCGCTCAATCTTGCAGTTCCTAGCGTTGCAACTTGGCTGATTCTTTTTGCCGCTGGATTTATTGCGGTCAGTGCGATGATTCTTCCGGGCATTTCAGGCTCAACTCTTCTTCTGATTATGGGACTTTACCTGCCGGTCATAAACGCGGTCAAGGAGCTGATGCACCTGCATTTTGCGTTTTTGCCTGCGCTCGCGTTCTTTGGTCTTGGCATTCTGGTCGGTCTTGCTGGAGCTTCGCGCCTTTTGAAAAATCTTCTTGAAAAACACCGCGCCCCGATTATCTATCTTGTGCTCGGCCTGATGACAGGTTCTCTCTACGCGATTTGCAAAGGTCCTGCGACTCTGTCCGAACCTCAGCCGCCACTTTCGCTCGACACATTCAATCTGGTCGCATTCGCCGTCGGCGTTACCGTGATTGTTGTGATGTATCTTGCAAAACGGAACACGGAAGAAAAAGAAGATTGTTCAGAAGTGAAGAAATAGTACAGTCGGAAAGAATTTTTGTTGCTGGGCGTTCCCCTTGCGTAGCTTTCGCTATGCTCAATCTCAGCAAGTGTCGGGCTTTCCGCACTTCGCTATCCGCTCATCCTCCGCACTCGCTGCAACCTACGGTTTGCGCTCGCTTGCGGTGGACTGCTCCGCAGGTGCTCCAATCCCTAACGTACGTTCGCTCCGCTCACTAGCTAGTTTTACAAAAACTAGTGGCAAATTCGTTTCAAAAAATACTGTTTTTATGATTTTAAGTTTGTTAGGTTTGTATTATAATAATTCCCGATTACCAGTGATGAAATTCCAAATTATTTTGAAAATATCAGCTCGGAGTAAAAAATGTCAGTCCTTTCATTTAAAGCGTATTGTATAGAAAATTACGCTGAATATAAAAATCTCTCGTCATCCAAGGTTTTTAAGGATTTTGAAAAAAGCAAACTTCTGAATCATCTTGAAAGCGACTATGAAGATTTGCACGGAATGGGAAAAACATATCTGATGAATTATTTTGACAAGTGGCTTTCGGGCGGCGCGGAGGTCAAAAAATGATTTTATATCACGGCTCATATATGCAAATTGAAAATCCGAAAATTCTTTTTCAGGAAAAAGGACGTGACTTCGGCTTTGGTTTTTATACAACTTCCATAAAAGATCAGGCTGAACGTTGGGCAGTCAGAGTCGCAAGACTTTATTCAAAACAGACTGGAAAAGAAGAAAATGCCGTTGTGAATATTTATGAATTTGATGAAATTCTTGCTGAAAATCTAAAAATAAAGACGTTTGCAAATCCAGATTTAGCTTGGCTTGATTTTGTTATTCGATGCCGTTCAGACTTGGATTTTAAACATGGATTTGATATTGTTTCCGGGAAAATCGCAGATGACAAAGTTGGCGAGACTGTGGAATATGTTCTTGCAGGAATTATGCGAAAAGAAGATGCCATTGAGCGTCTGAAATTTGAAAAAATAAATGACCAGACTTGCTTCTGCACGGAAGAGGCTTTAAAAGCGATTCATTTCAAAGAAATCTATGTGCTGCAGAAAATCGGCTAGAAATAAGGAAAAGAAATGGCAGACACTCATCATCTTGTAAAAACTATTTTGATTCCCCAGATTGCAAAGCTTCTTATGAAAAATAAAAATGTGACAGAAAACGAAGCTCTGCGGGTAATTTATAATTCGCCAGTAGCGGAACTTCTTGAAGATGATTCAATGGGACTGTACGGTCAAAGTGCGTTGCATTTGTACAGCCTGATTGAAAATCAGAATTTTGCTTAAGTTATGACCATAAAACGCAGGCTTTTTATTTCCAATATCGTGATGATTCTTGTTCCGGCGGCGGTAGCGGCTTTGGTTGCACTTTTTGCGGTGCTGGCGTTTTGGCGCGTGGTTTACGTTCAGTATATGGACGAGTCGCTTGAGGACGGCAGAGTTCCGCTTGTTTACAAGATTATTTCAAAGCAGGTTGAGTCGTATCTTGAAAACGGCAGTGCGCAGGGCAAGGCGGCTTCTATGCTTTCGGATTTTGCGGAAAGCCATGGGATTTTTATCAAGATGAACAATGAAGACGGCGAGCTTTTGTTTTCAGCAGGAACTGAGACTGATGATTTCCGCCAGATTGAAAATAAGTTTTCGGGGCTTTTTTCATCTTCTTCTGTTTTTGAAGATTCAGGCGATTCTTCATCTTCGGTTGCTTCTGACTTGATGCCTGATTCAACTGTAAATACTGAAAACGGAGCTTTTTTCCTGAACATAAACGGAATTTTCTTCGTGAAAGAGCCGCTTTCAGTCCGGGGTGAAAATTATTCTATTCTGATTTTTGGCTCTTTTGACTGGAACGAGGATGAAGGCAACGAGACGGTTTTCAAGTTGGTTTTGGCGGCGGTTGTTCTTCTTGTTTTTGCTGCGGTTTTTGCCACGAACACTTTTCTTACGCGCTTTATCGTGAAAAAAGTCCAGTCGCCTTTGGAAATCCTTGAGCGTGGCGTAAAAAATATCAGCGACGGAAATCTTTCCTATAGAATAAATTACAGCGGCAACGACGAGTTTCTTCCGATTTGCAATGCGTTCAACTCGATGGCATCTCGGCTTGCTGAACTTTCTGAGGCTCAAAAAAAGGACGAGAAAAACCGGCGCGAGCTGATTGCCGAAATCTCGCACGACCTTCGGACTCCGCTTACTTCGATAAAGGCTTATGTTGAAGGCTTGCGCGACGGCATTGCTGACACGGATGAAAAACGCAAAAAATATATGGCGACGATTCTTTCAAAGACAGACGAGATTATCACGATGACCGAGCGGCTTTTTATGTTTTCAAAGCTCGACTTGGACGAATATCCGTTCAGTGCGGAAAAATTCGATGTTGCGGCGGAAATCAAGGAACTTGCGCAGTCGTTTTCAGACGATTACGGAGAAAGACTTTCCGTCAAAACTGATTTTTCTGCTTTCGATAAGAATGAAAACGGAAACGCAGAAATTGTTTTTGACAAGATTCAGTTCAGAAACGCCTTGGCGAACATCGTTGAAAACAGCTTGAAATATTGCGGAAAAGAAAAATGCGCTGTGAAGATTTCTTGCGGACGGCGCGGCGGATTTGCTGAAATTTCAATTCTTGACAACGGTCCTGGAGTTCCGAACGGCGCGCTTGAAAAACTTTTCGATGTGTTTTACCGTGCTGATTCGGCAAGAAGTCCTCGCAAAAAAGGAAGCGGCTTGGGGCTTGCAATCACCGCGAAAGTCTGCCAGCATTTTGGCGGAACTGTTTTTGCTGAAAACGCAACGGAAAAAGACGAGCTTCACGGACTGAAAATCACAATGCGCTTGCCGATTGCAAAATAAAATGTAGTCATAGGAAAAACGTGGTCATTGAGCTTGTCGAAATGACCGTGAGTATTCAGATTCCGAAACGAGTTTGGAACGACATTTGAGTGAAACTTTTCGAGGTGAATATGAAAAAAATCCTGATTGTTGAAGACGATGTGGCAATTGCCGAAATTGAGCGAGATTATCTTGAGATTCAGGGCTTTGCGGTGGAAATCGCTTCTGACGGAAAAACCGGGCTTGAGTTTGCGGAAAAAGGCTCTTTCAGCCTGATAATTCTTGACGTTATGCTTCCTGAAATCGACGGATTTTTCTTGTGTCGCACGCTTCGCGAAAAGCTCGATATTCCAATCATCATGGTTACGGCGCGAAAAGACGACATTGACAAAATCCGCGGGCTTGGGCTTGGCGCGGACGATTACGTTGTAAAGCCGTTTTCGCCCGGCGAGCTTGTGGCAAGAGTGCGTTCTCACATTGCGGCCTACGAAAGAATTTCAAACGGAACTTTGCGCGGAAGCACCCGAACAACCGAATCTGAATCCCCGGAAATCACATTCGGAAACTTGAGGCTCGTCCAAAAATCACGGCGCGTTTTTGTCTCAGAAAAAGAAATTACGCTTGCCAAAAAAGAATTCGACTTGCTCAATCTTTTTATGCAGAATCCCGACCGCGTTTTCTGCAAGGAAGAGCTTTACGAACGTCTTTGGAGCGATGAATCTTCCGGAGACATTGCGACCGTTGCCGTCCACATAAACCGCCTGCGCGAAAAACTTGATTCCGCCACAAACAAAATCGAAACCGTCTGGGGCGCGGGATATAGATTCCAGTGTTAAACTCAATTTCAAGCCGCAGATTATTTTAATTTATTCAATTTTCTCGTAAAAAATCCTCATAGTTTTCTATTTCATATTTTAAAAAAAATATATTGACATCTATAGTAGAAAAAAATATTATAGTTAGCGATAGTTAACTTTTAAAGTTATTTTCAATGTCAAATTATCATTAGGTATAGGAGAACGACCATAATGCCATTGCTTTTTGCTTCAATTGGAGATGAACTTTCTATCACTTCTATAAGTGGAACTCAGGCGTCAAAACAGCACTTGTCTGACATGGGTTTTTCTGAAGGTTCAAAAATCATTGTAATTCAAAAAATTCCGACTGGTTTAATTGTTAAAGTTAAAGAATCTCGTATTGCCATTGATAGAAGCATGGCATCAAAAATTCAAGTTGCATAGGGTTTAATTAATAATTTAGGAGATAAACAAATGGGCACATTAAAAGATGCAAGTGTAAACTCCACTGTAACAGTTACAAAACTGAACGGTGAAGGTGCGCTAAAACGACGTCTTATGGACATGGGCTTTACAAAAGGTTGCAAGGTTTTTGTAAGAAAAGTTGCACCTCTTGGAGATCCTGTGGAAGTTACAATCCGCGGATATGAACTTTCTGTACGCAAAGCTGATGCAGAAAACATTGAAGTTGAGTAATTAGAAAAAGAGGAATATTGAAATGAACACAAAAATTGCTCTGGCAGGAAATCCAAACTGCGGAAAAACAACAATGTTCAACTCTCTTACAGGTACTGTTCAATATGTAGGTAACTGGCCTGGAGTAACAGTTGAAAAGAAAGAAGGAAAAGTTAAGGGAAACAAAGAACTTATCGTAACTGACCTTCCTGGAATTTATTCACTTTCTCCGTATACAAACGAAGAAGTTGTTTCTCGTGATTATCTTGCGTCAAATGAACCTTCTGCTGTAATTGATATTGTTGATGCAACAAACATTGAACGAAATTTGTATCTTACAACACAGATTCTTGAGCTTGGAAAACCAGTTGTTGTTGCTTTGAACATGGTTGATGCCCTTAAAAAATCTGGTGACAAAATTGACAGCAAAAAACTTGCTGAAAAACTTGGCTGTAAAGTTGTTGAAACAGTTGCTCTTCACGGAAAAGGTGTAAAGGAAGTTGCTGAAGCTGCTGCTCAGGCTGCAAAGGAAAACACAAAAGTTCCTGCCGCTTGTTTTGCTTCTGATGTTGAAAAGGCAATCAGCGAAGTTGAATCAATTCTTCCTGCTTCTGTAGCGGAAACAACTCGCCGTTGGACTGCAATAAAAGTTCTTGAGCGCGACAACGTTATTCTTGAAAAACTTGGTTTGGATGCAGCCGCAAAAGCGAAGGCTGAAGAAATCACAAAATCACTTGAAAAGTCACACGATGATGATATTGAATCAATTATCACAAATGAGCGATACAATTACATCACATCAATTCTTGACGGAGTTCTTGTAAAGTCTGGAAAGACAATGACAACTTCTGACAAGATTGACCGCATTGTTACAAACCGAATTTTGGGAATTCCAATCTTCCTTGTTGTAATGTGGTTTGTTTATTGGGTTGCTGTTTCTACGGTTGGTAGCATGGGAACTGACTGGGCAAACGATGTTTTGTTCGGTGAATGGATTCAGGGCGGAACACAGACTTTGCTTGAAAATGCCGGTGCAAATCCAGTTCTTACGGATTGTATCGTAAACGGAATTCTTGGTGGTCTTGGTGCTGTTTTGGGATTTGTTCCTCAGATGGCTGTTTTGTTCGTTCTTCTTTCTATTCTTGAAGATGTTGGATATATGGTTCGTATTGCGTTCGTTATGGATCGTGTTTTCAGAAAATTTGGTCTTTCTGGAAAATCGTTCATTCCGTTGCTTATCAGTTCTGGGTGTGGAATTCCAGGAATCATGGCAAGCCGCACAATTGAAAACGAAAACGACCGCCGCATGACAATCATGACAACAACTTGGATTCCTTGTGGTGCAAAACTTCCTGTAATTGCAATGATTGCCGCTATTATCGCAACAAAGTTCACAAAGTCAAACGCTTCTTGGGTTGCTCCTGCAATGTATGCGATTGGAATTGCTTGCGTTTTGCTCGCTTCTATCATTCTTAAAAAGACAAAATATTTCCACGGACCGGCAGCTCCATTCATCATGGAACTTCCTCAGTATCATATTCCGCAGCTTAAGACAGTTCTTCTTCATACTTGGGAACGCTTGTGGTCATTCATTAAAAAGGCTGGAACTATCTTGTTCCTTGCTTGTCTTGTAATGTGGTTCCTTTCTAGCTATGGCTGGCAGAAAACTGAAGTTGCTGAAAATGAAACAACAGTAGAGGCTACAGCTGAAAATACAGAAGAAGTTGCGGCGGAAACAGTTGCTGCTCCAGCTGCTGAAAAAGTTTCTTTCGGTCTTGTTGATGATCCAAACGATTCTGTAATGGCAAAAGTTGGTGGCGTTCTTCGCTACGCATTTATTCCTCTTGGATTTGGTGGAGAAAATGGCGGTTGGCAGTGTGCTGCTTCTGTTATTTCTGGTTTCTCTGCAAAAGAGGGAATTGTTACAACAATGGGTGTTCTTGCCGGTGCAACTGATGAAGATACAGAGGCTCTTGCCGGTGCTGGAGATGTTTCAGAGGTTCTTCCAGGAGATGAGGCTGATGATGCGGAAGCTGCTGATGGCGAAGATACTGAAGAAGAGGGAAGTGCTATTAGAGCTGTAGATGCAATTGCAAAATGGTTCCCAACGGGACTTGTTGCATTCTGCTTCCTTTTGTTCAATTTGCTTGATTCCCCTTGTTTGGCTGCTATTTCAACAATGGCAAACGAATTGCATGACCGAAAATGGTTCTGGTTTGCAATTTTGTTCCAGAATGTATTTGCTTACATTGTAACATTGATTGTTTACCAGCTTGGAACTTTGTTCACACAAGGACATTTCGGTGTTGGAACAGTATTTGCATTCATCTTCTTGATTGCAATAATCTTTGGACTTGTAAGAAAGAATCCTTATGCAGAAATGGATTCAAAAAAAGCTATGGCTGCATAAAAAATAAAAAGTTGTCATCATAAATGGCAATTGTTTTTGGAGAGCACAGTGCAAGCGTACTGTGCTCTTTGTTTAAAATAGCACTTGTTGGAGATTTATATGATTGCAAATATTATTGCTGTTGCGATTATTGTTTTTTGGGCAGGTTTTGTTGTTCTTTCAGTTTTAAAAAAGAAAAGACGGGAAAAGAAGAACGGAATTCCGGCTGGTTGCTATTCATGCAAATCATTTCAGAGCGGAATGTGTAAATTGCATTGTGAGGAACGAAAATGATTGTTAATATTGTTATTGTTGCGGTCTTAGCACTTATTGCTTTAGGCGGAATCAGAACTCTTATAAAAAATGCCCACGGCGAAAGTTGCTGTAGCGGAGGAGACTCCGAGGTTACTATAAAACCAGCGGATAAAAATAAAAAAAATTATCCTTATAAATGCACCATTATAATAGAAGGTATGAAGTGCATTAATTGCGCAAAGCGGATTCAGAACAAATTGAACGGTGCTGGAATGTGGGCAAAAGTGAACTTTAAAAAGAATTCGGCAGAAATTTTGTTTAAAGAAAAAGATTCTGCTGAGTTGATAAAGAAAACTGTTGAAGATGCCGGCTACAAAGTAGTGGATTATAAGGAATACTAAAAATTATTTTCGGAACAAGTCTGAATGAGTTCCTGTGCGGGAAAGTTCAAGAATCAGCACATCATCTTTTATCTGGTAAATCAGCAGCCAGTCTGGTTTTATGTGACATTCCCGGTGATTTTTCCAGTTTCCTTCAAGCTCGTGGTCGCAGTATTTTTCATCGAGAGGAAGACCGTTTGCGAGTTTTCCGACAATTTCTGCAAAAAGGCTCAGATCGTAATGTCCTTTTTCATTGAGGAAGTGAATCTTACTTCATATTTTGTTTTTTCTTTTGAAAATTCCATTACTTTAACAAGGCCTCCATCAAATCGTGAACATTGTTGTTCCCTTTTACGTTCGGGTCATTTGCAATTCTGTCGCCTTCTTTCATTGCTTTGATTGTTTTGCGGTTCGGGCGGTCAACGGCGATGTCAAATGGTATGCGTCCTTCGCGGAGAACTTGTTTTGTGAAAACATTGTAAAGACCTGAAACTGTCATTCCGACCTGCTCGCAGAATGATGAGATGTCTCTTTTGTCCTGGTCATCCAAAGTGATTGTTAAGTTTGCCATAATTTCTCCTATAAAAATCAGTGTTATACAATTGAATATATGTGAATTTTATGTGTTTTTCAAGTGAAAGTTGCAGTTTTTTATTGTTTATCGTTCAGTTTTGAGTAAATATAAGTGTCTTTCCAGATAGGATTTCCGTTTTCGTCCTTGCGGAAGTAAATGTCTTTGTGCAAGTGTCCTTCGCGGGCAAAACCGAGCCGTTCTAAAAGTTTCCAAGAGGCGGTGTTCAATGGGTCGCAGTTTGCTTCGATTCTGTGCGTGCCGTTTGAAAATGCGTTCTTGCACATTGCTCTGCATGCTTCAAAAGCATAGCCGTTTCCCCAGATTTTTTTGTTCAGGACGTAGCCAAGTTCCAGCGATTCACATTCGCGCTTTCCGAGAAAGACATTTCCAATCATTTTTCTGGTGGATTTAAGTTCAATTGCAAAAATTTCATCGGAAGAAATTCTCCATTCAAGATTTTTCTTTGTTTCTTCAAGGCTGAATGCGGTGTAAGGTTCAAAACGCACAACCTCTTCATTGGAAAGATATTCGTACAAATCGTTTAAATCTTTTTCTTCGTAGTTGCGGATAATCAGACGGTCAGTTTCAATTCTTATATTCTTCATTTTGTCTCCAAGTTGACTTTTTTTACATTAAACTAATTAAATTAATTTTGTCAATGGAGATTTTCCTCTTTTTTCAGATTGAAATTTTTCCGTCTTTTATTAAATTCAGCATTGCCTGCGCTATTTCCGGGTCAAACTGCGTTCCTTTTCCTTTTTCTAGTTCCCTGATTATAATTTCTTTTGGAAGGTGAGGGCGGTAAGCGCGGTCTGTTGCCATTGCGTCAAATGAGTCTGCGACGCAAACGATTCTTGCTTCAAGTGGAATTTCTTTGCCTTTTAGACCTTTCATGTAGCCTTTTCCGTCGTAGCGTTCATGGTGATACAAAACTACAGAATGAACATTTTTTATTCCGTTGAAATCCTTTAAAATCTCTGCACCGTAAGTTGTGTGTTTTTTCATCTCGTCCCATTCTTCGTCTGAAAGTTTTTCGGGCTTGCATAAAATCGCCCTTGGGATAAGAACTTTTCCAATGTCGTGCAGGATTCCGCAGTTGTAGATGTTTTTCTGGAATTTTTTGCTGTAACCGAGTTCTTCTGCAATCATTTTTGAATATGTCGCCACGTTTATGGAATGTCTTTTTGTGTATGCGTCGCGGGTGTCTATGAAACTTGCGCAAAGTTTTAAAAGCTCGGAGATTTCTTTTTCGGCGTGAATCTGCTGGTGCTTTATAAAGAAATAGTTTATCGTCATTAAGATTGTGATAAAAACTCCAAAAACTGTGATGGCCATAAAAGCATTAAAAAATTTGTAATTGAACGGAGATTTGTGTAGTTTTGCTTCCAAGGAAACTTGCGTTTCAGTTAAAAATTTTTGTGCATACAGTACAAATCCTAGTTTGCATGAACTATTTGGAGGAATTTCTTCATTTTTTGCTTCTTTTGAACCTGTTATTTCGATTATTTCGTCTTGTTTTTTGTAAGTTCCGCTCCAGCTGCTGTCGATTTTTGCGTCTTCTGGAACTTTTAACTTTAAATTCCAGTCTTTGATTTTGCTTAAAGTGTTGTTTCGTATAAAAATATCGTATTGCGCGCCGTGCAGGTTGTTTTCTAGTTTCCAGGAATTTAGAACGCCGTCGCTTCTGAGAGGAATTTGCATTTCTATAAAGCAGCCGTTTTCTTTAGAGGAATTTTCTTGCGAAAGTTCAGTTCCTTGCTGAGTTATTGTTACATCCTGAAAAAAATTGTGGGTTATTCTGTTTGTAAAACTGATATAAATAAAAGTTGAAGCCAAGACGATTGCGCCAACAAGCGTGAAAATGCCTGTTATTAGAATTGCCTTTTTTTGTAAAATAAATTCCACGATTTTGCTGTCGTCCATCAAAGCCTCTTATGAAAATTATACAGCAAAAATATAAAATCTGCGAAAAAAATAAGAAAGAAAATTGTAATTTTCCGCATTTGCGTTTTGTGATAAAATCGCTTTTATGCAAAAATCAGGGCTTCAATCTTCAAGAAATGACAGCGCGCTTGGAACGGAAAAAATCTCTCTCCTTATGCTGCGGCTTGCACTTCCTTCTGTGCTTGCGTATTTGATAAACGTTCTTTACAACATTGTTGACCGCATTTATATCGGACATATTTCTTCTGCAGGAGCCGGTTCTGAATCTTCGCTTGCGTTGGCTGGGCTTGGAATCTGCCTTCCGATAATTCAGCTTGTTTCAGCTTTCAGTGCGTTTGCCGGAACTGGAGGCGCGCCTCTTGCGGCAATTGAGCTTGGAAAAAGCGAGCTTGACCCTTGTGCAAGAAAAAAAGCCCAGAAGATTTTGGGAAACGCGGCTTTTATGCTGATTGTATTTTCCGCAGTTTTGACTTCGTTCTTTTTGATTTTCAAGACGCCGGTTCTTATGTTTTTCGGTGCGAGCGAAAAAACTTTGCCTTATGCGGACGGCTATCTTTCAGTCTATCTTTTGGGAACGATTTTTGTGCAGCTTTCTGTGGGCTTGAATCCGTTCATAACTTGCCAGGGGCACGCAAAGACGGCGATGGTTTCGATTCTGATTGGCGCGGTTTTGAACATCATTCTTGATCCGGTCTTTATTTTCGCACTTGGAATGGGCGTAAAAGGCGCGGCTCTTGCAACAATAATCTCGCAGTGCGTGAGCGCAGTCTGGATTGTCTCGTTTTTGGCTTCAAAAAAATCAGAAATTTGCCTGAATTCTTCTATATTAAAGCCAAGTTTTTCTGTGATAAGAAAAATCAGCTCGCTCGGGGCTTCTCCATTTGTCATGCAGGCGACCGAAAGCGCAATTTTCGTTGTGTTCAATTCGGGCTTGCAGCGTTACGGCGGAGATATTTATGTTGGCGCAATGACGATTATGCAGAGCGTGATGCAGATAATTTTTATTCCGGTCGCAGGATTTTCAAACGGAGTCCAACCGATAATTTCGTACAATTTTGGCGCAAAGAAATTTGACCGCGTAAAAGAAGTTGTGCGGAAGATGCTTTTAGTGAACGGAATTGTGACAATTTGCCTTGTTTTAAGCGCGACGCTTTTTCCAAAGGGGTTTACCTCTCTTTTTACTTCAAGTAGCGAAATCTTGCAGATTGAGCAGAAACTTTTGCCAATTTATATTGCAGGAATGTGGCTGATGTGGATTCAGAACGCGGCGCAGACAACTTTTGTCGGAATCGGAAACGCAAAGGTCTCGATTTTTATTGCCTGCCTGCGAAAGATAATTCTTCTGATTCCGCTCGCTTTAGTTCTGCCTCGCTTTTTCGGAGTTGAAGGAATTTTCTTTGCCGAACCACTCGCTACAACTTGCTCCTCTCTTACAAGCACCGTGCTTTTGTTCCGTGAATACAAAAAGATGTGAGTTTTTTAGAAATCCCGCGTTTTTTTTCTCAGTAACAAGACCAAAGTATTTTGTTAAACAAAACATAATATTCTGTTACTGAAAACATGATGTTTTGTTACTGAGAGTATAATCTTTTGTTTAACTCAGGAAAATGTTTTGTTACTGAAAATATTATGTTTATAGTAACAAAAGAGAATGGTCTGTAGTACGTGGGTTGTAATTTTTTTTGCCTGCAAGTTTCTTGACCTGCTACCAAGTTTTTTTTCAAAAAATTTGCAAAATTCTTTGTGAAACATTTCATTTTCTGCATTTTTTTGCGTTAACTATACAGGAGCAAAAATATGCAAAAAGAATCTAAATACATTATGAAATCTTACGATGAGCTGTTTTTCACGGATGATTTCCTTTTCAGCAAGATTATGAGAAATCCTGAAATCGCAAAGGGCGTTGTGCAGAACCTTCTGGGAATCAAGGTTAAAAAGATTGAGTTTGTAACATCACAATATTCAATCGATGAGCTTTACAACGGCAAGGGAATACGGCTTGATGTGTATCTTGAAGATGAGGACAAAATCATCGACATAGAAATGCAGACTGTAATCAAAAGAGATGAAGGTCTGCGAATGCGCTACTACCAGAGCATGATGGACATTGACCACCTGAACCGCGGCGAAAGTTTCAGGGAACTCAAGGAATCCTACGTTGTGTTCATTTGCCTTGATGACCCGTTCGGCGACGGAAAGCCGGTCTACAATTTCGCAACAAAAGAAGTGAACGGAAACCGGATTCTGAATGACAGAATCCACAAAGTAATCTATAATGCAAGCAACTTCGAGAAGGCTGACGACCGGAATGTGCACGCATTCTTGCAGTTCCTTAAAAACAGGACAGCAACCGACTCGCTCACAAAGGAGATTCAGACCGCAGTCGACTCATGCAAGAATCACCAGAAATGGAGGGCAGAATATATGCTTTGGAAAGACCAGATTCGCGAATGGAAAGATGAAGCCCGGGAAGATGGTTTGGTAGAAGGAGAGAGAAAAGGGGCTCGTAATAAATCCATAGAAACTACCAAACAACTGCTTAAGATGAACCTTGGAACTGTTGAGCAAATTGCAATCGCAACGCAGCTTTCTGTTGATGAAGTCCTTAAAATCAAACAGGAAATGGAATAAATTATTTCTGGCTAAAGCAAAAAACTCTGGGAATTTATTGATTTTTTGGTTTTTTATCTATGCTTTTGAAATTTTAGATTTGTTTGGTAAATCATTTTAGGAAATTTCAGAATTTTAAATATTTTTATTGATTTACGCAGACTGCAATTTTTTTCGCTTGAAAGATTTCTCGACTTGCTACTGCCTTTTTCTGCACAAAACGCGCAAAAAATTGTGTTCCATTTCCATGTTCAGAATCTAATTTTATTCTCTAAAAGTTTTTTACCCTGCTACCAAGTTTTTTTTCAAAAAACTTGCAAAATTTTTTGTGATTCATTTCCGTTTTCGCAATTTTTTTGCGTTAACTATGTATATGAAAAACATTGAAAATGAAATCTACAGAATCAAGCCGGTCGAAGAATTAAGGTTCACCGACGACTTTATGTTCTGCCGTGTGATGCAGAACCCGGATTTGTGCAAGGGCGTTATCGAGCGTCTACTTGGAATCAAAGTTGAAAAGATTGAATATCCAGAACTTCAAAAGGAAATCCGTCCGTACTACAGCGCGCATGGCGTCCGCCTGGATGTCTACGTAAAGGATTCGGATAGAATCTTCGACATTGAGATGCAGACAACAATCCCGGACGATTTGCCACGGCGCATGCGTTACTACCAGAGCATGATAGACATCGACACCCTCATGAAAGGCTCTGATTATGCAGCACTAAAGGAAAGCTACGTTATCTTCCTCTGCACAACAGACCCATTCGGGTTAGGTTTGCCGATTTACACATTCAAAACAGCCTGCAAGGAGGCGAATAACTTTACCCTAAACGATGGAATCAACAAGATCTTCTTCAACGCGAGCTCCTTCGCCTCGGAAGAAAACCTTGAAATAAAGGGTTTCTTGGGTTATCTTTGTAGCGGAAAGCCTTCCGACAACTTCACAGAGGACATTGACCAACGCGTGGAAAGGCTAAAATTAAACGAGATATTCAGGAGCGACTATATGATGGATGCACTGCCACTGTATGATGCAAGACAAGCCGGTTTAAAGGAAGGGATGAAAAAAGGTCTTTTAGCCGGGGAACGGAAGAAATCTGTTGAAACCGCAAAAAATCTTCTTAAAATGAATTTACTTACTGTTGAGCAAATTGCAACCGCAACGCAGCTTTCTGTTGATGAAGTTTTGAAAATCAAAGAAGAAATATAAATCTTTCATTTTGTTTCCGATGTTGTAATTGAAAATCGCCATTCTGTTGTCAAGGGTGAAAAGTTTTTGGGATTTTCCAGTTGCTCTTTCTTCCCCTACCCTATTTTTGCGGTGTTCTGGTGGGGTAGGGGGCTAATATATAACAAATTATTAAAAAAAAAGTTACTTTTTTTATTTTTTCTGTTGACATATAGAAAAGGTGAGATAAAATTAAGTAAAGAATGGAAAAATAGATTGATGATGGAATGTCTGTCTGCACGTTGCAGAAATAACGGTGTTTTATAAGACTAAGCCACAATTTACCGGCAAAGTTGAATCTACATCCTATAAGGGCGATTCTGTCAATCA
>CAVBXG010000054.1:0-17603 GCA_963599585.1 bacterium
CAACTTAAACAGATTTGAAAGCATGGGTACAAAATCGATGTCAAATACAGCAGAAAACTTAACATTGATTACAGAAATCGGAAACTTAAATTGGAAACGTGTACTTTACAATATGCTTGGTGATAAACTTTTAGGAGAGTAATTCAACCTTATAAAAATAATTTCCAAAAGCCAAAAATTGAATTTTCTTCAATTTTTGGCTTTTTTAGTATTATCTTTTTTTAAATTTTAGCTACAAACTTGACATTTTAGCCAAATAATATTATTATCTTATTATCATCCACAAAAAATCGCCCTACCTTTACTTTTTATGGAGGTTCTATGATTTCAATATCAGTTGGTGTTGCAAAAAACAAATTGCCTTATTACCTTCATCTTGTTGAAGAAAAAGGCGAAAACATTCAAGTTACCAGGCACGGAAAAACTGTAGCCATCATCAACAATAAAGAAGCCTCCAATGCCTTAGACAAGAAACAACTGTTTATGACTTCATTAAAAAACTGGAGAGAAAAATTCTATACCGAAAAACATTCCGAAACTCAAATTACAAATGAAGAAATCGATTCAATCTTTGCAAGAGAAAAAGACACAGATCCTTTCCTAAGACACAAAGAAGATTTTGAATAACTAAGAGGTAACATGAAATCTATATATTTATTGGATACGAACATAATTTCTGAGCCTTCAAAACCTGAGCCAAACAAAAATGTTGTAGATAAAATTTTAGCAAATATTGAACATTCATGCATTTCCTCAGTTGTCTGGGCAGAAATATTATCTGGCATAAAATCAATTCCAGAAGGAAAAAGAAAAGACTATCTCTTTGATTATGCTATAAATCAAATCCAAAAATTTTTTAACATCATCCCGTTTGATGATTTCGCCGCAAGCATTTATTCTGATTTAGTTTCCCGCTTAAAACCAAAAGGAAAAACTCCTTCAAAACTGGATTTAATGATTGCCTCAACCGCTATTTCCAACAACTTAATTTTAGTCACCAGAAATATAAGCGACTTCAAAGACATTAAGGAAATTTCTAATCTGATGATTGAAAACTGGTTTGAGCCATAATTTTTTGCAAAGAATGTTTATAAAAGGAAAAATGCAATATATTTATCAATTAAAAAAAAATCGCTATAATTTGCGCTATGTCTGGTTTTTATGATTTTTATGATGTGGTTGTAGTTGGCGCAGGTCACGCTGGAATTGAGGCTTGTCTGGCGGCGGCCAGAATGGGGCTGAAAACGCTTGTTGTAACTCAATCACCGGACGCAATCGGGCGCATGAGCTGTAATCCTTCTATCGGCGGAATCGCAAAAGGCAATATTGTCCGTGAAATTGATGCGCTCGGCGGTGAAATGGGAAAACTGATTGACCGCTCAATGATTCAGTTCAGGATGTTGAACAAAAGCCGTGGGCCGGCAGTTCAGGCACCTAGAAGCCAGGCTGATAAAATCACTTATTCCCAGATTGCGCGCAAAACTTTGGAATCCACACCGAATCTTTTTACGTTGATGGACACGGTTATCGATATTCTTACGGTGGAAAGCTCTACGGAAATGCCGCCGGATTCTGACAGTTCCGCTGAAATCGGGACTATTCCAGGTGAAAAACGCGGAAATCTGGAAAAAAATGGCGTGAATGGAAAAAGACTGAAAGTCACAGGAATTGTGACTGAGCGAGGGCGAGTCATTCCTTGTCGTTCAGTTGTTCTTACAACAGGAACTTTTTTGGGCGGCAGAATTTTTATCGGTGAATATGATGCGCCTTGCGGAAGAATCGGTGAACCGGCCGCATACGGACTTACAGAAAGCCTGCACAAACTTGGTTTTACAACAGGAAGGCTAAAAACCGGAACTCCACCAAGAATCTTAAAGTCCACAATTGATTTTTCCAAGCTTGAAATAAACAACGGCGATGACGAAATTGTTCCATTCAGTTTTGACGACGAGAAAATTGAACGCCCGTTAGTTCCTTGCCACGTTGTCTACACAAACAATGAAACACATAAAATCATCCGCGAAAACATCGGAAGAAGTCCGCTTTACAGTGGAAAAATAAGCGGTGTCGGTCCCCGCTACTGCCCAAGCATTGAAGACAAGGTAATGCGCTTTGCCGAACGCGAACGCCACCAGATTTTTGTTGAGCCGGAAGGTCTTGAAACTGACGAAATGTACATGAACGGACTTTCGTCTTCTTTGCCGGAATGTGTTCAGGACGCTTTTATGCGCACAATGCCAGGCTTTGAGCACGCTGTTCAGAGCAGACCAGGCTATGCAGTTGAATATGATTATGTCGAGCCGACACAGCTTTATCCTTCTCTTGAAACAAAACGAGTTTCTGGACTTTTTGACGCAGGACAGATAAACGGAACTTCCGGCTATGAGGAAGCGGCCGGCCAGGGAATTATCGCCGGAATCAACGCTGGACTGTATTCCCGCGCGCACAAAACTTTCTGCGGACCTCTTTGCGAAATCCCGCACGACCTGAATGGAACCCCCATCAGCATGGAAGCGGGCGCATTCTGCACAAAAGCAGTCCTGAA
The DNA here is from genome assembly GCA_963599585.1 of bacterium. Lineage (GTDB taxonomy): Bacteria > Spirochaetota > Spirochaetia > Treponematales > Treponemataceae > Treponema_D. The sequence goes on from CAVBXG010000054.1 coordinate 2,546, forward strand.
TGCCGCCGAACAAAAACGGTTTCACGAAATCAGCGAAAACATCAGCGCACGGCTCAATGATTTTGAAAACCAAAGCCAAAAGCAAGCCGGTTTTGAACATTTTTACGACATCCCGGAATGGAAGCCTCTTGTGCTTGGTCGCGACGAAGCGTACATCGGCGTTCTGATTGATGACTTGGTAACGCTTGGAACAAAAGAACCGTACCGAATGTTCACAGCGCGCGCAGAATACAGACTGAAACTCAGGCACGACACAGCCGACCAGCGTCTTACAAAATACGCCTTTGAAGCAGGTCTTAAAACAAAAGCCCAGCTTGAAAAAATCGAAGCAAAATACGCGCAGATAGACGAGATTGTTGCTCTTCTTTTAAAAAAGCCGCAGACCGAAAATCCAGGCTACCCGGAAAAAATCTGGAACGAAGCGAAGATTGAGTTCAAATACAAATATTACATTGAAAAACAGGAGAAGCGCATTGAAAAAATGCACAAAATGGAAAATGTAAAAATCCCGGCGAATTTTGATTACGGGGCAATTCCGTCGCTAAGCGCAGAAAGTCGCAACAAGCTAGAAAAAGTGCGTCCTCTCACACTTGGGCAGGCAGAACGAATCAGCGGTATACGAAATTCGGACATCATGCTTTTAATGGTTTATTTGCGTTAGCAAGCAAACGCAAATATCCGATTCATCAAAAAGCTGCGCCACTGCTCGCTTTACTCAGGTCTATTCGCGTTAGCAAAGCAAACGCAAATATTCGATTCATTAAAAAGCTGCGCCACTGCTCGCTTTGCTCAGATGTATTTGCGTTAGTTTGCAAGATTTATTTCACATTCCGCAGAACATCCACAATGTGCGTGCCTGCGCCTAAAAGTTCGGGGCGTTCGCTTATGGAAATCGTGTAGTCAATAAAAAGCCGGAATGTCTCTTCGTCCATCGAGTTAAGCTGTGCGCGCATATAATCCGCCGCGCCTTCCTGACTGAATATTTTTACGCGCTCAAGCCCAGACTTTTCCAGGATTTCATTTATATCTTCAAGCCGCAGATAACTGTACAAATCGTCAGGGGCTGTAACGCAATGAAAATCCTCGGAAATCGAGCCCTGCTCCAAAAGTTCTTTTATCTTGTTTTTTCCAAAGCAATACTGAATCACCGCGTAATCGTTCAAAATATATGCGACAAAAATTATTCCGTCTTTCTTTGTAACGCGTTTTATCTGGTTCAAGGCAGTCAGCCGCTCTTCCTGCGTGTGCAGATGGTACATCGGACCGAAACAAATTGAAATGTCAAACTTATCTTCTTCCAGAAACGAAAGGTCAAGAGCATTTCCCTGCCACGTTTTGATTTTTTCATGCTTTGAACGCAGAACCTCAAGATTCCGCGGAACAAGCTCAACCGCAGTAACCTCGTGCCCAAGATAACAAAGTTCCACCGAATACCGGCCAGTTCCAGCCCCAACATCAAGAATTTTCAGGTTTTCACGTCCGTCAATCATCTTTTTGATGTGATGCATGCTCGTGGAAAATTCCACAAGCCCATGCCGCGTCAAAAGCCGGTGCTCCTCATTGAATTTATTGTAATATTTTTCGATATTCGTCATATTTTTCGTCAACTTTTTTGCACCAAGACTCTTTTTCCGAATCAGGCAGATAAGTTGCGTTGAATCCGTTCTTTATCAAGGTTTTTATTTCATCAAGCGAAAAATTTGCCTCGCTGTAAAGTTTGTAAAATTCATCGCAGAGCGAAACTTTAAAGAAAACCGGATCATCTGTGTTCACTGTTACAAAAAGTCCGCGGTCAAAAAATTCACGGATTGGATGTTCCGCAATTGATTTTACATACTTTTTCGTAAAGACATTGCTCGTAGGGCAAACTTCAAGGACAATTTTCCGTTCCTTCAAAGTTTCCATCAGTTTCTCATCCTGAATTGCGGAAATGCAGTGCCCAACCCTGTCAACATGAAGAAGATCTATCGCCTCCCAAACAGATTCCGGTCCAACATCTTCGCCAGCATGCGCAACAACTTTGTATCCTTCTTTTTTGGCAAGCTCAAAAACCGGCGCATAATCGCGGCAAGGACCTTTTACTTCCGCACCGCCAAGCCCGATTCCAATAATATTTTCGCTCGGAAACTCCTTCAGCAAAGAATAATTGCTCATCGCATTCTCAAGCCCAAAAGTCCGGCTCACATCCATCAGAAGTTTTACCGTAATTCCGTGCTTTTCCTTGATTTCCGCAATCTTTTTATCAAAAACCTTCACCATATCTTCATATTTAAAGCCATTTTTAAGGAATGAAGTCGGCGCAAAAAACGCCTCGGTGTAAACAATTCCATTTTCAACAAGATACTTTGCCAAATCGTCAAAAATGTAGTCAAAATCCTGAACCGAAGTATAAAGCTGCTGAATTTTTATAAACGCCTGAATAAAACCGTTCAAATCCTCGTAAGTAAAAAGCTCCTTTATTTCCTTGTCCGAAATTTCCTCGCCCTTGTTTTTTTTGTACAAAGCCTTTATCGAATCAATCGAAGGAACCGCTTCAATATGGATATGAACTTCCGCCTTTGGAACAGCCTTTACCAATTTATAAAATTCTTCTTTGTTCATAATCGTCTCCAGAGTTTTTCCTGCTTTATTTATCGGTCGATTTTCTCATTAACTTTAACTTTTTTTCAAGAAATAAATTTCCGTCTTATTTTTCCTAAAAAGGGCGCCTGCCCTACGGCTCAAACCTTTGGTTTTCGCCTACCCCTCCGACACAGGACCTCGCAAGCTGGTCCAATTTTAAATCACATATTTAAAAATTTTGCAAGAAAAATAGTTTTCTAAATTTGTGTTATTAATCTTGTATAAAAACGCTAGTAATAGTATAGTTTTAATCACGCAAACGCTATATATAGTGTTGCGTTTTTTTTACGCTTACAAAAAAAGGATGGGAACAAAGTGAAGATAATCAAGCGCAATGGCGAAGAAGTAATTTTTGACATAAGAAAAATCGTTACAGCTATAGAAAAGGCAAATGCCGCAGTTCCAGAAAGCGACAGAATTTCAGAAGAATATATTCAGGCTGTAGCCGCAAAAGTTTCAAACCAGTGCCATGCGAGCAAAGTGGAGCTTAACGTAGAAGCAATCCAGGATCTTGTGGAAACTGAGCTTATGAAAATAGGTGCGTTCAACATCGCAAAACTTTACATAACTTACCGCTACCGCCACATGCTCATGCGAAAGCAGAATTCCACAGACAAGCAGATTCTTTCACTTTTGGAATGTGCAAACGAGGAAGTAAAACAGGAAAATTCAAATAAAAATTCAACTGTAGTTTCTGTTCAGCGCGACTACATGGCAGGCGAAGTCTCTAAAGACATAACAAAACGATTTCTTCTGGACGAGGACATTGTTCAGGCACACAACGAAGGAATTCTGCATTTCCACGACGCGGATTATTTTGCACAGCACATGCACAACTGCGACCTTGTAAACCTTGAGGATATGCTCCAGAACGGAACAGTCATCAGCGGCACAAAAATTGACCGTCCACATTCATTTTCCACAGCGTGCAACATTGCAACCCAGATTATTGCGCAGGTAGCTTCATCTCAATACGGCGGACAGAGCGTTTCCCTTGCCCACCTTGCTCCATTTGTAGACGTAAGCCGCAAAAAAATTGCAAAAGAACTCGCCGAAACCGAGGAAGAAACCGGAATCAAATTCTCAAAGGAACAGTTTGACGCAATCGTAAAACGCCGCCTTGCAGACGAAATTGCGCGCGGAGTCCAGACAATCCAGTATCAGGTTGTAACTCTTATGACAACAAACGGTCAAAGCCCATTCGTTACCGTTTTCATGTATTTGAACGAAGCAAAAAACGAACAGGAAAAAGCTGACCTTGCGCTTATTATAGAAGAAGTCTTAAAACAGCGTTACAAGGGCGTAAAAAACGAAAAAGGCTATTGGGTTACTCCAGCATTCCCTAAACTGATTTACGTTCTTGAGCCAGACAACATAACAGAAGGCGCAAAATATTATTACCTCACAGAACTTGCGGCAAAATGCACTTCAAAACGGCTTGTTCCAGATTACATCTCAGAAAAGAAAATGTTCGAGCTAAAGGAAGGCAACTGCTACCCTTGCATGGGCTGCCGCTCATTCCTTACCGTTTACCGAGACGAAACTGGTCGCCCAAAATTCTACGGAAGATTCAATCAGGGCGTTGTAACAATCAACCTTGTTGATGTTGCCTGCTCTTCCAGCAAAGACGTTGACCTTTTCTGGAAAATCTTTGACGAACGACTTGAACTCTGCAAACGCGCGCTCATGCTCCGCCACAAACGACTTTTGGGAACACCTTCAGACGTTGCCCCGATTCTTTGGCAGAACGGAGCTCTTGCCCGCCTTGAAAAAGGTGAAAAAATCGACAAGCTTCTGTTCAACGGCTATTCAACAATCTCTCTTGGCTACGCTGGACTTTGCGAATGCGTCCGCTACATGAAAGGCAAACCGCATACAGATCCGAGCGCAACACCTTTCGCGCTTGAAATAATGCGCTACATGAACAAAAAATGCGCGGAATGGCGCGACCAGACAAACATTGCGTTCAGCCTTTACGGAACGCCGCTTGAATCAACAACATACAAATTCGCAAAATCACTAAAACGCAGATTCGGCGAAATTCCGGGCGTAACAGACAAAAATTACATCACAAACAGCTATCACGTCCACGTAACAGAACCGATTGACGCATTCCAGAAACTTACATTCGAAAGCCAGTTTCAGGAACTTTCTCCGGGCGGCGCAGTGAGCTACGTTGAAGTTCCGAACATGGAGCAGAACATTCCGGCTGTAATGGCAGTCCTTAAGCACATTTACGAAAAAATAATGTATGCGGAGCTGAACACAAAATCAGACTGTTGCCAAAAATGCGGCTACACAGGCGAAATCCAAGTTGTAGAAGACAGCGACGGCAAACTCATCTGGAAATGCCCGCAATGCGGAAACACCGACCAGACAACAATGAACGTTGCGCGCCGAACCTGCGGCTACATCGGAACTCAATACTGGAATCAGGGGCGAACCCAGGAAATCAAGGAACGAGTTCTTCACTTATAGTTCAAAATTTAAAAGGGCGGACAACCGCCCTACGTCTAAACCCTACGGTTTTAGCCTACCCACCGTGCGGGGAGTTCCCCGCAACAACCCCCATTTTGAAGGTTTTTATGTTTTACGGAACAATCAAAAAATTTGACGTAGCCGACGGCGAAGGAGTTCGCGTAAGCCTTTTTGTTTCCGGCTGCAGAAACTGCTGCGCAGGATGCTTTCAGCCACAGACATGGGATTTTAACTTTGGCAACGAATTTACAGAAGAAACTCAGAATGAAATAATAAAAGCGTTGGAACCGCCGCACATCCAGGGATTCAGTCTGCTGGGCGGCGAACCATTCGAGCCGGAAAACCAGCAGGTTCTTGCGCCATTCCTAAAAAAACTCAAAGAAATTTACCCAAAAAAAGACATCTGGTGCTGGACCGGCTATATTTTTGAAAAAGATTTGCAGCCCGGCGGAAGGCGTTACATTCCCAACTATACAGAGCTTATGCTAAACTGCATTGATGTCCTTGTGGACGGCCCGTTCATTCAGGAAAAGAAAAACCTTATGCTGCGCTTTCGCGGCTCAGAAAACCAAAGGCTTCTCCACCTTAAAGATGGAGAAATACAAAAAATAGAATAAATTTGCCGCTCTCGCAACACAGGCAGCGCGGTTAATTTTTCCGTTTTTCCGCAACAATTTCTTTTGCGCGGTTCATTGCGCTTTCAATATCATCAAAAATATTTTCACGCCCGATTTTTTCCGCCATTCCAGTTTTTTCAAACAAAATGTACGGCTGCGTATGGATTCCCGAAATCACAATCTTTACACCGCGGCGGTCACAAGCGGCTTTGCACTGCTCAAGAGCCTGAACTCCACCTGCATCAAGATAAATTGTGTTGCGCATCCGAATAACAAGAACATCAAATTCCGCGCCGGCGCGCTCAACAGCAAGTTCAAACTTCCGAACTGTGGCAAAAAACAGCGGTCCTTCAATCTCATATACAATCACTCCGGCAGGAACATTAAGCTGCTCCTCAGTTCCGTCGCCTGTAATTCCAGAGACAATTGTGTTCCGTTTTTCCTGGACTTCGCTCACATCTATCATCTTTTTTATAAAGAAGAATGCCGCAAAAATAAGCCCGATTCCAATCGCATAAGTCAAATCAACAAAAACAGTGATTAAAAAAGTAACTGTAAGAACTGTAATATCAGACTTCTGACCTTTTAAAAGCTTCCTGATAGAAGGAATCCCCGCCATGTTCCATGCAACGCTCATAAGAACCGCAGCCAACGCCGCCATCGGAATATATTCAACGTAGTTTCCAAAAAGCATCATTATCAAAAGCAGAACAACCGCATGAATAATTCCCGCAACAGGAGTTCTTCCGCCATTGTTTATGTTTGTAGCCGTTCTTGCAATCGCACCAGTAGCCGGAAGTCCGCCGAACAAAGGGCTCGCGATATTCGCAATTCCCTGGCCAATCAGCTCATTGTTCGAGTCGTGTTTTGTTCCAAGCATACCGTCCGCAACAACCGCAGAAAGCAAAGATTCAATCGCGGCAAGAACCGCAATCGAGCACGCCGTAGGAAAAACCGTTTTTATTGTAGAAAGACTAAAATCCGGGAGCGCAGGTTTTGGAAGTCCACTCGGAATTAAATATCTGTCCTTTATAATATCCGCATGCCAAACAGGATTTTCACCAGCAAAATGAGAAACCAGAAGATTTACAAGAGTCGCAAGTATAATCACAATCAGCGAGCCAGGAATCTTCTTTGTTACTTTTGGCCACAAAAAAATAACCGCAAGGCAAACAGCAGCCATTCCAAAGGAATAAAAATTGATTGTTTTTATTGAAGCCGCATACACAAGAATTTTTCCGGCAAAAGTTCCCGGCATCTTCAAATATTCATTTTCCAAAACTGTAAGCGGAAACTGCGGATGAAGTCCGAAAAAATCGCCAAGCTGACCAGTCGCAATCGTAACCGCAATTCCTGCCGTAAAACCTACGACAATTGTGTACGGAATAAATTTCACCAGACCGCCAAGCTTAAAAACGCCAAGAAGAATCAGCATGACACCGGCAAGAACAGTCGCTGTGGCAAGTCCCCCAACTCCAAGCTGCGGATTATTCACAATCGCATAAATTATTACAGTAAAAGCTCCGGTAGGACCGCCAATCTGACAGCGGGTTCCGCCAAACGCCGCAATACAAAAACCGGCAACAATCGCCGTGTAAAGACCAGTCTCCGGGCTGCAACCGCTGGCAATAGCAAACGCAATAGAAAGCGGCAGCGCGACAATTCCAACAATCACTCCTGCAATAAAATCAGTTAAAAACTGCTTTCCATTATAAGTTTTCAACGTATTCAACAACTCTGGCTTATACATCAGATGCTCCAACAAAAATAAAAATAGTGTTCTGACAAAATACATCTTTTTGTCAGATTGAGCAATAAGAAAGAAAAATGATATAATATTTTTCATGAATTACCGTTGTCCGCGCTGCCAGAAAAAAGGCGAGTTTTGTCTTTGCAAGTATACGAAAGAAATTGATTCTGGAATAAAATTTGTGCTTTTAATGCATCCGAAAGAAGTCAAAAAAAACAGGACTGGAACTGGCTGGATAACAAGAATTTCCTTAAAAGGCTGCGAGATTCTAGAAGGGCTTGATTTTTCAAAAAATGAACGGCTGAACGAGCTTTTAAACAATCCACAATATTTCCCGGTTTTGCTGTATCCTGGGAAAGACGCTTGGAACGCGAATAAACCTGGCTTTAAGGAAAAAGTAAATGGGCGCACGATTCTTGCAATCATAATCGATGCAACTTGGTTCTGCAGCCGAAAAATCATCCAGCACAACCCGAACCTTCTGCAGCTTCCAAAAGTTTCTTTTGCTGGTGAATATCGCTCCATCTTTACATTCAAAAAAGAGCCGCGCCCGGAATGTGTTTCCACAATCGAAACGTGCTATTATCTTATAAAAGAATTTCAGGGCGCAGGGCTTGCAAACCAGCAGGCGAATCCAGAACCGTTAATGGACGTTTTCAAGCAGATGATAAAAAATCAGCTTCAGGCAGAGAATGAACGAATTCTTGGATTGCGACCGAACACGCACGGTTGCGACGCAAAATACACAAAATTAAAGGAAATTCCTAATTTTTAAACGGAAGAATTCCTTCAGCCTCAAATTCGCCGTCCAATGCGCCAAACATTGCCTCCAAAGTGTAGCCGCTCCAGCTGTAGCCAAGCAAAATCGCATCCGCCCAGTCAAGCCCGAACGAATAAGTCGGCGTCATAATTGAAAAAATCACAACTTTTTTGCCTTTTCCTTTTAGCTGCTCGGCAATTTTTGCGCTCCGCTGGTTCGCCACAAGAAACACGATTGTGTCATAAGAATCGTAAATTTTCAGAATATTTTCGCTCATCCAGGCAGTTTCATTCGGGCCAAGCTCGTAATTGAACTTAAATTCCCCAGAATTCGGATAACGCTTTTTTCCTTCTGTAAAAAACTGTGGCAATGAACCGCACAAAAGAACCCGACCAGCTTTTTCAGGCGTTAAAGTTTCATCTGCTTTCTTATAATATGAAATTGAACGGCATGCCTGCTGAAGAAAAAATTTATCGCCTTCCCTGTCTGGAATAAATTTGCTGATTGTTGAAGCGTCCGGGTAAAGCGGAGCGGCATTTTCACCCTTAAAATATTCCAGTTTAGCCTTTATCACACGAAAAGCCGCATCTTTTACGCGGGATTTAAAATTCTCATCAGTTTTCATTGCAGAAAGATTGCTTGTCCAAAGATTTTCGCCAAGACGCGCAGTTGTTGAAGAAATAACGATGTCGTTTCCAGCCTCAATCGCCATCTTGAAAGCCGCAGAAAGCGACCCGGCATACATTGTGGCTCCGTTCATCATCATGTCATCAGTGATAATAAGACCTTCGTAGCCAAGCTGATTACGCAGAAGTTCTGTCAAAAAATACTTTGAAAGGCTCGCCGGCGCACCGCTTTTGTCAATCTGCGGAAAACTCAAATGACCGGACATAACCGCCGGAACTTTTTCTTTTATAAGATATTCAAACGGAACAAGCTCGCGGTTTTTAAATGTTTTCCAGTCAATGTCAATTTCAGGAAGATTTATGTGAGAATCGTAGCTTGTGTCGCCGTGGCCTGGAAAATGTTTTACAGTCGGAATCACTCCAGCCGCAATGCTGCCGTTCGCCCAAGCCGCACCAAGAATTCCAGCGCGCTCCGGGTCATCGCCAAAAGAACGAGTTCCGATAATCGTTGAGTCATGGTTTGTAAAAAGGTCAACAGTCGGTGCAAAATTCATATTTATTCCAAGAACTTTTATTTCCCGGCTGATGTAATACGCAGAACACCAAGCGTCAACAGGATAGCCACCCGCACCAATCGCCATATTTCCCGGAGTTACAGCAGTTTCACCCTTCACATGACGAATCCAGCCACCTTCCTGATCGGTCGCAACAAAAAGAGGAATTTTAAAACGCCTTGAAGCGGCACTTTTTTGCAAAGAAGAAATCGATTTTGCGACAAGATTTATGTCATCAGTGTTCCAGCCAAAAACTTTTACGCTGCCAAGCCCGCGCCCGCCAACCCATTGAAACAAAAGATTGTCCGGTTCTGCGCCAGCCCAGCCAAACATAAGAATCTGGCTGAGCAATTCCTCGTCCGTCATCCGGTCTACAATAAATTCTGCAAGCTCTTTGTCCGGAAAATTGCTCCAAAAATTTGCATTTTCAGGAATCTGCGTCTGACAAAACAAAAATCGGCAAAAAATCACGCCAAAAAGAATTGCAAAAAATCGTTTCATGATTTTATAAGTTTACAAAAAAAAGCAACGATTCTCAACACATTTTGAATTTTCAAAAACTGTAGACTGAATAAACACAAAATCCATCTTCTGAATCCTCGTTCCAGAATTCATAGACAAAAGTCAATGACTGCGCAACCTGATTTTCTTTAATTGATGCAAAATATTTTTTTATCGCATCTGTCTGAGAAAATCCTCTTGCTGCCTCCAAGGATTCCCCGGAAGCAACGCCGACAACAACAGACTTTGACTTTTCAATTCCGAATTTTCTGCGCAAAGGTTTTTCGTTCTTTTTTTCAAGATATTTTTCAAGCCAGACCGGACAAGAATCCAACCCGAATTCCATACCTTTCCACGAGACAATTTCTGAAAAAGCAGCCGAGCCTAGCGCAAAAAATAGAACCGCCAGAAAAAGATTTCTCATTCAACCACCAGATTTCTCAGATAATCAGAAAATTTCTGCTTGAATTCAGTCTTGATTTTTGACTCAAGTTTCTTTTCCGCCTTGACTTTTGCCTCTGAATATTCAACGGCGCTTTCCCGCCCGGAAATTGTAAACGGCACAAGCTGATGACTATTTTTCTTGTCAAGAATGTAGCTTTCAGCATTGTAGCGGCAACGAACCGTTTTTTTATCCGATGTGTCTGATCGTTCAAATTCAAACTTTGCAGTAAGAACGTAACGCGCAGAATCGTCCAAAGTTCCCTTGAATCCACATTCAGAAACCGCCTGAACAAACGCTTCCTTAAAACGCCCGTGCTCATCATTTGCAGTTTTTACGCAAATCGGAATATTTTTTGCAATTTCCATTTTTTTTGCGTGAATATTCTTTGAAGAAGGACAATACTGCTCCAGCCCAGAAACCGCGCTAGGATTTATAATCGACATTTTTTTCAGATGATTTTCATTTTCAACCGCAATTTCTTCCGCAAAATCGTAAACCGCAAAACCTTCCAGCGAATGAAGTTCCTTTTCAGAATTTTTTTTCAAGGTTGACAAGGCAATTGAATTTTTCTTAATCATTTCTGAATAAATATCGCTTGCCTTGCTTTTATCAAGAACCGCAACCGCATACCAAGTTGAATTCGCAGAATCAAGCCAAAAATCTTTTGTCTCCGCGCCAATAAGATTGTCAACATCCACAACCCGCTTTACATCCTGACTGAAAGTCTGAACATTTGTCGTTTTTGCAACAAGTCCATCTGCCTTTGCCTGTTCCATCCGCGATGAAGAATTCGATTCAGATTTTATTGCCTGACCAAAAATCGAAGCCAGACCTTTTAACGCGTTGATTTCCGCTGTATTTCTATCAGAAGAAGAACCGACATAATTCAAAAATTTGTCAGAAGGATAAACTGTTGAAGGCGAAGTTACCCATTCCGGCACAACCTGCTTCTGTTTTTTTGCCGCAAAGACAGAATTCAAGCTCAATACAAAAAACAATGAAAACAAAGATTTCAAAGCGCAATTTTTTATTTTTCGCATGAAGATACCTCCACAGAAACTCTTCCTTCTTTTACAACAACATTTTCAATTTTTTTTGTTTCCACAATATTGTTTCCGCTCAAATATTCAACAGTAACTGTATATGTTCCCGGCGCAACAGAAAATCCCGCCGCACTCGCAAGATGAGGAAAATAAGAAGCCTGCCGAATATCCGCTTTTTCCGCGTCAACAACTGCCCCCAGCGCAGCAATCATCCCTTGTTTAGCAGCAGCGAAACCAATTTGAGCCGCAGTTCTTGCCAAAACATTTGAACCGATATGATCCAAAGTTTCTTTAGCAGCAATATAAGTCGCAACGCTTGCCGGAATACTAGCCGCATTTTTTGTAATGTTCCTGAAAACACTTCGGCTGTATGCGCCACGAGCTTTATTTGCAACATCAAGAGCCACCGCATTGTCAAAATTTTCAACAACAACAGCTTTTTTCGCAGTTCCATCAGAAAGCTTAACATTTACAGAAGTGATTTTATGGTTTTGCTTTGAAATATCAAAAATCGGATAGACAATCTTGAATTTCATCGGAAAACCAGTTCCCGGAATTATACCAAAATTCATTTCCTGAACGCCTTCTGTTCTTTTTCCAAGAGTTCCAGAAAGCGCGACAACTTCAAGTCGACCTTTTCCAGCAGGAATTTTCACAGCTTCTGAAACATCTACATTTGGCGCAGAAGTCTTTAATATAGAAGAAAATTCTTTCGCATGGTCAGAATCTTCATTTGCGGCAAAAACTACAGTTCCAAGATATGAAAGGAACGGAGAAGTTTCATAGACAGCCTTTGCCTTTGCAGGAGTTTTAGCTGTAACTTTGCCGACAGAAACATTAACGCCAAGCGTGTTCAATGTTGACATTGCCCCGGAAAATTTCTCATCACCAAGCAAATTATCACTGGAAGCCTCAACTTCTTTTTGCTGGGCAAGAAGCGGAACTATAACATCCTTGTAGTCGCCTGTGTACGTGTAAATAACGCCTTTTGCAACATCAAGCTCGCCAGCACCAATCGCATTCACAGCGCGCATCGAATAAGACAAAAGCCTTTCGTAAACCGCTCCTGTATATGTGGTGGAATTTTCACCGCCCAAAGCCGCCTGCATCGTTTTTCCGCTTGTCATATCCGCAGAAAGCCGCTGCATTTGTCCCTGAGTTTCCAGAAAACCTTTTCCAGACGCAATATAGTCGCTTGTAAAATAAAGCAACATATCGATGTCAAGATAGTTTTTCACCGCATTCTTGTCCGCTTTTTTTGAATAAAGCATTGAAACGCACTTTGAATAATCGCCGGCAGCATAAGCTGAATCATAAGTCGCCTGATTGAATTTTATTTTCTTTATTTTTTTAGTTTTTTCTACTTTTGCAGAGTCTTTTGCACCTTCCGCGCCTTTTGTTGTGGCACAAGAAGCTAAAAACAAAACCGCAACAAAAAGAAGAATAATCTCTCGTATGTTTTTTTTCATTTTATTTCTTCAAAAATTAAAAAAGCCAATGGAAAAGTTATATTCCATTGGCTTCCAGCTAAAAATTATCTGCTTTTCACTTTTCCTGTTTTTTTCAGATAGTCTTTTGTTTCTTCTGACGGTTCAAACATTCCGACCGTCCTATGAGTCTGAAGATCTGTAACTTCGATATTGACAATGTATGTCCGTTCCTGCTTTTTTCCATTGTTCTGAACCATAAGTTTTACAGAACCGGTAAGCATATAATCCGCGGCATCTTCCACATCAAGCTCTTTTGCAAGCTCTTCCGCAGAATGATCCTGCTGTTCAATTACAGCATCGCGCATTTCCTCGCGGACATCCTTGTTTGCCATAAATTCCATAACACCGCTGTTCAATACAGCAGTCTTAAGGCTGTTGGCAATAATCTGAGTATCAAAAAATTCCCCGGTCTCGTCCTTGATTTTTCCGATTGTTACAACTGGAGCGCGGTCATTTTTGTCTTCAAACCTTGCGATTCTTGGCGACTTAATAATCTGAGCAACGATGTCTTTGCAAATTGCGCGACAATCTGTCTCACTAAGATACGGAGTCAAATCTGCATTTCCGCCACGCTTTACAGCTTTAGCAGAAACAGAAAACATTACCACCAATGAAAGCAAAAAAGCAGAAAATATCTTTTTCATTAAAGCAGCTCCTATTCTTCGTCAAAAGAATATTCAACTGTAGCGTCTGGAGCTTTGTCAAGAAGCGGCGCACGAAGATTTTCGCTAAGAGCTTTCTTCAAAAGAACTGTTTCAGAAGCGTTGTCTTCAATTCCGTTCAAAGCTGCATTAAGCTGAGCATCGTAAATATCGCGGCTCATTGTGAAAACTACATAATATTCATAGTAATAGTCAAAGCTGCTGTCTGGAGAATTTGCCTTTACTTTAATTCCCTGCTTTGGTTTTCTGAACTGCATCCAATACTGAGCCTGTTTTTCCAAGCCATTAACTTCGATTGCAGAAAGAGCTTTTACAGTCTGATCGATTGCCTGCTTCTGCTTTACCTCATCACCAGTCATTCCCTGGAAAACAGCATTTGCGCTCTGACCAACAGCCATTGAGAATGAATTTGCAACCTGACGCTGAACATCAACCTGATCTGTCCATGTCTTCAAGAATTCAAGATCTTTTCCCTGATTAGAAAAAACGAAAATCTGTGTATCCTTCAAGTCAATCTTCAAAGCTTTTGCAACCTGCTTATTGTCACCTTCAAGAACTGACATAACCCAAGCTGGAGTTTCGCTTCCAAGAGCCATACCCGGTCTATTTACAATCTCAATCTTAACTTTTGTCTGTTTTGCTTTTTTTGCCGCAAATGCGCCCATTGAAGCGCAAAGAGTCATCATCAATACAGCTGCGCCAACCTTTATAGTTTTCATAAAACCTCCGTATATGCATACGCATAACAATTGAATAAAATTTTTGAGTAAAGTTCCAAAAACCACGTTCCCAAAACCTTGAATAATCGTATACAGTTTTATTATATCTTATTTATTGACTTTTGCAATTAATAGCAGGCTGAATTTTAAGAAATCCAGCCCGGAAAAAATTATTTTACAAGAATTTTTGTGATTTCCGCGATGTACTGCGTGTGCAAATCGTTTGTCGGATACCATTTTTTATAGATTTCTTTGTCCAGAAACGCTGATTCCGGCACAACCTGCTCGTAAAGTTTTTTACATTCAATAACAAGGCGGCTTTCCTTAAAATACGGAAAAACTCCGTCGTGCTCAACTGTAAGACCAGTTTCTTTTACTTTGTCAAAATCACGGCCAGACTTTGAGCCGCAAAAATTGTAGACATTCCGATATTCTGACGGCAAAACGCAAAGCGTAAAAGTTTCGCTAGAGTCAATATAAGTTTTTGTAAAACGCGACTGGCGGATAAAAATATTCGCGACAGGTTTTCCCCACATAACGCCAACTTGCCCCCAGGAAGCAGTAAGCATATTAACGCGGCTTTCTTTTTCTGCGGCAACGAGAAGCCAGTCCTCGCCTATAAGTTTAAATGGATTTTCTGATAATTCGTAAGGTTTTATTTCTTTCATGGTTATATAATATAGAAGAAAAGCGAAAATTTTGTAAATAGCCCAAATGTCGAGTTTTATAAATTCAGCAATTGAATCAGCTACCAGAAAAAGCGCGTCAATTCGCCATGCTGAGCGTACAAA
>CAVBXG010000055.1:0-17296 GCA_963599585.1 bacterium
GAATAATATTAACAAATTTTTGCAAAGTAACTAAAATTTGCTTGCACACCTAGTAAGTTTGATTTATATTCAAGATATGGGGAAAAAAGAAACGGGTGGAATTTTGAATTTTAAAAATTCATCATTGGAAACAACAGATCTGGTTCTTACCGGAGACGAATCAACAAAACCATCGTATTTGATTCAAAAAAATGCGATGAGCAAGGCTTATTATAAAATTTCTGCAATGGGAAAAAAACTGATTTCAATGGCAATGGCAGTTAACAATATGCAGAAAACAATTTTTGGCGACACAAATTATTACGAGGCAAAATTTTCGTTCAATGATTTTTTTAAATCGATGGGAATTTCGATTGGTGGAACAAGTATTGAACGAATTGCCGAATGTGCGGACGAATGTGTTCATTTTGTAATAAATTTTCACACGGATGACTTGCAGAATTTTATTCCGCTGTTCTCGCTGATTCAGATTGACAAAAGCAACAAGATTCTTCGTTTTGTATTCAATCCGATTATCAACAACTTTCTGGAACAGCAGGCTGGCCACCATAAAATAAATTTTTTGGAATACGGAAAGCTCCGTTCAACTTATGCAATGAGATATTATGATATTTTTGAGCAGTACAAAGGCTTTGCGGGAAAAAACGGAAATCCGAAAAATACATGGACTTGCTCACTTTCTTTTGAAGAGATAAAAAATCTTTTTCAGCTGGATGAAATTTATCAGAACAGAACGGACAACTTTAAGAAATTTGTAATAACCGAGCCAATAAAAGAATTGAACGAAAAAATCACTTCGATGAAAGTTATAAAGCAGGACTGGCTAAAAACCGGGAAAAAACATACCGGCGTTCGTTTTACAATTATGCGGACTGAAGCTGGAGTAACTGATTACGACAAAGTTTCTCCGTATTTAAATCTTATTGAAGAGCAGGCGGATAGAACTCTTGTCTGCCAAAACGCTGATCTTTATCTTTCTCTGCTTGAAAAAGAGAATGTGGTTGTTAAAATTGATTTGGAATCTGCTAGTGATTCAACAGACGGTTCTGAACTAAGACAGCTGAAACTTCTTTGCGAGATGGCTTTAAACGATTTGAAGGAACAGAAAAAAAGCGGCAAAAAACTAGCAAATGCCAAAAAGCCTGAAATTTATCAGAATGAATTTGCTCTTGAAAATTAGACAAAAAACTCAAAAAATCTGAAAAAACTTGCCAGAATGAATTCTGTTGCGTATAGCGGGAATATTTTTTGTTTCCCGCTATATTTTTTTAAATCGGGCGGAGCAGGGAAGTTACTAGTAAATTCCAACCTTATGATTCAATTTTCCTTATTTTTGAAATTTTGGAAAAAGCTAGTAACTTTGAGTTCATTCTTTGCGTTGGAATTTGCTAGTAAGTTATGTTATCGTGGCGTTTTCTAGTGTTTTGTTGGAATATTCTAGTAATTAAATGGAGAAAACTAGTATTTTGTTATAAAAAAGTGCACATATTAAGATGAATAAATTTGCTGTGAATTCGTTAATATTATGTATTCTTTTTTTTACAGTTTAAAACTTAGTAAATTTAAATTTGGTGAATTTTGTTCTTTGTTGAATTTTTCTGGAAAAATCAGCCATTCGACACAATTTAAAATAACTGATATATTTCTTTGCAACCGCGCAGTTTATGATTCCTCAAAAACTCCTGCGCGTAAAAAATTAAAATCCTTAAGGAGGTGTGAAATGAAGAAATTTCACAGTCTTATCAAAGAAGAGCTGAAGGACATTTCGCTTTTGCTCAGAAGCATTCCTTCGCTTACCGTTTCAATTTTTTTCCTGTCAGTTGTATGCGCAAATCTTTTGGCGAACAAGGAACTTATCAGTTTTAAGTATGTTGTTCTGGACTGCGGCTTTGCTTTCAGCTGGATTATGTTTTTGTGCATGGACATAATCTGCAAAAGATGGGGCGCAAAGGCCAGCATTGAAGTTTCTGTTGTCGCGCTGGTTGTGAATCTTTCTGTATGCGGAATTTTTGCGCTGCTCAGCAAAACTCCAGGAATGTGGGGCGAATTTTACGCCACGGAAAACATTGAGGTGAACAAAGCCTTGAACGCAACTTTCGGCGGTTCGTGGTATGTTGTTTTAGGTTCGGCTCTGGCTTTTACAGTTTCTTCTATTATAAACGCAATTTTAAACTCTGCGATTGGGCGAACTGTTAAATCCAATGGATTTTTTGCTTTTGCGCTGCGCTCATATTTTTCAACGATGATTGGGCAGCTTGCGGATAACTTTATTTTTGCCACAGTTGTCTCAAAAATCTTTTTTGGATGGACGTGGACTCAGGTTTTTGTATGTTCTGCAATCGGCGCGGTTTTTGAGCTCTTGGCGGAAGTTTTTTTTAGCGGAATCGGCTATAAAGTTGTAAAAAAATGGGAAGCTGAAGAAGTTGGAAAAGAATATTTTGAATATTTAAAGGCAAAGTCAAAATGAAAGTATTGATAACGGGAACTTCAAGCGGAATTGGAAAAGCCGCCGCGATAAAATTTTTAAAGGAAGGTCATTCTGTTTTTGGAATCGACATAAAATCTGATTCTATAAGCGGAACTTTTTCAGAGGCAAAAAATTATACGCATTTTGTGGCGGATATTTCAAAAAAAGATGAACTGCCGGTTCTGGATGATATTGAAATTCTTGTGAACAATGCGGGAATTCAGAGCGGAACAAAAAAAGATATTGAAGTCAATCTTTTGGGAACAATGAACGTTACTGAAAAATATGCGTTCCAGAAAGCTATAAAATCCGTGCTTTTTATAAGTTCTGTTTCTGCGATTACAGGAAACGAATTTCCTGAATATGTTGCGTCAAAAGCTGGCGTAAACGGATATATGAAAAACTGCGCAACCCGGCTGGCGAATAAATTCCGCGCAACGGCCAATTCTTTGTGTTTTGGCGGCGTTATTACAGAATTGAATAAGCCTGTTCTTGAAAACCCAAAGCTATGGGAAAAAATTATGGACGTAACTCCGCTAAAAAAGTGGATTTCTGCGGAAGAAGCCGCTGAATGGTGCTATTTTTTGACAGTCACAAATACTTTTTGCACTGGGCAGGCAATTGATGTTTCTGGCGGAGAGCGAAACTGCGCAGACCTGTTTGTCTGGCCGGAAGAATAAAAACTGAAAAAAAATCCATTTGAAAGATTCGCGCTTCCAGATGGATTTTTTATTTCAACAAGGATTACTTGATGGAAAGTCCGTGCATTTTAGCTGACTCTCTTAGCCATTTTAATGTTGATTCGTATTCGCCCTCGCGAATTTTTGCGCTTTCGTAGCTTGCCTTTAATTTGTCAGCCAAAGCCTGATATTCGTGGTCGTTTACCAGTTTTTCAAAGTCCGGTTGATTTAATCCAAATTTTTCATGCATAATTGCGCCTCCAGCTTGATGTATTTTTAGATGTCTTTGGAAAACACCTTTTCTATAATAATAATTCAGATTTTAAAAAAATCCACAAAAAAATGAATGTTCTGAGAAAATAATTTTAGATGAGTAAAAAATACTCAAAAAATACGCGTAAAATTGACACAAGGTTAAAAATTGCTCAAAAATCTGAGTTTTGCGGAAAAATTGAGCCGGGCGTTGAGGGCTGGCGTTTGAAGCCCGCTCGGTGGGTAGACGAAAAATGAAATTTTGAGGCGTAGGGCGGTTGTCCGCCCTTCTTATGGTGAAAATGGCGTCATAAAAAGACCTTGGGCTTTTTATGAGAAGCGAAAACCGCAGGGTTGAGCGTTATTGTCCGTCTTTTTAAAAACTTGGCACGATTCTTGCATAATATATTGTGAAAGTTAAAAACTTTCGTGATTAAACTAGAAATTACAATGCTGCAGGAGGCATGACTATGATGAATGAACTTTCTTTATTGGATTCACTTTTTGACAATTTTGATGGCGTTTATGGCGGAAATTATCGTGGAAGTTATGTTCCTAAAGTTGATGTTATGGAAACAAAAGACGTTTATACGCTGGATATGGAACTTCCTGGAAGAAGTGAAAACGATGTTGACATTCAGCTTGATAGAAACGTGCTGACAATTTCTTCTAAAAAAGTTGAAAAGAAAGCTGAAAAAATCGAGAAAAAGGCTGAAAAATGCGATGAGCACGATACAGGCAAAAATGATAAAAATGAAAAGGCGGAAAAATCTGATGAGCCAAAATGGTTGCTCCGCGAGCGAAAAGTTTGCGGTTTCAGCAGAAGTTTTTCTTTGCCGAACGATGCGAATGGCGAGGAAATCAGCGCTTCCTTTAAAAATGGCATTTTGACGGTTGTGATTCCGCGCAAGGCTGTTAATGTTCCAAAACGGATTGAAATAAAGGTTGCATAATTTAAGTTCTGAAAATTTTGCATATTGCCCATAGATTTTTTACGATTGAAAGGCGGAAACTGGCTTGAAATGTTGGTTTCCGTCTTTTTTTTATGTTTTTTTTGATAAAAGAATATTTTAGAATTCGGATGCTTTTTTTTGCGTTTTTGTATATATTTCAAATAGGGAAATTTAAGGAATTCTGAATGGAAAATTTTGATTATAAACCGACTGGAGTTTGCCCGCGGCAGATTGATTTTAGTCTGGAAGGCGGAAAAATCCACAATGTTAAATTTTATGGCGGCTGCCCAGGAAACACAAAGGCGGTGGCAAAACTGATTGAAGGAATGGATGCGGCGAAAGTTGTTGAAATTCTTAAGGGAAATTTGTGCGGCGGCAAGGGGACTTCGTGCGCGGATCAGCTTGCGATTGCGGTTGAAAAAGCTCTTGCGCGGCAATAATGTGATTTTGTTTTATGGATTTTAGTTTTATTCAAAAAGTTATTCCTCTTTACGTTGAAGCTGCGGTTCTTACGCTGAAACTTTCAGTTGTGGGAATTCTTTTGTCTTTTGCGGTTGGGCTTATTTGCGCGCTGATAAAATATCAGAAGATTCCGGTTCTTAGGCAGATTGTAAGTGTTTATGTGGAGTTTTCTAGGAATACGCCGCTTTTGATTCAGCTTTTCTTTTTGTATTTTGCTTTTCCGCGGATGGGAATAAAACTTTCCTCGGTGCAGTGCGCGATTATCGGGCTTACTTTTCTTGGTGGAAGCTATATGGAAGAAACTTTTCGGTCTGCGCTGGAAAGTGTCTCTAAAATTCAGATTGAAAGTGCGGAATGTATCGGGCTTACAAAACGCCAGGTTGTTCAGTATGTGATTGTTCCGCAGGCGGTGAGCGTTTCTGTTCCGGGAATCTGTGCGAACATTATGTTTTTGATAAAGGAAACTTCTGTTTTTAGCGCGGTTGCGTTGGCAGATTTGATGTATATTGCGAAAGATTTGATTGGACTTTATTACAAGACTGACGAGGCGTTGATTTTGCTTTGCGTTTCTTATTTTGTTCTGTTGCTTCCGATTTCTGTTTTGGCGGCGATTGCGGAAAGGAGATTGCGTTATGCACAGTTCGGAAACAATTAATGCGGTTGTTCAGGCGTTCAGCGTTCTTGGAATGGGAACGAACTTTTTGCGTTTGCTTGGCGGACTTTGGACGACTGTCTGGATTGCGCTGGTTTCTGTTCTTTTTTCTGTTGTTTTGGGCTTTGCGTTTGGAATTCTTATGACTGTGAAGAATAAGATTGTCCGTGCGCTCTGCAAAATTTATCTGGAAGTTATGCGGATTATGCCACAGCTGGTTCTTCTTTTTGTGGCTTACTATGGATTGACGCGGGCGTTGGGAATTTCACTTTCTGGCGAGGCGGCTTCTATCCTTGTGTTTACGCTTTGGGGAACTGCTGAAATGGGCGATTTGGTTCGCGGAGCTTTGGAAAGCGTTCCGAAACATCAGTATGAAAGCGGAAAAGCAATCGGTCTGACGGATAGGCAAGTTTTCTTCTATATAATTATTCCGCAGACTTTGCGTTCCCTGATTCCTTTGAGCATGAATTTGATTACACGAATGATAAAGACGACTTCGCTGGTTGTTTTTGTTGGTGTAATTGAAGTTGTTAAAATCGGGCAGCAGATTGTAGAGGCGAACCGGCTTACAGTTCCAACTGCGAGCATTGCGGTTTATTTTGTGATTTTTATGATGTATTTTTTTGTGTGCTGGATTTTGAATCTTGGCGCGCGCTATGTTGAAAAACGTCTTTAAAAATGAATTTATTTGTTAAAAACAGGAAAAATTATGGCTTTGCTTGAAATTAAAAATCTTACAAAATCTTTTGGTGAAAATGTAATCTTAAAAAATATTGATTTGCAGGTT
Source organism: bacterium (assembly GCA_963599585.1). GTDB lineage: Bacteria > Spirochaetota > Spirochaetia > Treponematales > Treponemataceae > Treponema_D. The sequence goes on from CAVBXG010000055.1 coordinate 6,254, forward strand.
GAAAAAGGCGAGGTTATTGTTATTCTTGGACCTTCCGGCTGCGGAAAATCGACCTTGCTACGCTGCATAAATGGACTTGAAACTATTCAGGGCGGCGAAATCCGTTTGGCTGGCGAAATAATTTCCAACCGCACAAAAGATATGCATCTTGTGCGCCAAAAAATCGGGATGGTTTTTCAGAGCTATGATCTTTTTCCTCATTTGAATGTGATGAAAAATCTTCTTTTGGGGCCGAAACATGCGCATGAGCTGAATCTTAATATTGAAGATGTGAAAAAAGAAGCTGAGGCTTGGCTTGAAAGAGTAGGGCTAAGCGACAAAAAATATGCGTATCCGCGGGAACTTTCTGGCGGTCAGAAGCAGCGTGTCGCGATTGTGCGTGCGCTTTGTCTTCATCCTGAGGTTATGCTTTTTGACGAGGTTACAGCGGCTCTTGATCCGGAAATGGTTCGTGAAGTCCTTGATGTGATGATGGATTTGGCGAATGCCGGAAAGACGATGCTTATCGTTACTCACCAGATGGCGTTTGCCCGCGCGGTTGCAGACAAGATTGTTTTTATGGACGGCGGAAATATTGTTGAAACAGGAACTCCGGATGAATTCTGGAATAATCCAAAAACTGAGCGCGCAAAAAAGTTCCTGAGCAACTTTGAATTCAAGGCTAGAAAATAAAAAAAGGGCGAATTGACGCGCTTTTTCTGGTAGCTTATTCAATTTTTTTATTGAATTAATAAAACTCTTTCATATAAAACCTATTGACATAATAGGAAATTAAATGTTATAAAATACTCATCAGGCGGAAACCTGAAATAAATCCGATTGCGGGGTATTTATATGAAAAAATCAACTTTTATAAAATTTGCTGCTGGTGCGGCTCTTCTTTTTACAGCATTTTCTGCGGCTGCAAAACCAAAATTCAGAACTGTTGAACAGATTAAAAAAAGCAAGGTTCTGAAAGTTGCGGTTTTTAGCGACAAAAAACCATTTGGCTATGTTGACGAATACGGAAAATATCAGGGATATGATATTTATTTTGCTGAACGCATTGCAAAAGATTTGGGCGTAAAAATCAAATATGTTCCTGTGGAAGCTGCTGCCCGCGTGGAGGTTCTGGAGACTGGAAAAGTTGACATCACTCTTGCGAACTTTACTGTAACTCCGGCGCGTGCTGAAAAAGTTGATTTTGCCCTGCAATATATGAAGTGCGCGTTGGGCGTTGTTTCAAACGAAAAGGATTTGATTAGAAAACCCGCTGATTTGAACGGAAAGACATTGATTGTTTCTAAAGGAACTACAGCGGAAGCTTATTTTACAGAAAATTTCCCGGAAGTAAAACTTTTGAAGTTCGACCAGTACAGCGAGGCTTACAATGCGTTGCTTGACGGACGTGGCGTTGCTCTTTCTACTGATAATACAGAAGTTCTTGCCTGGGCGATTGAAAACCCTGGATTTGCGGTTGGAATTGAATCTCTTGGAACTTTGGACACAATTGCTCCGGCAGTTTCAAAAGGAAACGCTTCGCTTCTGGAATGGCTTAACAACGAGATTGTTGAGCTTGGCAAGGAAAACTTTTTCCATGCGGACTATGAGGCGACACTCCGCGCGACTTACGGAAAAGATTCAAACGCAGACAATCTTGTTGTTGAAGGCGGAAAAATCTAGTCTGACTGAAAAGTTGTTTTAATTCAAAAAATTGCGGAAGCTGGAAATTTACTAAGATTTCCAGCTTTTTTTATTTTTTGAAACTTTTTGATGGAAAAATTGTCTTATAAAGGTATAAAATAGAAGAAAGGATTTGAAAAATGATAAAAAACTATAAAACTGAACTTGCGGATGATGGGATTTCGGTAACGAATGAAACAAAGATTCTTTTTGGTCAGTGCGGGCCGGACAAACACATCCATTTGACGGAAGTGATGGAATATTGTGCGGATTTTGTAACGGATTTGTATGCTCTGCGCGGGCAGAACCGTGATTTTTTGTCGGAGCACGGATATGCGCAGATGGTTTCGCGCTCGGCTTTTCATATCAACAAATTGCCAAAGGAAAATGATGAGGTTTCTATCACTGTCCGCGAGGAAAAACCGGAAGGCGTTCAGCTTATGCGTTATTATGAATTCAGGGATTTGGCAAGCGGCGAGCTTTTGATTGAAGGAAAAAGTCTTTGGGTTATTGTAAACCCGGAAACAAGGGCGGTCGTTATTCCTGCGAAATTTGAATTTCTTGCGCCATCAGAAGTAAAAACTGAGTCGGTTTGCAAACCAGGAAGAATTAAAATTCCTGAAAATGTGGAGCGGATTGGCGAGCAGAAAATTCTTTATTCAATGATTGACGGAAACGGACATTTGACAAATGCGAAATATATAAATTTTGCGCTGGATTTTTTGCCGGATGAATATCAGAAAAAGCAGATTTCGGATTTTAAGCTGAATTTTTGCAAAGAAATCCGAAAAGGCGACACGATGTTGATAAATGCTTTCTTTGATGACGAAGCGAACCGTGTTCTTGTTGAAGGAAAAATCGCTTCCAGCGACGAGCGTTCTTTTGAATGTGAACTTGTTTATTGTTGATAATTTGATTTTATGACATTGCAGCAATTAAAATATGCGGTTGCCGTTGCGGAATCCAAGACGATTTCTGGGGCGGCGGAAAAAGTTTTTATTTCTCAGCCAAGTTTAACGCTTGCGATTCATCAGCTGGAAGATGAAATGCACGTTAAGATTTTTTCGCGGACGAACAAGGGCATTGAAATTACCCGTGAAGGCGAAGTTTTTCTGGGCTATGCGCGTCAGGTTCTTGAGCAGGCAGATTTGCTGGAAGAAACTTATGCCGGAAAAGCGCGTCAGGCACCTGTTTTTAGTGTTTCCTGCCAGCATTATTCGTTTGCGGTAAATGCGATGGTTGATGTAATCCGCAAATTTGGCGGCGACCGCTACAATTACACTTTGCGAGAAACCCAAACCTTTGAGATTATTGACGATGTTTTGCGTTTAAAAAGTGAAATTGGAATTTTGTATTTGAGCTCGCGGAACGAGGAAGTTATTGGAAAACTTCTGAAAAAAAATGAATTGGTTTTTACGGAACTTTTTACGGCGAAACCACATGTTTTTATAAGCGACAAGAATCCTTTGTGCAAAAAAAATTCTGTTACAGTTGAAGATTTGGCGCCTTTTCCGTATCTGGTGTTTGAGCAGGGCGCGCATAATTCCTTTTATTTTTCAGAAGAGCCGTTTTCCGCGATTGACAGAAACAAGACGATTTGCGTCCGAGACCGGGCGACTTTGTTCAATCTTTTGATTGGGCTGGATGGTTTTACAGTTTCTTCCGGGGTTATAAGCAAGGAGCTTAACGGAGAGAATATTGTTGCCCGCCCGCTTGAGATTGACGAAAAAATGCGGATTGGAATTATAACCAAGAAGAATCTTGTTCTTTCAAGGTATGCGGAAAGTTATATCGAGGCTTTGAAGGAACATATTTAAGCTGAGAAAAATTGAACGGGGTTGTTGCGGGGTGTCCCCGCTGGGTGGGGTAGCGGAAAAATAAAAAACCTTGGCAAGCAAAGTTGATTGCCAAGGTTTTTTGTTTTGTAGCGCAGGGCGGGGCTCCGCCCTACAGTTTTTTTTAGCAGAAGTTATGCGTTTCGGACGATTTTTGCAGCTGCAACAAGGTTTTTAAGGCTGGCAACTGTTTCTTTTTCGCCACGAGTTTTAAGTCCGCAGTCTGGGTTTATCCAGAGCTTTTTCTGTGGAACGTATTCTTCCATTTTTTTAACGGCAGAAACGATTTCTTCTACGGTTGGAACGCGAGGGCTGTGGATGTCGTAAACGCCTGGACCAACTTGTGTGCGGAAATGGTTTTCTTTGAGCGCAGAAAGAATTGTAAGGTCGCCACGGCTTGCTTCAAATGTGATAACGTCTGCATCCATATCGTCAATGTCTTTGATGATGTCGTTGAATTCGCTGTAGCACATGTGTGTATGAATCTGAGTTTCTGGTTTTACGCCTGAATGTACAAGGCGGAACGCAGGAATTGCCCAGTCAAGGTATTCTGTGTGCCAGTCTGAATGTCGCAACGGAAGTTTTTCGCGCAATGCGGCTTCGTCAATCTGGATGATTTTAATTCCGTTCTTTTCAAGGTCAAGAACCTCTTCCCGGATTGCGAGAGCAATCTGCAATGTCTGTGTCTTTAGGCTGATGTCTTCGCGTGGGAATGACCAGTTCAAGATTGTTACCGGACCTGTTAACATTCCTTTTACCGGAGCTTTTGTGCAGCTCTGCGCGAAAGTTGACCATTCAACTGTGATTGGCGCTTTTCTTGAAACGTCGCCCCAAACTACCGGCGGTTTTACACAACGAGTTCCGTAAGACTGAACCCACGCTTTTTCTGTGAAGAGGAATCCTTCAAGGTTTTCGCCGAAATATTCAACCATGTCGTTTCGTTCATATTCTCCGTGAACAAGAACGTCAAGGCCGAGTTCTTCCTGAAGCTTGATACATTCTGCGATTTTATTTTTGTTGAATTCTTTGTACTGTTCGGCTGTAATCTGGCCTTTTTTGAATGCGCTGCGGTTTGCGCGGACATCTTTTGTCTGCGGGAATGAACCGATTGTTGTTGTCGGGAACAATGGAAGGTTCAACGCTTTTCTCTGGATTTCTTCGCGTTCTTCAAATGCAGGAAAGCGAGTGTAGTCTTTTTCGCCGAGTCCGTTGATTTTTGAAGCGAGTGCAGAATTTTCCTGTACGCGTTCATTCTTGAACAAATCCTGGTTTCTGTTGAAAAGATTTGCGTCTGTGTCTTTTCCGTCGATGATTTTTGAAAGATCTGTGAGCTCAAAAAGTTTTTCGCGTGCAAAAGAGAAATGCTTTAAAATATCGCTTGAAAGTTTGATTTCGTTTCTGATTGTATAAGGAACGTGGAGCAATGAGCATGATGTTGAAAGAACTACTTCCGCTTCTGTTGCCGCCTTGATTTTGTTTACAAGTTCGATTGTTTTTGCGTAGTTGTTTTTCCAGATGTTTTTTCCGTTTACAACGCCTGCAAAAAGGATTTTGTCTTTCGGGAAACCTTCTTTCTGAAGAAGATTCAAAGTTTCTTTTCCTTCAATAAAATCAAGTCCGATTCCATCGAATGGAAGGCTTGTCACTGTCTTGTAGCTATCGCGGATGTCGCCAAAGTAAGTTTCAAGATTTACGTTTACTTTCTTGTCTGCAAGCACAATTTTATAGAGATTTTCAAAAAGAACTCTGTCGTCAGCTGTTGTGTCGTGAACAAGAACCGGTTCTTCAATCTGAACCCATTTTGCTCCAGCTTCTGCAACTTTTGTCAAAAGCTCCTTGTAAAGGTTTGCGGCTTTTTCCGCATAATCGTTTACGTTTTTTGTTCCTTTGTAATGTGCAAGCTTAAGGAATGTGTATGGACCGATTACGTTGATTTTTGTCTCAACGCCGGCTTCTTTTGCTTCTTTGAATTCTTCAAGGATTTTTGTTGCATCCAAAGCAAGCTCGATGTTGTCGTCAAGTTCCGGTACAATGTAGTGATAGTTTGTGTTGAACCATTTTTTCATTGGAAGAGCTGTAACGTCGTTTTCGCCTTCCTGGTAACCGCGTGCCATTGCAAAGAATGTGTCAAGTTTTGAAAGTCCAAGTTTTTTGTATCTTTCTGGAATTGCACCAAGCATAAAAGCTGTGTCGAGCATTCCATCGTAAAAAGAAAAGTCATTTGAAGAAATAAAATCAATTCCGTCGTTTTTCTGAGTCTGCCAGTTTGAAAGCTTAAGCTCGTGTGCGACTTTGTTCAATTCTTCCTGCGAAATTTCTTTTGCAAAATATTTTTCAGAGGCGAATTTAAGTTCGCGCAAAGAACCAATTCTAGGATAACCAATTACAGATATACGTGTTTTATTACTCATGCCTTAAAGATATATGAATTTAGGGAAATTGAAAAATATAAGTTTTTTGCGGTTGGATATAGGTTTAAACTATATCAAAAGTTTACAGTGGCTAATAATTCGTTGTATTTATGAAATATTTATAGCATGATAGTAAAAAATATCAATTTTGAATTAGGGATGATTTAAAAATGCTGAATTTGCTGGCGAAAATTTTTATAAAAGATGGAAAGAATTACAAGAATCCGCAAGTTAGAAATCAATATGGAATTTTGTGCGGAATTGTTGGAATTTGTTTTAATGTTTTTTTGTTTGCATTTAAATTTTTCGCAGGAATTTTGTCAAATTCGGTTGCTGTTGTTGCGGACGCTTTTAATAACCTTTCTGATGCAACCGGTTCAATTGTTACGATTTTAGGATTCAAGATTTCCGGGAAAAAGCCGGACGCGGAACATCCTTTTGGGCACGGAAGAATGGAATATATTGCCGGGCTTATTGTTTCATTTTTGATTATAATCATGGGTTACGAGCTTTTAAAGTCTTCTATTGGTGCAATAAAAAATCCTGTGCCGCTGAAAACTGATTTTTTAACGATTGTGATTTTATCGGTTTCAATTCTTGTGAAATTTTATATGTATTTTTACAATCATTCGCTTTCAAAAAAAATGAACAGCGTTGTGATGGAAGCGACCGCTAAGGACAGCCTGAATGACACAATTTCCACCGGCGTGGTTTTGGCAGTTGTGCTTGTTAATATAATTTTCGGCTCGCTTGGAAAAGAAATTTCTGTTCCGCTGGATGGATTTGCAGGTCTTTTTGTCGCGATTTTTATTTTAAAAGGCGGATTTGACTCTGTGAAAGAGACTGTTGATCCTCTTTTGGGAAAAAATGCTGACAAAGAATTTGTTGATGATATTGAAAAAACAGTTATGGCGCACAAGAAAATATGCGGAATGCACGATTTGGTTCTTCACGATTATGGGCCGGAAAAAATTATGGTCAGTTTTCATGCCGAAGTTCCAGGCGACGAAAATATTTTTGAGCTTCATGACGAGATTGACAATATTGAATGTGAAATTTCTAGAAAATTCAATTGCTCGTGCGTAATCCACATGGATCCGATTGATAAAAATAACGCAGAACTTGAGCAGTTGAAAAATTTTATTGTTGAAAAAGCAAAAAAGGTTGAGCCGAATATTTCGATTCATGACTTGCGGATTGTGCCGGGACCGTCTCATACAAATGTGATTTTTGATGCAGTTCATCCGTTTGAAAGTAAATATACAGAAGATGAGCTGAAAGAAATTCTTTGCGGCATTGTAAAGGAATATAATCCTTCGTATTTTGCGGTGATTCAGATTGACCAACCGTTTATTTAGCGTGGGATTTTTTGGTAAATTTTAAGTTTTAATGTGAAAACAATAAGAGCGTAGCCAAATTTACAATTTGTGAAGACTTTGGGCGATCGTAGCAATAAAAGTGCGTAGCACCCAAAGTAATACAAGCGAAGCGCGAGCCCAACCGTCTGGAGCAAATTGGAAAGTTGGCGAAAGCGTTCTTTCAGAATTCATAAAAACTTAAAATTTATAAAAAAATATTGACTTTTAATATTAAACAGTGTTAAATAAACGTAGTTTAATATTAAGCTTAAATTTCTTGCAAGGAAAAACTATGAGAAATCCAAATGTCGAGATTGTTTCGCAAATCAAAGCAAAAACGCTGGAACTTTTAATGGAAAAAGAACCTTCTGAAATCGGAATGCGTGACATTGCGGCAAAATGTGGCGTTACGGCGGCGAATATTTATCATTATTTTAAGGACAAGACTGCGGTTTTTCAGGCGATTTCCCGCGACAGCATTTCAGAGCTGAATTCATTGCTTTTGGATTCTGCGAAGGATGCTTTGCCACGGCAGAAACTTGAAAATGCGGCGAATGTTTTAAAAGACTGGTGTTTTTCGCATCCGCGCCGGGCAATGCTTCTTTTTGCAAAAACTGAAGCAGACGAAAATGCTCCGAAAGAAGTTTTTTCAGAATATTACATGGCGAACGAAACTGCGGCGGCTTTTCTGAAAGAATGTGTGGAGCATGGAATTGCCCATTCCGATGACCCGGAGCGCGACATAAATGTTTTTGTTTCAGGTCTTTGGGGCTGCATAGAATCTGCAATCCTAAAAAGGGCAGAGCCGCGTTATTGGAACGACTGTTCGGGCTTGGTTCAGCGGTTTATTGATATGTGGATGAATATGATTTTTGGATGAAAAGGATTGATGTGAGGTTTTTATGAAAAAAATCGTTTTGTTTTTTACATTTTTTGTAAGTTTTTTTACAGGAATTTTTGCACAGACTGAAAATTTTGAGGTTGAAAAAGAAATGACAGAAAAAAAATCTGACAAACAGAAAATTCTTGTGGTTTATTTTTCTCATCGTGGAAGCACAAAGATAATTGGCGACAGGATTGCAAAAGATTTGAACGCTGATGTTTTTGAAATCAAGGCGAAAAAAACATATCCGGCAACTTACAAAGAAACTCTTCCTGTTGCAAAAGCAGAGCAGAATGAAAATGCGCGCCCTGAAATAGCAAATCATATTGAAAATTTTTCAGATTATGATGTAATTTTTGTTGGTTATCCGTTATGGTTTGGAAAAATGCCGATGATTTTGTACAGTTTTTTTGATGAATACGATTTTTCCGGCAAAAAAATAGTTCCATTTGTTACTTACGGCGGAAGTCCATTTGCGCGTGGCTGGAACGCAATTCCGAGACTTGAACCAAATGTAGAAATTGTCGGAAAACTTGCGGTCAGGAACAGTAATGTTCAAAAATCCGAAAAGAGAGTTGAAAAATTCGTGAAAAGCTTAAAATTCTAATAAGGATTTTAACTCTGTTGCTCTTTGTTCCTTATTTTTTTATAGCAAAGAACGACAGATTTGCACAAAAGTTGCCTTGCGAATTCAAGAAGGCTGCATATTGCAAAAACACCAATCACGCAAGATATAAAATAAAGAGGATAGAATCTATCCTGTTCAAAATGAACTCCGATTTTCAGCCAATGTTCGAATAAAAGTGCAGTTTCTCTTAGTCCTTTTTCTCCATAAGAACAGAAAAGCGGATTTTCGTGGAAAATATAAACTCCAAGTGTTGTGCCAGCAACTGCATTCACTATTTTTGAATATCCGATTTTCACATTGTTTTTGAAAACGTAAAAAACGCACATCGCAAGAATCATTAAAAAAATATTTCTGTTTGCAAAAATATGAATTATAAATCTTCTTGTTTTCTCTTCTGGCCAATTTATCCTGTGTCCTACAAAATTCATTGCAAGCATTGTCATCCACATTAGAACAAGAAGCGCTGCGCTTAAGATTTTTGCGTGTTTTTCAAGGAAATTTCCCGGCCGTTTTTTTAGACAATAAACTGCGATAAAAACATAGATAAAATCCCCGACCTTTCCAAATTCTTCAACAAAAAAGAAAAATCTTAAAACAGGAATAAAAATTGTAAGTGCTATAAAAAGTTTTTTAATCTGTTTTTCTTCTGATTTTTTCAGATAATTCTGCAAAAACGGAACAAGAAGATAAAAAATCAGGTAGCTTCTGATAAACCAATAACCTGTATAGACTGGCGTTAGAAATGCCTTTATGAATTCTTTTATTCCGACCGGTTCAAAGTTGAAAAATTTCACAACGAGAAAAATTGCGATAGAGCATAGCATTGCCTGAAGGTAAAGATGCACGGCTTTGCTTGCATGAATTCCGTCTTTGTCGCATAGAAACCAGCTTGAAATTATAATAAAAAGAATTACTCCAAGTTGTCCGTAAGAGGCAAGCATATAAGTTGCGATTAGATTTGTATTGATTGGATTTGAGATTATTTGCCAGCTGCCAAGCCCTGCATGTTGAGTAGCGTGGCTGGCAACAATCATAAGCATTGAGATAATTCTTAAAAGTTCAATATTTGAAGAACGTTTTGTTGTTAAATCTGTCATAAAATCTCCATAAAAACACATTATTTTGATGAATTAAATTGCTAATTTGTGTTGGATACACTGTTTTAATGAAATATATCACATTGTTTTAAAGATATTCAAGTTATATTTGTATTTTAATTCGATAAAACAATGTTATTCAGATTGTAAAATATTCTATAAATCTCTTATGGCGTTACAGGAAACATTTATTGAAAACCTAAAATTTTATAGAAAGCAGGCAGGTTTTTCGCAAAAGGATTTGTCTGTGATGTTAAATAAAGGATATAACTATATAAATTGTATAGAAGGAGGCGCATCTTTTCCTCCACCGCAAGTTATTGATGAGATTTCAGGAATATTGCACATAGAACCGGAAGTTTTGTTTTCAAAAAATTCTTGCCCTAAAAATATTTTGCAGTCATTCAAAAAGAATTATAAAAAGTCTCTTGAAACTGAACTTGTGTCCAAAGTTTCTGCTGAAATTGAAAAAATCTGCCGGGAAATGTTGTGAATTTAGTTTTTATTGTAATTCTTTTTGAATCAAAGTATATTTAAAATATGAAAATCGTAAATATTCTATCAGTTTTAAAAATTGTGCTAGTTTCTTCTATTATAATGTCTTTTGTTGGATGTGAAAAAAAATCTGTGGTTAAAGATTCGCCTGTCTCTGGTGCTGGATTGAATGAAAATCGTCCTGTTGTGATTGGAATGCCGAATCCTATCCGCGAGTCAACTGCGGAAGATATTTTGAATACGCTTGGCGTGACTTTTGTGGTTCCAGAAGGCGCAGAAAATGTTCAGTATTCAGTGATTGGCGATTCGCTTGCCCAGATGGATTTTGTCTGGAACAAAGCTGAATGTACTGCCCGTGCTGAACCAAGCGGAGAAACTTCTCTGAAAGATATTTCAGGATTTTATTACAACTGGAAAAATTCTGCGGAGCTAAAAGTTGGCTACAACGAGGCAAAGGCAAACTGGACAAAAGACGAAAACGGAAATTCTGTTGGAATTTGCATCTGGTGGGATGCCGCTCCTGGAATTATGTACAGCGTAAGCATGAAAAGCGATGCCAACGCCGAAAATCTGAAAAAACTTGCAAATGCGGTTTACGTGCAGATGCAGAATTAGTTAAGACCCTGTCATAAAATTTGTGTAAATGGCAGAGATTAATTAAAGCCGGGAACACG
>CAVBXG010000056.1:0-2603 GCA_963599585.1 bacterium
TCCCATATCAATTGATTTAATTCTTACATTATCAATTACAGAACCTTCTATTTTTATCTGACCAGAAACTTTTGGATCTCGGTCATAAATTCCAGAACTTTCATTAAACCTATCGACAGGTAAATCAGACTCCAATTCAATATGACCTTTTGCAATTCCATCCTCAAAGTAAATGCTATTGTCATCCTTTCCATTCCAATAGAACGGAGTGATTGTCGGAACTGGGGCTTCTTGTTCTTCATTCATAAGTTCTACAGGAATTTTTAGCAATGCCCACTGGCTGTCTTTTCCTTGTTCTGTTTCTTCTGTTTTATCCCAGAATGTTATAGATATATTTCCAGAAGTCAAACTTGAATTTGGGATTTCAACGCCACCAAAGTCTGAAATTTGATCATTAATAGCATAAGAACCCTTATTGTTTACTTTTGAAATAATATCCTTTTTTGATGTCATTTCAGAAACAGCTCCTGATTTATAGGTTGCATTAACTAAATCAGAAGGATTTTCCAAAATATAGCCAAGCCCATTATTTCCACCTACAAATTCTGGAACAATGCAAAGTCCATTTATTACCTTGAATTTAGAAGAATCCAAAGTAACCGCAGATTGAGCTTTACCGGACACAGAATTCAACGCAGAGAAATAACTGAATTCTCCAAACGCCTTTTCATTTTTAGTATCTTTTTCAGAGTCTCCAGTTGTAACCGGTGCTTCTGATGCATCCCAGTCATAACGACCATTTTCATTCAAATCTGTTCCCAAAAGAACCTTTGCAATACGCGGGCGGTTATTTTCAACTTTAGTGAATATTGAACCATTTGAAATATTTCCAGCATTATCGATTGCAACAACATGAATAATTATTGGTCCATCAGGAATATTCGTTGAATCAATATTTGCACTCCAAGTATAACTTGAGCCAAGCTGTTCTATTGATTCTATCATTTTGTCGCCGTCATCATTCAAAAGATTTCCAGAATCATCCACAGACTCAGTGATTTTATGGTCAACAACTTGTGCAAAAATAACTTCTGCCTCTGTAAATGAGGTTTCCGCAGACGGACTGAACTTTACTGTAGTTCCAGAAACATCTGTTATCAGACTATATGAACCAGCAATTTTTATAAGTCCACCTTTGCGAACATTTGGATTCTCTGCAGAAATTGAAATAGAATCTACACTGCTTCTTGAAGAATCTGTTACATACATTGCCGCAAGACCATCAGAATTTATATAAATGTCTCCATTTGATGGATTTGCAGGTTTTGCAGAAAGCTCTGTTTTATTTGAACCGTCTGCATCTCCAAACATAGGATTGTATATTCGGTTTTCGCCATTTTTCCCCTGACGTTCAAAATAGAAAGCAATATATGCAAGACCACTTCCGCCTTCCTGAACATAATCACCAAAACTAAAATATTTATTATTATTTACAACAGTTGAATTTTCAGCTCCTATTCCCAAAATCTTCAACATGCTCTTTAATCGCAAATTTTCACCCGGGTTCACAGTTTCCCTATTATTTATGTCATACAAACTTGGAGGAGTATTATCAATATTTATTGTTACAGAAGAATCAAACGAAGCACCGCCATTATCTGTAGCCGTTATTCTATATGAAATAACTCCAGTCTCATCAGTTTTTAATGGAACACGCAATTTATAATCTTTTGTATCAGGATGTTTTTCAGACTCATCCTCAAGATAAATATTGTTTTCAGACAAAGAATCATTACGCGTAAATTTTATGGAATCAACTTTTTCATTATCTGAAACATCAGCCGTCAAATACCATTTTCCGCTTTCAGACACAGATATATTGCTTATATACATTCCAGAAATATACTCACGTTCTGTAATTGGCTTTGATGAATCTGTTGGCTCAATATTCTTACCGTACTGAACCAACTTAATATTTTTTATTACCGGTTTTTCACCATCAATAGTAATTTCAATAGGTTCGGTCCAAGCCCTAGACAAACCATCATCATCAATTGCCTTTACACGGATTCTTAATGTCTGAGAGTTAGATGTTTCTCCTGTTTTTACAACCTCTTTTATACAAGAAGAATCAATATCCAGTTTCCAACTGTTTGTTCCATTTGCCAGAATATACCAAATTTCATCGGTATCAGAAGCACTTGAACTCAATTTTGCCTTCAAGCCATCTTTTTCATCATTCCAATAATCATTAATATATTTTTTATCTTCAAGAGTAAATTTGCCATCGTTATTTGCATCAATCTGAACACAAACTTCTTTGACTGTAACATTATCAATTGCACCACCATAAATTGTCACAACACCACTTGTTGTTGTTCCATCTGCAGGAGAATTAATCCAAGCCTTAGGTTTGCCGCTTTCAGAATCAACAAGAACATATTGATCTTTTATATAAGCCTCATTTCCAGCAGAATCTTTCACATAGAACCAAATCGGAACCTCATAAACATCTTCTGTTCCAGTCTGTTTTATATCATACAAATATCCACTAGAATCTTTTGCAACTGCATAATAGATTAAACTTTCAGAAGATTCCTGCGCCCCGGAAGCAAATCTAATTTCCCAGGCAGCAGATGTTCCAACATTTTTCCAGTCAGGCT
>CAVBXG010000056.1:2613-3149 GCA_963599585.1 bacterium
AGAATAATCATCAAGAACTGTTCCTTTTATAGAAACTGCAGAAGAAACTATATCCGAAGATGATGTTGTTGGAGAAACAATTTTTACAGAAGGAGCTTTTGAGTCAACAGTAATGTTCCTCATATCCTTGTTTGTTTGACCAGCAGAATCTTCTGCCGTAACAGAAATTGCAAGAGAAGCTATATCTTTATATGTTGACAATTTAACTTTAGAGAATAAATATTCATATACATTTTCTACAGGAACAGGATTTTCTGTAATCAACTGAACTTCGTTTCCTCCAACAGAAAGTGCTACAGATTTCATTCCAACTTCTTCTTTAACAATCGCTTTTACATAAACAGAACTATTTACACCAAATATAGAATTTGCGTCTTCCCAGTTTGCTCCATCATGACTTATCTTTAAAGAAACTTCCGGAGCTTTGTTGTCAAAAGTGAATGAAATTCCTGTTGTGTCATCAACTTTTGAAGTTGTTGAAGAATCAGAAAGATATGGTCGATTTATCTGTGAAGTTCCAGCCGTACAGAAAGTTC
>CAVBXG010000056.1:3251-17011 GCA_963599585.1 bacterium
TTCCGCCCGCTGAATCTATAACATAAAAATACCATTCTTTTTTGCCCTGAGATTCATTTTCATCAAGTTTTGTTCTCCAAATTCCAGTTCCATTTTCAACACTTATTGCTTTCCAAGAATTGCCAGATGTTGAAGGAGTTACATTTGCAGATTTATTTGAGTCATAATCAGCCTTGTTTATTCTATATAATTCCAGTTTATCATAATTTCCATCATCATCACTGATTACGCCCATAATTTCATTTGAACTGGTTATGCTATCCGAAATTTTTATATTTGTAAGTTTTATTTCCGGGCGGTCTGTATTTTGGTCAATTTTAAGTTTATAAGATGAAGCATTATTAACTGATTGATTTGCGTTTCCAGCGTCATCTGTAAATAAAACCCTGAATTTAAATTCTTTTGAATCTGTAGAATTATTCAATTTTGTTGTATCAATTCCTGAAATTGTCCAATTTTGCCCCTCAAGCGTTGATGAAGTAATCTCTAGGATTTTCCATTCTGAACCGTCTAAATACTGCAAAACCGGAGTTTTATTTTTTGTAAGATTATTATCAACAACTGTTCCGCTCAAAGCAATCGTCTTGTTTACAGTGCTTTCAGAAACAGGAGAAGTTATAGTAACTTTTGGAGCAGTGCTATCTACAATAAACGAACCAGTATTATAGTTTTCAGATTTATTACCCGCATTATCTGTTGCACGAACATAAATAGTGTATTCACCATCATTAAGACCAACCAATTGATAACCGTCTTCCGTAAGAAGTTTAGAGCCACTCATGTTAGAGTTTGTGCTGAATTCAACAGATTTAACGCCACTAAGAGCGTCCGATGCAAAATAGGTAATTTTTATAGAATCCGTATTTTTCAAAACCTGCGATTCATCAACAGAAAGATTTTCTACTATAGGTGCTGTTGTATCAACCTTATAAGCCAACGGAGGTAATGTTTCTTTATTTCCTACATTATCTTCTGCAGTAAAATTAATTGAAGTTCCAGAAGTTTCACCCAAATCTATTGTTGTTGAATATTTATAGTATTTTCCCTCTGCGTTTGTTTTTCCATCCGCATCACATTTTTCATTACCACGAGAAAGTTCTCCATCAAAATCCCCTCCATCTTTTTTATATGAATACGAAACCTTTTTTATTCCACTTGGGCTATAGCCATTTACGTCTGCGGCTATAACAGAAAGTTTTACAGAAGAAGAATTTACCCAATTCTCGTATTTTTTATAAACTTCAGAATCAATTTTGATTTCCGGTGGATTTCCATCACCATTACAAACCAGTTCTATTTCCGCAGAATTTCCGGCAATATCCGTTGCCTGATAGAAGAAATGCTGCTCGCCATCCTCAATTTTTGCAGACGGAATTGTATCAGTCCAAGAGATTTTTCCGTCATCTTCTTTTGCTTCAATTTTCTTTGTCGCATCCTGTTCATCTTCTGCATACGGATATTTTGCAGAAGCAACAGTGGCTTTTTTCCAAGTTACAACGTCATTTCCATCCGAATCTTTTGAAGTTTCTTTTGTAGAGTCAAATCTTTCAATGCTTGCGAGTTTTTCCAAAGATGAAACATTGACTGTTCCTCCAACCGCAGCATTATTGTTTGCGTTTACTTGACAAGTGTTATTTACAATATCCACAAATGAGATACTAATATTTCCTTCGCTTATAAGAACATAACTTTCCGCTGTTGTTGCATGCCATTTCTTATTTGTTTCTGAAGCAGTTGCATATCCTGTATCCAAAACTTCTAGTTCAAGTTTATATTTTCCGGCTTTTTTAGGAAGTTTATAAGAAACAGCATACGTTGTAGCTCCACCAACTTCATATTCAACAGGATTCAAAACCTTTGAGCCATCCATCTCTGACTGTGGCTGCAATTGATACTCATTGATTTCAGAACAGTCTATCTTATTTCCACTTTCATCAAACACAGTAACCTTTACAGAAGCAATTCCATCGTCATCAGTTATCGTAAAGTTCGCGGAATTGTTGTTTTCTATTCCAAATACGTTTTGACCGTTTGTAACATTAGTCCAGCCATCGCCAAGTTCTGCGGAAGTCTTTCCATTTGTAAACGAAATCACCGGTTTGTCCGTTTCTTGATTCACAAAAACATCATTTCTTGAGTCTTCAGAAACATTCCCCGCGTTGTCTGTTGCAACAACTTTAAACGTCAAAGTTGAATTGTCCGCAAATTCTGTTGTGTCAATTTCTCTTTCAATTGTAGAATTATTTTCTTCAAAAAGAGTTTTTGTTGTTGTGCCGTCCGAAACTGTAGCCTTAACATTCTGAAGATTTGTGTCTGTTACAACCGCAGAAAATTTCACTGTTCCATTTACAATGTATTTTGCCGCCCCGGATTCTTCAGTTTCTTTTTTTGCAACCGGAGTAATATCGTTGATTTTTATTTCCGGCTTTTTCATGTCAACTGTAAATGATTTTGTATCTTTTGATTCAAGTCCAGTTCTGTCTTTTCCAGAAACAGTCACCGAATATTTAAATCTTTCGCCGTCTTCTGGCTCAAATGATGAATAACCATTCACGTAATTTTTATTGCCTTTTGAAAAATCCGCAATATTCCAGTCCGCAGAAAGTTTGCTGCCCTTAAAATTAAAGTTCGCCTCGCCTGTTATTGTCGCAACATTTTTTGCATTTGTTTCATCAAAAACAACAACTGAATAAGTTACTCCAGCGAGCTCCGTTTCTTCCGATTTCAACGTGCCGGAAACTTTTACATTTCCAAGAACATTTGTCATTTCGCCATCTGCAAATCCATCTATAACAATAGTTGGCGGAGTTCCGGCAGATTCGCCCACAAATCCATAATTGTTTTGAGTCAAAAGCGAAAGTCCGTCTATATCTTTGCCGCTTGCCGCAAGCACATAAAAACTTCCCTTTGTGATTGTAGAAGGAAGTTCAATTGTTTCTGTAAAAGTTTCTGTTGAGCTGGAAGAATTTTCTGAATAATCCGCCAAAATCCGCGCGTTTGCAGTGGCTTCCACAAGTTCTTCAGAAGGATTTGCGTTTCCAGCGGCCTTTAGCTGCTCTTTCGCCTTTTCCACAGCAGAATTATAATAAGATTCCGGTTCTGTGCGGATTTCATTCAGCTGTTCCACAGTGCAAGAACTGTAAGGACCGAACATATAGACTTTTAATGTTGAAGGTTTTATATAAGTTCCATCAAGTCCAGCCTGAGCCTTAAAAGTCAATGAGCTTTTTTTTGCGGCTTTATGAGAAGCAAAAGTTTCCACCTCGCTGTCAGTAAATGCAAAGCCCATAACTTCATAAGTAGGATTTGCGTCTTTGTTCAACTTGAACGAAAGCGGAGTTGCAGAAGTTTCCGTTTTTTTCTGGGTCAATATTTCAAGGATATTTTGAATTGCATCGTCCGTTATTTTTGAAGAATCAGTTTCAGCCGCCCGGTTATTTTCCAAAGTTGAATTTTCAGAGTTTGCAGAAGATGATGTTTTATAAGTTCCATTTATGATTTTCATAAAGTCAGAGGCAGAAAGTCCGTATTTTGAATTTTTGCCCATAAGCTCATCATAAATGTCATCGTTTAAATAAAGTCCGCCGCTTGTTGAGTTACCAATTGAGTCCGCAGAAGTATGCAAAGGATTCTGCCAAACGCCAGCAGAATCTTTCAATGTAATGCTAGCATATAACTGCTGATCTCCCCCCCCCTCTACATTGTAAACCTTTAAATAATTATTGTGCAGCTCGTCCGCAGAAGCCGTTCCCAAGGCAACATCCGGATTGTAGCGCGCAAGTGTAACGTTTATTCCGTCCGTCTTGTCTACATTATTTTCTATAAGAGTAGCTTTTGGTTCGCCGCTCATATCCGCGGAAGTGAAAACTTTCAGCTCTAGCTCGTAAATTTCGTGCTCATCTGCGGCAGCTCCAACAATCTTTAAAATTGAACCGAACGGCGCAGGAGATTCCGCTTTTGTTGTTCCTGGATTTTTTATAACAAAAACAGGAGCAGTATTGTCAATTTCCAAAGTCCTGATGTTTGGCGCAGACTGCTGCTTTGAAGAGTCTGTAGCAATAACGCTGAATGTGTAAGTTCCATCTTTTAACTTGTAGTTACCTTCGCTGTCTTTTTCGTTTATTTTTATCTGCCAAGTTCCGTCCTTTGCAGGAGTTGCAGTTCCAAGAGTAAAACTTTCGTTTGTTGAAATATTTTTTGCAGAAACTGTAATTGAATCAACGCCCTTATCATCTGAACAGTTTCCGGCAAGATAAAACCAGTCGCGAACTGCGCTGGAAGCCGGCGGATAAGTTATCTCAACTTTTGGAACTTCCGTATCCACAGATTCGCCAAGACCGACTGAACAAGAAAATAAAAGCAAAAATACAGAAATAATAATAGAAGATAAAATCAACGATTTCTTTAAATTAAACATAGAACCGCTCCGTTACTTTTTTATATTTTGATTATTTTTTACGCAAAAGAAAAACACATTTTAGGCTACCTTATATTTTCCACCCGTTTTTAAAATAAAGCAAAGTTTTTTTGCAGCAAGAATGACAAAAAGATGAATATCGCAAGTTTTTGTAAATTGAAAAAAACGCTCCCGCGGATTTTCAATTTGCTCCAGACGGATTGAGCTCGCGCTACGCTTGTAGTTATTCGGGTGCTCCGCACTTTAATTGGTTTTATCGCTCAAAGTCTTCACAAATTGTAAATCCGCTTGCGCTTCTATTTATTTTGTAAAAAAAGAGGTATTAATATTTTTTGTCAATTCTACTTTTTCTTGCGAAGTTAATAAAAAAATTGAATCAGCTTTGCGAATTGCAAGTTTTCTTCCTGAAAAAAATTGCAACCATAGACAATTTTATTTTCCGCTGAAAGTGCAGGTATTTTTGGTCGATACACATTTTGATAAATTGCAAAAAACGCAATAATAACTTGAAATTATTTCAGTTTACGCAACACAAATAAAACTTTAGAATGGAATCATCTAAAGCGTTAGCGCTGGTAGGGGCAAGCCGCAGGCTTGTTGCGGAACGGAACAAAGTGAAGTGAAGCAATGGAGGCGAAAGCCGTAACCCCGGACATAGCGACCGAAAATTGAGCTTCGCGAGATTTTCGGGAACGCCCGAATAAATCAAAAAATATTTTTTAGAGGTATAAAATGGGTAACAATTATTTTAATTCTATTCCTTGGCGTGAAGCCAGACTTCAGTTGGGTCACTGCCGTTCAATGTCTAAAGAGGAATTTGCTGACGGCGTAAAGGCTCTTAAGGGCAAAAAAATTGTAATCGTTGGTTGCGGTGCGCAGGGTTTAAACCAAGGACTTTGCTTGCGCGATTCTGGTCTTGATGTTAGCTATGCTTTGCGTGAATCTGCAATCACAGAAAAACGACAGTCTTGGAAAAACGCTACAGAAAACGGATTTAAAGTTGGTACTTATGATGAAATGATTCCGACGGCTGACCTTGTTGGAAACCTTACTCCAGACAAGCAGCACACTCCTGTAATCACAGAAGTTATGAAGAGAATGAAGAAAGGTTCTGCTTTGTGGTATTCTCACGGATTCAATATGATTGAAGAGGGAATGCAGATTCGCCCGGATATTACTGTTGTAATGTGCGCGCCAAAAGGTCCTGGTACAGAAGTTTACCATGAATTCCAGCGCGGATTTGGTGTTCCTGACCTTATCGCCGTTCACCCGAACAATGACCCGGAAGGAAAAGGATGGGCTTATGCAAAGGCTTTGGCAGTAGGAATGGGCGGAAGCAAGGCCGGTGTTCTTGAATCTAGCTTTGTTGCGGAAGTAAAATCTGACCTCATGGGCGAGCAGACAATTTTGTGCGGTATGCTTCAGGCCGGAACTATCGTTTGCTACGACAAGATGGTAAGCGAAGGAATCGCTCCTGAATATGCCACAAAACTTTTGATGCACGGCTGGAACGTAATTTCTGAGGCTTTGAAATGGGGCGGAATCACAAACATGATGGATCGTCTTTCTAACCCTGCAAAAATCAAGGCAAACGAACTTTCTAAGCAGATTAAAAAACTTTTGACTCCACTTTACCAGAAGCACATGGACGACATTATTTCTGGAAAATTCTCTTCTACAATGATGCAGGACTGGGCAAACAAAGACCACGACTTGCTCACATGGCGCGAAGAAACTGGAAAACTTCCATTTGAATCAACTCCAGAGTCAAAAGAAGAAATCACAGAGCAGGAATATTTCGACAAGGGAATCTTACTTGTCGCAATGGTAAAAGCCGGATGCGAACTTGCATTTGAGACAATGGTTGACGCAGGAATCAAACCTGAATCAGCTTACTACGAATCATTGCATGAAGTTCCGCTTATCGCAAACCTGATTGACCGCAAACGCCTTTACGAGATGAACCGCGTAATTTCAGACACAGCGGAATACGGATGCTACTTGTTCAGCCGCGTTGCCGCTCCTATGATGGCAAAAGACTTTATGCCAAACATCCACACAGACGTTATCGGCAAAGGTCTTGAACTTAAAGACACAAGCGTAAACAACACAGAACTCGTAGCCGTAAACGCAGAAATCCGCAACCACCCAATCGAAGTTGTAGGAAGAAAACTCAGAAGTTACATGACAAGTATGAAACCTGTAATTTAATCGAAGATTAAATTACTGTAACGAGTTTCAACTTTGTTGAAACTCGCGATAAAACTAAAAAGGACTTTGTGATTTTTTCGCAAAGTCCTTTTTATTAGGCAATCCATTTTTTCATTCCCATCATCCCCCCCCACACTATCACAAATCATTTTTTTTCTTTAAACTAAAGTTGCCGTTTGCTACCGGAAGCGGCGAAATAAAAAAGTATTCACAAAGGAGAAACAAGTGAAAAAATCAATTTTTGCAATTGCGCTCGCAATGCTTTGTTCAAGCTTAATTTTTACAGGCTGCACATCAATTCCTGAACCAAAAACTGCGGAAGACAATCTTTTTTACGGAAATGTCTATTTCAATTTTTCATGCATTCCAAACAACTACGGAATTCCAACTTCCAGCACAAAAAAAGACGGAATTGAAGTAAATTTCCAGAACATAAAAACAAAACGCATAATAAAAATGGTCACAAACCACAAAGGCGAATTCATACGAAAAAATATTCCAGACGGAACATACATAATTCACAGCCTAAAAGCGAAAGTAAACTACGGAAACGGCTACGAAGCAGAATATGAAGCAAAATTCGACAAAAACAAGACAACAAACTTTCATTTTATTTCCCTGGCAAATTCTGTAATCAATATGGGCGTCATAAATCTTGACATTTCCATAACCGACATAAATTATTATTCATGGCACGTTGAATGGGACAAAGATTTTTCAGAAGCCTACTACAAATTCAGCACGGAACACGGAGATTCCAGCTGGCTAGACAAAACTTGGTACACAAGAATGGAAACAATTGAATAAATTTCCTCTCGAAATTCATAGCTGAATCTGCTAAAATTCAGCTATGAATCAAGTTACAATCACAATTCCTCCTGAACAGGAACCAAATTCAGCCCTTATCCAAAAACTGATAAAAAACGAACTTTCAAAAAAAAATCTTCCTTCCGATTTTTCAAAATTCAATCTGGAAAAAAAATCTATTGACGCGCGTCACGGTCAGCTAAAATTCCATCTGCGCTACTCAATTTTTTATAAAGATGAAGATGAAACCTCTTCCGCAACCTCGCTTCTTCCCAAATGGCAAAAGGCAACCAACGCAAAAACGGTTGTAATCGTCGGTTCTGGGCCGGCAGGACTTTTTGGCGCGCTAAAACTTCTTGAGCATGGCGTAAAACCTGTAATCATCGAGCGCGGAGAAGAAACTTCCGAACGAAAAAAATCAATCGCAAAAATCAGCACACAGGATTTTGTAAATTCCGACTCAAACTATTGTTTTGGCGAAGGCGGAGCCGGAACTTTTTCGGACGGAAAACTTTACACAAGAAGCAACAAGCGTGGCGACATTTCTAAAATTCTAAGAATCTTCAATCATTTTGGCGCAAGCGAAAAAATCTTAACAGACGCGCATCCGCACATCGGAACGGACAAATTGCCAGGCGTTGTAAACAATATGAAAGATTTTATAATCGCGCAGGGCGGAGAAATTCATTTTAACTGCAAATGCGTTGATTTTATCTGCGAAAACAAAAAAGTCTGCGGAATAAAAACCGTCAATGTAAAAACAAAAGAAGAAAAAGATTTTTTTGGCGATGCAGTTCTTCTTGCAACTGGTCATTCCGCTACCGACATCTACGAAATGATTGCAAAAACTGCGCCGGAAGCATTAGAAGCAAAAACGTTTGCAATCGGAGTGCGCATTGAACATCCACGAGCTTTGATTGATAAAATTCAATATCATGGAAAAACCGAAGGAATGGGTGCCGCAGAATACAGACTCACAACTCAAGTTCAAAACCGAGGCGTTTATTCATTCTGCATGTGCCCGGGAGGATTTGTTGTTCCTTCAAGTTCAGGTCCAGACGAAATCGTTGTGAACGGAATGAGTGCCGCCGGAAGAAATTCGCAGTGGTCAAACGCAGCTTTTGTTGTAGAAACCCGCCCTGAAGATATTCCAGAAACTTTTGTTGAACAGGCAAAATACAACGGATGCAAATCGCTCGCAGGACTTTACTACAGAACATGGCTCGAAAAAGAAGCTAAACGGCACGGAAAGGGGCAAGCCGCGCCAGCCCAACGACTTACAGATTTTTTAGCAGAACGAGATTCAAAAGATTTTCCCCCAACAAGCTACACTCCCGGAATAGTCGCCTCCAGACTGGATCAATGGGTTCCGAACGCAATCGCAGGCAGACTAGCAGAAGCATTCAAAACCTTTGGCGCAAATATGAAAGGATTTTTATGCAAAGACGCAACAATGATAGCAATTGAAACAAGAACCAGCACTCCAGTCCGAATCACCAGAAACAGAGAAACAAATGAATGTACCGCGCTCAAAAATCTTTATCCGGCAGGGGAAGGCGCAGGTTACGCGGGCGGAATCGTTTCCTCAGCCCTGGACGGCGAAAACACCTGCACCGCAATCCTGAACAAATTGCAAAACAACTGATTCACAGCAAGAATTGGATTCACCTAAGTGAAGATAATTCTTCCCTGAGTGAAACGAGCAGTCGCGCAGTTTCTTGATTAATAGCAAGAGTTAGGTTTATCCTAATAAACCTAACTCTTCCCACCTAGAATATTTCTCCTCAAGCTCACAATTCACTTCGGCATATTCGCGGTTCAACGCCTCAAAATCCACCTTTTCGCCGCTAGCCATCTGTTTTTCAAGCGCAGATTTTTTATCCTCAAGAACAAGAATTTCCTGCTCAATCGCCTCAAATTCTTTCTGCTCCTTAAAAGTCCGCTTCCTTTTTTCCGCCGAATTTCCCGCGGCACAAGATTTTTCGCTTTCGTCCTGCTTTTTCGCCTTTTCAGAACGAGCCGCAAGCTCCGCATCCCTAAGTTTCTCTTCCCTAAACTGAATATATTCCGAGCACTTTCCAACAAAACCGCTTATATTTCCGTCATCTTCAAGAATAAAAAGAGAATCACAAACCTTATCCATAAAATACCGGTCGTGGCTCACAACAAGCAAACAACCCTGATAATTTTCCAAGAACTGCTCAAGCACATTCATCGTAAAAATGTCAAAATCGTTTGTCGGTTCATCCAAAATCAAAAAGTTCGGATTCGACATCAAAAGACGAATCAAAAAAAGCCGTTTCCGCTCGCCGCCGCTAAGAGTCTCAACAGCCGCGCCCTGAATTTTTCCCTCAAATCCAAATTCCGAAAGAAACTGCCCCGCGCTCAAAGTTTTTCCGTCATTCTTTGTTATATATTCAGCAGATTCCTTCAAATATTCCAGCACCGAAATTTTAGTATCCTTAAAAACAGGATTCTGATTGTAATAGCCAAAAACCGTATTTTCCCCGACAACCACAGTTCCAGTGTCAGGCTTTAAATTTCCAGTCACAATATTCAAAAAAGTTGATTTTCCAGAACCATTGTCGCCAAAAATTCCAATCCGCTGGCCTTTTGTAAAGGTATACGAAAAATCCGAAATCACCGGAACAATATTTTCCTCGCCAGCAGAAACGTAACCTTTCGGGTAATTTTTACTTATCGAATGAAGTTCCAGAACCTTTCCGCCAAGCCGCCGTCCCTGCACTTCAAAAGAAAAACCTTTGTCAGCCTTAAATTTCTCACGGTTAATAAGCTGCATATCGCGCTGAATCCTAGCCTTCGCCTTAGTTCCACGCGCACACGGACCACGCCTTAACCAATCGCGCTCAAAACGAAGCACAGATTCAATTCGCCGGTCAGTATTTTCCTCAATTTCCGCCTCAATTTCCTTTTTTTCAAGATAAGTTGAATAATTCCCCTGATACAACTTAATCTTATGCCTAAAAAGCTCAAAAATATTGTTGCAAACCGCATCCAAAAAATAACGGTCATGCGTAACCATCAGAACCGTCCTGTCCGTATTGCAAAGATAATTCTGCAGCCAGGTGATAGTTTTTATATCAAGATGGTTCGTCGGCTCGTCCAAAAGCAAAAGTTTCGTATCTTCAACAAGAACCTGAGCCAGCGCAACCTTTTTCAACATTCCACCAGAAAGCGTCCCCATTTTTCGGGACATATCCGTAATTCCTAGCGTTGAAAGCACAGAACTAACCTGCGACTCATAATTCCACAAATCCTTTTGTTCCATCAGAACATTCAATTCATCAAAAGATTTCTGAACAGAACCTTCCCCGCCATCGCTGCCAAGTTTTTCGCAAACCTCAAGATATTTCTGAATAATTTTTAGTTTTTCAGAGCCGCCCTTAAAAATATGCTCCCGAATTGTATCATTTTCCAAAAATTTCGGATTCTGCGGCAAAAAAGAAACGCCAGCATTTTTATTAATAACAACAGTTCCGTCATCAGGCTGCAAAACTCCGGCAATCGTATTCAGCAAAGTCGATTTTCCAGTGCCGTTCCGACCAATCAGAGCCGCCTTGTCGCCCTCGTTCAAACCAAAAGTCACGCCCGCAAACAAAGGCTCTTCCCGCCCGATTTTTTTTAAGTTGTTCACCGAAAGAATATTCATAAAACGATTATATCAAAATAACCGCACAAAAAAAATAGCAGAGTTTTTCATTATGACGAGGAAAGTATTCCCGCCGTTCGGAACTTCTGTTCCTCACTTCTTTGCAAAAGCCTAAAGTCTTTTGCAAACTCGCATTTTTTTTAATTGGATGGGGAAAGACTTCCCCTCGTCGGCACATCAGCCGACTACCAACCTAAAGGTTGCTCGTCGGCACTCCGTTGCCTCCTACCCCTTCGCCTAGGGGCGGCAAAAATATCCATTCAAAAATTATTTCCCAGTTTCACCGCCCCTAAAACCCCAAAAATTATTCTTAATCCGCAAACAATGGAGTAGAAAGGTATCTGTCGCCAGTATCCGGCAAAAGAACAACAATCTGCTTGCCTTTATTTTCAGGCCGTTTTGCAATTTCTATCGCAGCCCACAAAGCCGCCCCAGAAGAAATTCCAACCAAAACGCCTTCTTTTCTTCCAACAAGCCTTCCATAAGCAAAAGCATCTTCATTTGTAACACGGATAATTTCATCATAAACAGTTTTATCAAGAACATCAGGAACAAAACCAGCTCCAATTCCCTGAATTTTATGAGGTCCCGCAACACCAGTAGAAAGCACCGCAGAAGAAGCTGGTTCAACCGCAGCAACTTTTACATTTGCGTTTTTTTCCTTCAAATATTTTCCAACACCAGAAACAGTTCCGCCTGTACCAACTCCAGCAACAAACCAATCAACCTTGCCATCAGTGTCTTCCCAAATTTCCGGACCTGTAGACTCATAATGCGCCTTAGGGTTCGCCGGATTCACAAACTGACCAGGAATAAAACTATTTGGCGTTGATTTCTGAAGTTCCTCAGCCTTGGCAATCGCGCCTTTCATTCCTTTTGCGCCTTCAGTAAGAACAATCTCCGCACCATAAGCCTTAATAATCTGCCTGCGCTCAACCGACATAGTTTCCGGCATAACAATAATTACCTTGTAACCACGCGCAACACCAACAGAAGCCAAACCAATTCCAGTATTTCCAGAAGTCGGCTCAATAATAATAGCACCAGGCTTTATCTTTCCAGATTTCTCCGCATCGTCCAACATTGCCTTGGCAACACGATCCTTAACACTACCAGCCGGATTAAAATATTCAAGTTTCGCAAGAACCTTGGCTTCAAGCCCAAATTCCTTTTCAATATTAGAAAGCTCCAAAAGTGGAGTATGACCAATCAACAAATCAGCAGACGTATAAATTTTTGACATAAATAACTCCTTTTTCCTAGTTTTTCCATAGGTTATACATAATATATAACACTTATTTTCACGCCTGTCAATCATAAATCGCAAAGCAAACAAATAAATTAAAATGAGAACCACGCAAACCGATTAGGTTTCGCCAGTCATACCTATTATTGATAAAAAAATCCGCATATTCATATATTCAGCCATGTAATATTTCGTTCGTACATCAATTTTCTTTTGCATTTCACCCTAAGCACAGTAAACAATTTTATATAACTCCGCGAGTTTTTCACTTATTCATGTATTCAAATTATTTTACTACAAATTTTTAATTTCCCATTGTTTTAACATTCTGTCACTTTAATCCATGTCCGTGTCTTTCTTTTTGAATCTTCCAGTCTGGGCAAGAAAACTCTCAAAAGATCGAATGGCAGTCCGAAGCGCCACTGGACGCAGATTCGCACGGAATTAACTTGACGTTACACCATAAGATTCCCGTGAACACCTCATGGCTTAAAAATCCATGCTCCAGCGCAATCTCCAAAAGTCCCTTTTTCGTATCGCGCACATCCTTGTGCGTAAAGACAAGAGAATACTGTCTCAGATACTCGCGCATAAGCTCATTCCGGAAATTTCTCAGAACTTGTGCAAAACATAGAATTCCGAAAATCTCAGCCTTTTGGAAAGCGAAGCAAGAGTCGCCTTTTCCTCCTCGTGATTCTTGATGCACTGATTGATTTCCCAGATAAATGCCTGTATCATAAAATGACATTCGCCTGCCACCCTCCACCCCCCCCCTTTCAAAAATTTTCAGCCCACAGTTTCTTTAATTATATAAAATCGAAAGATTCCCGCTTGATTCTACTTGCAAAAACAGCATTAAAATTAATACACACCAAAACCTATTAAACAAAAATGATTTCATAGTATAATATATTTATATTTCCAACTTATAAAACAGGAGATGTTTAGCGATGAGCAACAATTATATTGAAGGCTGGAATTTCTTAGTAGCACAACATTCACAATTCTATAATCAGCCTGAATGTAAAATTCAAAGTCTTTGGGAGAATTATTTTTCCGAAATATTTGGATTCAAAAAAATTTTTAATGAAATCGATTCTCAGCGAAAACTTCATATTGGCTCTACAGACAGAGAAATCCCAGACATCATCTTAAAAAAGGACGGCAAAGACTTGTTCATTGTGGAACTAAAGCAGTATTCACTTTTAAAGAAAGATGATTTTGAAAAACAGCTTCTGAACTACATGAGCCACACAGATCTTCGGCTTTCAATCGGCATTCTTGTCTGTGAAAAACTTTATCTGTATTTCTACAATCATTCTGACAATAACCATGATTGCCTTGAAATTCCTTTTGAAAAAGACAACGAGCTTGGAATAAAATTCATGGAACTTTTCAATAAAAATAAT
>CAVBXG010000057.1:0-16418 GCA_963599585.1 bacterium
GTCTTGGTGGTATATTAATATCAGCTTGTAAATAAGCTGATAAACTCTCTCCGATGACCGTGAAAATCGGTCGGCGAGGCTTCTGGAAACGTTGTTCTTCGGAAGCCTCGTTTTTTTTATGCGCAGTTTTTTCAGCTTTTCTTTTGTTTGACGTTAAAGTTCAATTTGTATATAATAGAAATATTACTTAGCTTTAAGCGTGGACTTTGAAATTTTCATTTAATTGAGGTGGTAAGAATGAATACAATTTTTCCTTTGGAACAGCTGATTGGTTTTAAAGATAATATTTATATGATTACGGTTGCCGCAAGCCGCCGTGCTTATCAGATGTCAAAAATCAACGACCCAGAGATTGAAAAGAATGCAGGAAAGGCAGTTTCTTTGGCCGCACGCCAATTGTTCTGCAACAAAGTAACCTACAGAATCGAAGACGCATCGAACAGATAAAATAATATGCGGATACCAGTCATTGTTCTATTCGCACCGACTGCATCAGGAAAGACTGCTTTAGCCATAAAACTTTTTGGAAAAAGCAGTCTCTCTTCTTTTAAAGACAAGGCTGAGCTTGTAAGCGCGGATTCAATGCAGGTTTATAAAGGACTTGACATTGGAACTGCAAAGCCTGACGAATCTGAAAAAAAAGAATTAAAACATCATCTTATAGATATTTTGGAGCCGGACACCCAGTTTTCTGTGGCAGATTTCGTCTCAATGGCGGATTCCTGCTGCTCGGAAATTTTTTCGCTTGGAAAAATTCCGCTGGTTGCCGGTGGAACAGGTTTTTATGTTCGGAATTTTATTCTTGGGCTTCCAGAAACGCCTGTCTCCGATGAAAAAATAAGAAATCAATTAAAAGAAAGAATCAAAAACGAAGGAAGGGACGTTCTTTACGCGGAACTTAAGTCAGTTGACCCCGAAAGTGCGGCAAAAATAAACGTGAATGATGAGTACAGGATTTGCCGGGCGCTGGAAGTTTTTTATTCAACAGGAAAAACTCGCTCATCTTTTAAAATAAGCACAAAAATGCGGGAAAATTATGACTTTAAAGTGATAATTCTTGAAACTCCGCGTGAAAAATTGTATGAAAAAATAAATCTTCGTGTTGAAAAAATGTTTGAGAACGGTCTGGAGCAGGAAATCCATTCTCTTTATAAAGAAGGCTTCGGAAAATCTTCTCCGGGAATGCAGGCGATTGGTTACCGTGAATGGTTTCTGGAGGACGGAACTTTGAGGACTGATTCGGAGCGGGTTCTGCTTGAAATTCAGCACGACAGCCGGAAATATGCGAAAAAACAGTATACTTTTATGGCGGATATTCCTGGCGCAGTAAAAATCGATGCTTCGGATGAGGAAAAAATGTATCTTGAGGTTCAGGAGAATTTAAGGCAATATTTTGAAGAAATTCAGCTTTGAAGTATTGACCTAAGCCGTTATTTGTAAGATAATAAATCTACTTTACTAGTAGAGAGGTGCCATCGTGCCTTGTGGAAAGAAACGAAAACGCCAGAAGATGGCGACACATAAGCGTAAGAAGATGCTTAGAAAAAATAGACATAAGGCAAAGTAGTTTACTTTGATATGTCTTGAGAGACCGGGTCAGAAGTTTTTGTCCCGGTCTTTTTTTTAAGTGAGAGGTTATTGTGTTGCTTTCATCGATTCATTCGCCAGACGACATAAAAAAATATTCGCAAAAACAGCTCAAGGAACTTGCTTCCGAAATTCGCAGGACAATCATCGAGGTTGTCGGAAAAAACGGTGGGCATCTTGCAAGCAATCTTGGCGTTGTTGAGCTTACAATCGCGCTTCACCGTGTTTTTGAAAGTCCGAAAGATGCGATTATCTGGGATGTTAGCCATCAGTGTTATGCGCATAAACTTCTTACAGGTCGGTACAGTCAGTTTTCAACATTAAGAACCGAGAATGGGCTTTCTGGTTTTACAAAAAAAGAGGAATCTCCTCACGATTATTTTGACAATGGTCATTCTTCCACTTCAATTTCTTCTGCGCTGGGGCTTTTGGTCGCAAGGGATATTCAGCATCAGGACGGAAAAGTAATTGCTGTTATCGGAGATGGTGCTCTTACCGGCGGAATGGCTTTTGAGGCTCTTTCAAACGCAGGTCAGCTTGGAAAAAATCTTATAGTCATCGTGAATGACAACCAGATGTCGATTGACCACAATACCGGCGCGATTTCAAGTTACTTAAGCCGGATTACAATGACTTCTCCGTACCAGTCGTTAAGGCACAATATTGACCGTTTTATCCAGAAAATTCCGGGAATAAATAAAATTCTTACAAAATTTGTTTTCAGGTTCAAGCGCGGGTTGAAAGGGCTTTTGCTTTCCAACAATCTTTTTACAGATTTCGGGTTTGAATATGTCGGACCGCTTGACGGACACAACGAAAAAGAACTTGAGACAATTTTAAACCGCGTGAAAAATATGCGGCATCCTGTTGTGGTTCATGTGATTACAAAAAAGGGAAAAGGTTACAGCCCGGCGGAAGATCACCCGGAAAGATTTCATGGCGTTGGACCTTTTGCAATCAGCGACGGAACTGTGGAAAAATTTGACACGCTTAGTTTTACGGAAAGTTTCAGCAATGCGTTGATGGATCTTGCCTTGAAAAGAAACGATATTGTTGCTGTTACGGCGGCGATGTCTAAAGGAACCGGGCTTGACACTTTTGCGCGGCACTATCCTGAACGTTTTTTTGATGTTGGAATTGCGGAAGAACATGCGGTTACATTTGCTGGCGGGCTTTCCCGCGGCGGATTGCTTCCGGTTGTCTGCATTTATTCAACTTTTATGCAGCGCGCGGTGGACCAGCTTATCCACGATATTGCCCTTCAGAATCTTAGGGCTGTGATTGTTCTGGATAGGGCTGGGGCAGTTCCAAATGACGGTGAGACTCATCAGGGACTTTTTGATATTTCTCTTTTCCGCCCGATTCCGAATATAAAGATAATGTCGCCGGCAACCGCAAAAGATTTGTCTGCCTGCCTGAATTATGCCGCTAATACTGAAAAGGCTGTGGTTATCCGTTATCCAAAAATGTCTTGCCCTACGGAAGTTCCTGCTTTCAGTCAGGATGTAAAGGAAGGCAGGGGAATTTTTGTTTCCGCAATGGATTTTGAGCCTTCGTTTGCGGTGCAGTTTGAGGATTCCGACTTAGATTCAGTCAAAAAGATTCTTTTTGTTACAACCGGCGGAATGTATTCTGAGGTTTTAACGGCTTCACGCTCTCTTTCATTTGACAATATTCTTTGCGACATTTATTCCTTGCGGTTTATAAAACCTTTTGATGAAGAATATTTTCTGGATCTTGCAAAAAATTACGACGGAATTGTTTTTGTTGAGGACGGAATGAAAACCGGCGGAATCAGCGAGGAGCTTGCCCGTCTTTGCGCGGAAAATGGAATTGAAAAAATTGCGATAAAGGCTTTCCCGGAGGAATTTTATCATCAGGGAACAAGAAATCAGGTTCTTGAGCAGGCGGGACTTGCTCCTGAGAATCTGCGTGAAGCTGCGCTTGAAATCTTAAAAAAGTAAAAAGAGGAAAAAATGATTGAACTGAAACTTCTCGACAGAACTATAACTACAAAACTTCCTGCGTTTGTTATGGGAATTGTGAACGCCACAAACGATTCTTTCTGGGAAGGAAGCCGTGGTGGAGCTGACGAGGCGTTGCGGCTGATAGACGAGGGCGCGGATATAATTGATGTGGGCGGTGAATCGACCCGCCCTGGAAGTGAATATGTTGCCGAAGATGAGGAAATCCGCCGCATTGTTCCAGTTATCGAGAAAATAAGGAAATCTTCAGACATTGCGATTTCTGTTGACACAAGAAAAAAGAATGTCATGAAGGCTGCCTTTGAAGCTGGTGCTGATATTCTGAACGATATTTCCGCGCTGGAGGACGATTCTGAAATGCCAGCTTTCTGCGCAGAGACAAAAATTCCTGTTATTTTGATGCACAAGCGGGGAATTCCTTCTGAAATGCAGGCGAATACAGATTACAAAGATATTTTTAACGAGGTGAACAGTTATCTTCTGGAACGATGCTCGTTTGCGGAAAAAGCCGGAATCGACCCGGAAAAAATTATTGTTGACCCAGGAATCGGTTTCGGAAAAAATCTTGATGGAAATGTTGCGCTTATAAAGCATATTGGCGAGCTTTGCGGAAAAAAATACAAGATTCTTATGGCGCTCTCCAGAAAAACTTGCATCGGACAGATTACAGGGCGCGATATTCCGGACAGACTGGCAGGAACTTTGGCCGCGGACTTGATTTCCGTGATGTACGGCGCGGAGCTTGTGCGCGTTCATGATGTGAAAGAAACTGTAGATACTTTGAAAGTCTTGGAGTATATTAATAGATAGAAAAATCAGGGGACAAAAGTGAAAGCAATTGACATAGACAGCATTCTTTCGGTTTATAATTTTGTGCGGCCAGTTCTTGATATAGGTTTTATCACATTCGTTTTGTATAAGGCTTATCAGGTTATGGTAAAAACAAACAGCATTCAGATTTTAAAGGCGGCTGTAATTCTTTTGATTTCTTATTTTGTGGCTTTCCTTTTAAAACTTGACACTTTGCTGTGGATTTTCCAGACTGCTGCTCCTGTGATAATTATCGGGCTTGCGATTGTTTTTCAGCCTGAGGTCAGAAAACTTTTCTTGCGGCTGGGGCAGAATCAGTGGTTTGCGTTCGGACACCGCTCAAAGCATACTTATGTTGACTCGGTTCTTATTGCCGCGGAAATGCTTTCAAAACAAAAACGAGGAATGCTTGCGGTTTTTTTGCGGCACACAAAACTTGATGACATAATCCAGTCTGGCACAAAGCTGGATGCGGATCTTTCTTCTAGTCTGCTGGTTACAATTTTCGGAATGGATACGCCTTTGCACGATGGAGCTTGCATCATTCAAGGTGGAAAAGTTGTTGCCGCCGGATGTTTCTTGCCATTAAGCGAGCAGTATGACATCAAAAAAACGTTTGGAACGCGTCACCGTGCGGCTCTTGGACTTTCAGAGGTTTCTGACGCGGTTGTTCTTGTTGTTTCCGAGGAGACTGGCGCATTGAGCCTTGCTTATGATTCAAAACTTCATTATGACCTTTCTGTAAAAGATTTGACAAAAATTCTTGAGAATCTTCTGGAAATCACTCCGGACTCATTCAATATGGAGGACACAATCGATGAACATAAACAAGCTGATTGACCGGATTTCAAATAACTGGGCCGCAAAAGTTATATGTCTTATTCTTGCGTTCTTTCTTTACATTTATAATAGAACAAATTCGCTGCAGAAAAAGACTTTTACAGTTCCTCTTTCCGTAGAAGCTGAAGGGCTTATGATGCCGGCCGCGAATCTTCCGAAATTTGTGAAAGTTTTGGTCACAACAACAAAGGAAAATATGGCTTTTGTTCAGGAAAGCGATTTTTCTGCGAAAGTTGACTTGAATAATTTTACAGAGCCTGGCGAATATACAGTTCCGGTTTTAGTTTCTGTCTCTGAAAAACTTGAGCTTCTTGACACGTTTGAGTGCCGCGTAAAAACAGAGACGGTGAATGTCCTTCTTGATGAAAAAATATTGAAATATATTCCTATTGAAGTTGCTCCGTCTGGAACTCCAGCCTACGGATATAAAATTTCAAAATTTGATGTTTCTCCTGCGACTGTAAAAGTTGTAGGACCTTCGAGAATTGTTGAAAAAACAAAGCATATTTATACAAAAAAAGTTATTGTTGATGGTGCGGCGACCAGTTTTTCCCTTGATGTTAAACTTGACACGGCTTTTAACTCAAAAATAAAAATTCTTCCAGAAAGCGATTTCAAAGTTACTGTAAAAATTGAGCCTGTTGAGGAAACCCGGAAATATGAGAAAATTGTTCCTGAAGTTTTAAATCTTGACGAAAAATTTGAGATTTCAACGGAACTTCCGAAAGTTGATTTTTCTGCATCTGGCGCGGTCTTGGATTTGGATGGTTTTAATCCGGCAAAAGGCGTTGTCTTTGCAAATCTGAAAAATATTTCTGAGGCTGGCGAATATGAAATTCCTTTGGAATTTTATGTTCCAAATGGAATTAAAGTTGAATCAAAATCCTCTGAGACTGTATTTGTGAAAATTTCAGAAAAAGCCGCGGAAAATATTTCTTCAGAGGCGGAGAACGCCCAGGAATCTGAAAACACTGGAAAATCAGAAAATTCGGAAACATCAGATTTGCAGGAAAAATCTGAAAAGAAGGCTGAATGATATACGGAATCGGAATTGATATTGTAAAAGTTGACCGCATAAAAAGATGGCTTCAGGACGGAAAAATGGTTCAACGCTTTTTTAATCCTGCCGAAATGAATTCCTGCGGCTCAATTCAGGCATCAGCGGAACATTATGCGGCGCGTTTTGCGGCAAAAGAGGCGTTTGGCAAGGCGATTGGAACAGGGCTTGCGGAGTTTAAGCTTCAGGATGTTTTTGTGAAAAATGATGAATTTGGAAAGCCGGAACTGATTCTTCAGAATGAGGCTTTAGATTTATTAAAAAAAAAATGCGGAAATGCGAAAATTCATATATCATTAAGTCATGAAAAAGAATATGCGGTTGCGTATTTAATCATTGAAAAAATCTAGGAGCGGAACAAGTGTCTGTCGTAAAAAAATCAACTGCTGCCGGCGAAAAAAAGAAACCTGCGATTTCATATTGGTCAAAGGAAAAATGCACTTGCCCGGTCTGCAAAAAAACTTTTGAAAAAGAAGTGATGCTCAGCGGAAACGGACGAATGATTGCCGGAAAACTTTCTGAT
The DNA here is from genome assembly GCA_963599585.1 of bacterium. Classification (GTDB taxonomy): domain Bacteria; phylum Spirochaetota; class Spirochaetia; order Treponematales; family Treponemataceae; genus Treponema_D. The sequence goes on from CAVBXG010000057.1 coordinate 6,803, forward strand.
GATTTGCACAGAACTTTTGAGCCTTCCGCGAAATTCGGGCGGATTTATCCGTTGATTTATGAAATTGGAGCTTGCCCAAACTGTTATACTGCGTTGATTTGGAGCGATTTTAAGGAACTCCGCGACAAAAACACAACGGATGCGCTTTTTGATTCCCGGGAAGAACGCCGCGAAAAATGCGAGACGATTTTTCCTCATTTCAATCTGAAAAAAGAAAGGACTTTGTACGATGGTTGCGCCATGTATTATCTTGCGCTTCTTACTTACAGCAAAATGCCGGCGGATCATCTTCCTACTATGAAAAGCGCGTTTCTTTCCTTGCGGATGGCCTGGCTTACCCGCGAGCTTGATATGGCTGTTCCTGAGCACAATTTTAAGTATATTTCTGATGTCATGTACCGAAAGGCGTTGTTTTTTTATCAGCAGGCGATTGTGTGTGAAACTTCAAGGACTGAAAAAAGTTCAACTTTGAATAATTTTGGTCCTGACATGGATAAGAATTATGGCTGGGACGGCGTGATTTATCTTTGCGGGCTTCTTGAATATAAATATGGGCAGCAGGAAGATTTGCAGCTCAGGCTGAAGAAACTTTCCGAGTCAAAAACGGCGATCGCGAGAATTTTCGGACTTGGAAAATCGTCTAAGAATAAGCCGGGACCGCTTCTTGAAAAAGCTAGAAATCTTTATGATTTGCTTACAAAAGAACTCAACGACGATGAATTTTAATAAAAGGGCAGACTGTGCGTAATATTCTTCTTACAATTTCGTATGACGGAACTGATTTTTGCGGATGGCAACGTCAGGATTCAGCAGACAAAAAAAATGTTTTCCGCACTGTTCAAGGTGAAGTTGAAAATGCCCTTGAAAAACTGCATAAAACGCCGGTAACGCTTTATGGCTCTGGAAGAACTGACAGCGGCGTTCATGCGGTTGCGCAGAAAGCGAATTTTTTCTCGCCGATTGATTCAATTCCTGTTGAAAAATACATCTGCGCTCTTAATACTTTTTTGCCGCAGGATATTCGTATTACCGGCTCATGTGAAGTTCCAGAGGATTTTAACGCACGGCTAAGCGCAACCAGCCGAATCTACAGATATTTTCTAACGCCAGGAAATATTCTTGCGAACAACAACCGTTTTTCGTGGTTCGTGAATTATGAGCCGAATATCGAGCGCCTTAACAATTACTGCAGATGTCTTTCCGGGGAAATTGACTGCGCGTCTTTTGCCGCCAGCGGTGATAAAAGTCTTTCAACTTTCAGATATTTGGAGGGCGCGCGTTTTTTCAGGCAGAAATCTTTTCCTGACGGCAAGGATATTGTTGTCTTTGAGATTGAAGCCAACGCATTTCTGTGGAAAATGGTTCGGACAATAACTGGAACGCTCATAAATCTTGATAAAACTAACGCGCCGGAAGATTCTTTTCAGAAAATTCTGGAGGCAAAGGACCGCGCGAAAGCTGGAGCGACTGCGCCGGCAAAGGGACTTTTTCTGTACGACATAAAGTTTGACGGAATCCGCCGCCATGTTTAGGAATTACAAGAGCGAGACTGGATCAATATCGAATTCAATGTAGACAGAAGCCGGATGAGTGTAGTTGTACATCAGATTTGCGATTGCCTGCTGCATTGCCCGGATGTCAAGTCCGCGGAGAATCACCTGGTATCTGAAATTCTGGCTGATTTTTAAAATCGGGCATTCGGCAGGACCGATTACATCAGTGTTTTTTCCGCAGAATTTTTTTAAGATTTCAACTGAATCATTTGCAAATTTTTCCGCGAGAGTTTGTTTTGCGCTTCTGAAAACAAGGCGGGCGAGCCTGCTGAACGGCGGAAATCCCAGAATTTTCCGGGTTTCCAGCTCGTAATTGTAAAAAGCCTCGATTTCACCAGAGCAGGCATATTTTATAGGCTCTTTGTACGGATTGTAAGTCTGCACAAAAACTTTTCCGTCTGGAAAATATCTTCCGGCACGTCCTGCAACTTGAGTAATCAGGCTGAATGTGCGCTCGCTTGCCCTAAAGTCCGGCATATGAAGTCCTGTGTCGGCAAGAACAACGCCGACAAGCTGAAGGTTCGGAAAATTCAGTCCTTTTGCGACCATCTGCGTTCCAAGCATTATGTCGTATTCGCCGTTTCTAAAGGAATCAAGTTTTTCCTGCAGCTCGCCCTTTTTTGTCAAAGCATCAGTGTCGATTCTTAGGATTCTTGCGTTCGGAAATTTTGTGCGGGTTTCTGTTTCAATGTATTCAGTTCCGAATCCGCTGTAGCCAACATCAAGGCTTGAACATTGCGGGCATGAGCTTGGCGGTTGGATTGACCAGCCGCAATAATGACATCTGAGCCGGTTTTCGGTCTTGTGATATGTCATCGGAACAGAGCAGTTCTTGCATTTTATCTCGTATCCGCATGAATTGCATCTGAAAAAGTGAGTGAATCCGCGCCGGTTCAAGAATAAAATAGCCTGCTTCTTTTGCCCAACAGTTTTTCTGATTTCTTCCGCAAGCTCATCGCTTATGCAGCCGGAATTTTCTGTCTTTGAAAGGTCGATTATGTGGATTTTCGGCATTGCGCCGCCCGCAAGTCTTTTTGTGAGCGTATGCCGGATTAAACGCCCGGTTTTCATCAGTTGCCATGCCTCAACGCTCGGCGTGGCGCTTCCCATAAGCAAAGGAATCCCCAACGCACTGCAGCGGTGCATCGCCGCCTGTCTTGCGTGGTAGCGTGGCGTTTCCCCGGATTTGTACGAACCGTCGTGCTCCTCATCAATTATTATCATACCCAAATCTGGAACTGGCGCAAAAACCGCACTTCTTGCGCCGACCACAATCCGCGCCTCTTTGTGCATGATTCTTCGCCATTCGCTTAGTTTCTGGCTTGGCGTAAGCCCGGAATGTAAAACGGCGGCAGTGTTTCCAAATCTTGCCGTGACGGCTTTTACAACTTGCGGAGTAAGCCCGATTTCTGGAACAAGATAAATAACGCCTTTTCCCTGGTTCAGGAACCATTCCGCGCACTGAAGAAATACTTCGGTTTTTCCGGTGCCGGTCGGTCCATAAAGATAATGGTACGAAACGCTTTGTTTTTCCGCGGACTTTAGGACAGCATTGACTGCGTTGATTTGCTCGTCGCTGAGCTGGTTTGTTGTTTTTGCGGTGATGTCGTCCTCAAAAGAAAATCCGGGACAGCTTACTTCGCGTTTTGCGCGGGAAGGAATTATCGAGAAAACCGCCTCGCCGATTGAGCAGATGTAATATCTTGAAATCCATGTGGCAAACTCGTAAATTTCCGGCGTGAACAAAGGTTCTTTGTCTAAAATTCTTGTTACAGAACGGATTTTTTCAGCAGAAACCGGGCAGTCTTTTGGAATTTCATCGTCTACTGAAACAATAAATCCTGTCATCTTGCGGTTTCCAAAGCGGACTTCGGCTCTTTTTCCTGTTTCCGGCGTTTCTTCCGGAACGGATTTTTCGTCAGCCTGCCATGAATAGGTGAAAGTCTGGTTCAACGGAATGTTCAGTACAATCTGTAGATATTTCATTTAGGCTGAAAATCCTTTGCGTAATCAGGCGAAAGCGTAAGAATTTTTGACTTGAAGAATTTCAGGTCCTCCCATGCAGGCTTTTTAAATTCAATATTACGTAAAAGCGCGCTCGGATGATATGTTACAATCAGAGGAATTTTGTTGTACTCGTAGATTTTTCCGCGGTAACGATTTAAAGAAAATTCCCCTTCAATCTTCAAAAGATTTCTGACTGCGACTTTTCCGACTGCGAGAATCATTTTTGGCTTTAGAATTGCAATCTGCGCATCCAGAAATGAACGGCAGGTTTCCGCCTCGTCTTTTTGCGGGTCGCGGTTGTAGGGCGGTCTGCATTTTACAGTGTTTGCGATGTAGCAGTTTACAAAGCGGTCCAGCTGGATTGCGTTCAGCATTTTGTCTAAAAGTTTTCCCGCCGGTCCGACAAATGGAAGTCCCTGTTTATCCTCTTCTTCGCCCGGACCTTCGCCGATTACAAGCACATCCGGATGCTCAACGCCTTGCCCTGGAACAATGTGTGTTCTTTTCTGGCTGAGCCGGCATTTTGAACATTCAAGGATTTTTTTGTTCAGAATTTCAATTGTCATTCCGTGCGGAGCTGAATTTCCATCCGTCTGTTTTTTTTCAGATTCTTCGTTTTTTTCTGTTTTTTCAGGTTTTGCAATTTGTTCAGGAATTTCGTTCTGTACTTGCGGAAAATCTGTTGTTTCCGGCATTTTTGCGTTTTCAGCTTTTTCAAGATTGAGATTCTCGCTTTTTTCGTCTGCCTTAAATTCCTTGTCATCCGTGAACTCAGGTTTTTCCATAAATTCCGGGGAAGTGTAGCCGTAAAAATTGTCGCTTGCCGCTTTTAAAAGATTGAAGATTAAATTTTTTTCCTGAGCTTTCATAAATCGCCTCTATCTTATCACTTAACTTGTAAATCATTCAATAAATAAGTAAAATAAGAATAATGCAGAATTCTACAGAAATTGAGTTTTTTGATAATTCTGCGCCATAAAAAATTGTTTGGAATTTCTGATGAAAAAAAATATTCTTGTTTTTTCAATTCTTTTTCTCTTTGTTGCGGGTGTTTTTTCACAAATCAGCGTAAATCCCCGGGAAGAATTTTATTCAGATGCGGTCAGCTGGTATCAGAAGGGTTACGTGGAACGACTTCCTCAGCTAAAGCCATATCCCTTGAATATTGTAAAAAATATGCTCGAAACTGTGATTCAAGACGGCGAGCTTGCTGAGCAGGAAAGGGCTTCTGAATATTATAAGGAATTTTTTGGAAAGCCGTGGCGCATTTCTTCCTCTGGAAATTATTTTGGAAAAATCTATTCGCTTGAAAACACAGAAAATAAGGAAGCCGAGCGTTTCAATAATTTTCATCAGGCAACAGGAGATTTGAATTTTTCTTCTGATATTCTGGTAAAAGATTTCGTCGGATTCGGTTTATCCGCTGAGCTTCAAGGACAAAGCTCTTTTATAAATTCTTGTGATGTTCTTCCGCGCTATATGTCAAATTCTGATTTGTCTGTGATTGAGCCTTTTAGTTTCAATGCCGGCGATATTGATTTGCTTATGGATTTTGCTGGAAATGTTTCTGTGGGAAACAAGGAACTGTACGGAACTTTTGGTTTTAACTCGCTTGGATATGGGCTTTTTCCGGAAGATAACCTGATTCTTTCCCCGAATTCCCGGCAAATTCTGAACGGCACATTCAATTATGAGGGAAAATTTTTCCAGTATGCGCAGGTTTTCGGCTTAACAGGCGCTTCCTGCAAATATAAAGGAAACGAGACTGATTTTTCCTATGACAAATTTTTTGCCTTTCATTCTGTAAACGTTCCGTTTATGAAAGGAAAATTGAATATCGCATATTTTGAAGGGGCTGTTTTTGGCGGACAGTTTAATCCTTCGTTTTTAACTCCAGTTCCGTGGGCAATTGTTGCGCTTGCGGATGGAAGCGGCGAGTCAGTTTTTGCAGGCACAAAAATTGAAGTAAAACCTATGCCTTGCTTGTCCTGGAACACTGAATTTTTGCTGAACGATTTACAGGCAAAAAATTTCATCAAGTTAAAATGGAATGATGCCGCAATCAGGACTGCATTTAAGACAGGTTTCACGTATACTCCGCTTGATTCAATTGCAAGTCTGATTTCTGTTGATTACACACTTGTAACGCCTTATACTTTTACCGCTTACGATACGATTGATAAAAAATACAATTACCGTGATTACACAAGTTTCGGCGCGCCGATTGGAACGGATTTGCTTCCGAATTCTGACCGCGTTTCAATGACGTTGAATTTTAAGCCTACAAAGAATTTAAAGATTTCAACAATTTCCGCATATTCCCGCCATGGAAACCAATATGAAGACTGGGATTACGAGGATATTCTGAAACTTGATGGAACTGCATATACAAACACAACTTTGGCACAGAACACGCAAAATCTTGATTCAGCAAAAGATCAGACTGGATTTCTTCTTCAGGATGATTTGATGTATACGATGCAGGCTGGAATTGATATTGAATACACTTTTTACTCAAAAAAATATTCATCAGTTTCATTTGGAATTGGCTACACGTTTGAATTTATAAAAAATGATGGCGTTGATGATGGAATTTTCACAGGAAACTATACAAATCTGGCATATTCAACAGATGAAGAAAGAAAAGCCACAGAAGAAATTTTAGATGCAGAAAAAGAGAAGTGGCAGAATCATCTTCATAATTCATATAATCATTATTTCAGAGCAGGAGTAAAAATCACTTTTTAATGGCTAACAGGAAATTTTTATTTCTATATTTAAATACAGGCGCAGGGCATAAATCAGCCGCAAAGGTGCTTGCAAACTCAATGAAGCAAATTGATCCGAATGTTGAAATCAAGATGGAAATCGGTTACAGCCGGCACGGACTTGGTCATCTTATTTTTGAAAAAGGATACAATTATTCATTGAATTTTATCCACGGACTTTTTCCTCTTGTTTACGATTTAGGACAGCACAGATGGCTTCAGAGCCTTTTGAATTATATAATCGGTCCAGAAGCCCGTCATCATCTTAGAAAGATGATTTTAACAGAGCATCCAACGGATATTGTTTGTTTTCACTTTGGTGTCACTCCGTTTGTAAAAGATGTGTTAAAAAACATTCCGTGGAATATAAATTTCACTGTCATTGTAACCGATCCATTTACGGTTCCGCATTGCTGGTTTTATGAAAAAAATCTGAATTATATGGTTTATTCAGAAGAGGCAAAGCAGATTGGCGTAAAAGAATGTGGCATTCCGCCTGAAAATATAACGGTGATTCCTTTTTTGATGAACGAAAAATTCCGGAATCGTGCGCAGACTCCAGAAGAAATCCGGCTCCTGAAAATAAAACATGGTTTTGACCCGGACAAAAAAGTTCTTCTTCTTGTTGGCGGCGGTGAAGGGCTTCCCGGTGCTACAGAAATTGTGAACCAGTGCATTCTTCATAAATCAAATTTTGCCACAGCGATTATCTGCGGAAGGGATGTTGTGAAAAAGCGGAATATGACTCTTTTGCGGATTGCGCATCCAAAACTCGACCTGCACGTTTTTGGTTTTGTTGACTATTTTGATGAGCTTGTGAAAATCTGCGATTGCGCCGTGATAAAAGCCGGTCCTGCAACTTTGATGGAAGTTCTTTCGTTTAGGAAACCAGTTATTATCAGCCGCTACATTCATAACCAGGAACTTGGAAATATGCGTTTTGCGGTTAATAATAACGTCGGATATTTTATTCAGAGCGCAAGAAAAATCTATAAGAAAATCAATGAGATTTTAAATGATGAGAATTTTTCTTCTGATATGCAAAAGAATTTTGACAGCATCAGAATTGATACTGATGCCTCAAAAGTCGCGGCTAAATTTCTTTCCCCAGTTCGAAACGCTTGATTTCGCGTTTTTCATAGGATTCCCTGATTAATTCCTCCGCGTCTAGCTCATTGTAAATTCGTTCTGCATCCTCAATCCGTCCGCGCAGGACAGGATGTTTCGGGCTGAACAGAACGCAGCAGTCTTCGTACGGAAGAATCGAAGTGTTGTATGTGCCGATGAATTCCGCGGTCTGCATTATTTCTTCTTTATCAAGTCCGACAAGAGGACGCAGCAATGGATATTCAGCAAAATGTTCTGTTATATTCATGTTTTCAATAGTCTGGCTTGCGACCTGCCCAAGGCTTTCACCGGTAACAATGCAGTCCGCTTCAATCCTCTTTGCAAGCATATTTGCAACTTTCATCATGCAGACACGGAGCATAAGCGTTGACCATTCTTCCGGAACTTTCTGTTTTATTTTCATCTGAACATCCGTGAACGGAATTATGTTCAGATATGTCTTTAGCCCGAACTGCGAAAGTTTTGCGGCAAGTTCCTCGACTTTTTTTTGCGCTTCAACTGAAGTGTAAGGATAGGAATGAAAGTAAACGCACTCGATTTTCATTCCCCGGCGCATCATTCTGTATCCGGCAACAGGCGAGTCAATTCCGCCAGAAAGCAGCAGAAGTCCCAATCCGCTGCAACCAGCTGGCAGACCGCGGTTTCCTTTTTTTGCATCGCTGTACACAAAAGTCCGTTCCCGCACTTCAACAAAAATTCTTATGTCAGGATTGTGCACGTCAACTTCAAGAAAATCGTCGTCGCATACAGCCGCTCCACATTCGCAGTTTATTTCAAAAGAATTCAATGGAAAACGCTTGTCTCCGCGGCGCGCCTCAATTTTAAATGTCTTTATCTTTGGATTCAGCTCTTTTTCTGTCTCCGCGATTTTCCGCACACATTTTTTTATTTCATTCAAGTCGTTTTCGCAGGTTAAAGTTTTTGCCCAGCCGGTTATTCCCAGAAGATGACTCAGAGTCTCTTCAACAGCGGCGGAGTCTTTTTCCTCGCAGTCAATGTAAAGCCGTCCTGCGTGGCATTGAACATTAAGATTCAGTCCTTTTAAATACGTTTTTGTGTTTGAGTAAAGCAACTTTTCAAAAGTTTTAAGATTCGAGCCTTTTAGCATAAGCTCGCCGATTTTTGCAAGATATGTAATCATATTCTAAAAAGTTTACTGTTTTTCAAAAGCCGTGAAAAGTGATTTTTTGTGTGATTTTCTGCGTGTCTGGTTTTATTTTTGAAAATCGCCCGGGCGCGGTCCGAAATTCCGTTGTCTTTCGCGGACTTTTTCTATTATCGGGTTTCCTTTTTCAAGTTGATTTATAAGTTCCCAGTGCCAGTCAAGTTCGTTTTCCGGGAAAAGCGACGGCGGATCTTTTTTGCGTCTTGAATTTGCCTGCTCCACGATTTCCATAAGGTTTTTGGCGGAATTTTTTCCTTCAACTTTTGAAAGAAACGGACTTTCGAGCGCGATAATTTTTCCGCTTTCATCAAGTTTGTATTCAAGCGGAAATTCCGCATATTTTTCAACATTTCTGATATTTGTGCCTTTTCCGCTTACGCAAGTGTAATTTGTTCCTGCCGAGAAAATCTGTTTGTTTATTGTGTAAAGCGTGTTGTTGTCTGCAAAAACCGCTTTTGAATCTTCGTGTGGCATTTTTGTGCTCCAGAATCTAAGCTGATACGCGCCGTTTTCTGTTATGAACCATGAGATTATGTTTTCTTTGCTGTTTCTTTGGCTTATCCTGATGGAATTTTCGCTGTTCAAGCCTTGCCAATATCCGTTTAATGGATTTTTTTCTGTTTTTTCGTTTGCCATGGAATTTTCAGAAAAATTTTCTTCAGAAGTTTTTGTTTCTTTCTGGTTTTCTGAATCTGCTTTTACTAGAAAATCAAGATAAATTTTGTCATCTATCAATGCGACTGGAATCACCGATTTTGTTTTTTCATCAATAAAGATTGTCATTTCCCAGGCATTTACGGCGTTCTGAATTTTTTCAAAGCTGACTTTGTAATCGTGCCCGGTTTTTTGTGTCGCCGCATTTCTTTTTCGTTCCTGGATGCTGGAGAATTCTTTCGGTTCAACAGCGCGGTCATAATACCAGCCGTAATATTCTTTTAATATGATTGAAATTTCGTCGTTTCCGCCAAAAAATATTATTCTGTCTTTTCCTGACC
>CAVBXG010000058.1:0-16370 GCA_963599585.1 bacterium
AACAAATGGATAAAACATTATAAAAATTATATGCATAATTTTATGAAATCTCAATCTTTTCAATGTGCAGAAGAATGAAAATTAATAAATTTGCCTTTATGGGTTTTTGATATTATTCTTTATATAGATTTTATTCGCCGGAGGAACTTTGTATGAAAGCAAAAATCGCTGTTTACGACACACGCTCTTATGATAAAAGCGCGCTTTTGAAATCAAATGAGAAATTCGGGTTTGAATTTGATTTTTTTGAGTTTAAGTTGACTGAAAAAACTGTTTTTTCGGCAAAAGGTTTTGACGCTGTCTGCATATTTGTAAACGATGTCGCAAATGAGGCGGTTATCAAAGCTTTGGCAGAAGAAAACGTAAAACTCATTGTGCTTAGATGTGCCGGATTCAACAATGTTGATTTAAAGGCCGCGGCAAAATATGGAGTAAAAATCCTGCGCGTTCCAGCCTATTCGCCGCACGCAGTTGCCGAGCACGCGGTTTCGCTTCTTCTTTCGCTTACACGCCACATTCCACAGGCTTATGTGCGCACAAAAACCGCAAATTTCAACCTTGAAGGGCTGACCGGACGGGAACTTTATGGACTTACCGCAGGAATTTATGGAACCGGAAAAATCGGACGGATTATGGCGGAGCTTCTTTCTGGATTTGGAATGAAAATCATCCTTTGCGACCCTTATCAGAACACTCAATGGGCAGAAGAAAAAGGATTCAAATACGTTGACACTCCGACAATCTTCAAGGAAAGCGATGTCCTTAGCCTTCACTGCCCGCTCACAGACGAAACTTACCATATTGTGAACCACGACAACCTGAAATCAATGAAAAATGACGCGGTAATCATCAACACTGGACGAGGAGCTTTGATTGACACAAAGGCTCTGGTTCATTCGCTAAAGCACAAATATATCGGCGGAGCTGCCCTTGACGTATACGAAGAGGAAAGCGCATTTTTCTTTAAGGACTGTTCCGGCGAAGTAATAACAGATGACGTTTTGGCAAGGCTTCTGACGTTCCCTAATGTGATTATCACCGGACATCAGGCATTCCTTACAACAACAGCTCTTTCAAACATTGCAGATGTAACGCTAGGAAACGTAAAAGCGTTCATGGAAGGCGCAGAACTCACAAACGAAGTGAAGATGTGATGAAAGGTTGAGTTTTGATTCAATTTCTTCTGATAAGAAATTGAATAAGCTACCAGAAAAAGCGCGTCAATTCACCATGCGGAGCGCAACAAGGTATCGGACTGCGCAATTTTCTTCAAAAATTGCTTGCCATCGCTCCGAATGGCTCGGTTGCCGCTTGCTTTTTCTTCCCGCTTATTCAATTTGTTTATTCAGTAAAAACCTCAACATTCAGTCCACGTATACCATAATTCATATTTTTTCTATATAATTCTATATCTTATGAAGTATTATTTTGAAACTTATGGATGCCAGATGAATCTTGCCGAGTCTGCGGCGGTCGAGCAGCTTCTTATTGCCCGCGGATGGGAAAAATCAGAGGACGCCGAGACTGCGGATATGGCTATAATCAATACTTGTTCAGTCCGCGCCAGTGCCGAAAACAGAATTTTCGGCCGACTTGGCTATTTCACTGGATTAAAGGCTGTCCGGAACAAAAATGAATTCGCAAAATACAAATCTTTTGAAAAAGCAACAAAGCTTGTGCAGGAACATCCGGTTCCAATCACCGTTGTTGTAATGGGCTGCATGGCGGAACGTCTTTTGGGTTCGCTTCAAAAAAAATGGCCGGTAATTGATTATGTTGTGGGAACTTATGCAAAACATCATTTTGGTGACATAATAACCGCTGTTGAAGAAAAAAAAGAGCGCATCCAGATTGATGACACAGAAAAATACAAATTCGCATCGGTTTCTTATGAGCAGGGCGCAAAATCAACTTTTGTTCCGATTATGCACGGCTGCAACAATTTCTGCACATACTGCATCGTTCCTTATGTGCGTGGCCGTGAAATAAGCCGCCCGGTTGAAGAAATTCTCCACGAACTTGATGTTCTTACAAAATACAAGGTTCTGGACATTACGCTTCTTGGTCAAAATGTGAACAGCTACAAATCAACTTATCAGGGAAAAGAGATTAATTTTTCAACCCTGCTCCAAATTATTGTTGACCATCTAAAGGAAATAAATTCAACAATCGGCTGGGTTCGCTTTCTTTCCAGCAATCCAAAAGATTTTTCAGATGAGCTGATTGACGTTATCGCAAAAAATGACCTTATCTGCCATCACATTGCGCTTCCGGTCCAGCACGGATCTTCTTCAGTCCTAAAAAAAATGAACCGCCAGTACACGCGAGAGCAATATCTTGAGCTTGTAAAACGGATAAAATCAAAAATCCCGGATGTTTCGCTTACAACAGACATTATGATGGGTTTTCCGACAGAGACAGAAGAAGATGTTGAGCTTACGCTCGATCTTATGAATCAGGTCCGCTTTGAGTCTGCCTGCATGTATTATTACAATCCGCGCGAAGGAACTCCGGCCGCAAAATGGGAACAGATTCCAGAAAATGTGCGAAAGGAACGGCTTCAGCGCGTAATTGACCTTCAGATGATTCATACGGACGAGCAGATGAAAAAACGCGTGGGGCAAACCGCAAAAGTTCTTGTTGAAGGAGTAACCCGCGACAACAAAAACGAACTTTTAGGCAAAACCGCCCAGGACGAAAAAGTAAGCTTTGCCGCCGACAAATCTTTGATTGGAACGTTTATCTATGTTAAAATAACTGCGTTAAATGGCCACACATTCAAAGGAGAAGTAATAAAGCGTTAGATGCCTATTATGCGAGTTTACGAATGTAAACTCGTAAGCAACCGCAGGTTGCGACACACTCACACATACTTTTGGAGAAGATTATGATAGCAAATTTGATTTCAATTATTATCGGAATTGTTTTTATCGCATTTTTTGCAGGATTCAACCTTGACAACAAATGCGATGTAAGCCTTGTTTTTTACACTTTCAAGAACATTCCGGTCTTTTTTACAATTCTGGTTTCATTTGCAATCGGAATGCTCTGTTCCCTGCCGTTTGCGCTTATCCACAGAAACAAAAAGGCGAAAAAGATAAAAGAACCAAAAGAAAAAAAAGTTTCTGCAAAAGATGATTCTAAAAATAATCCGGCGGAAAAACACGACGAACCAAAAACAGAACAGAAAGATGAAACAAAAACTGAAAATCCAACAAACAGCAACAACACAGGAAGCAACTGATGAGAAAAATTCTTGCAAAGCTAGCAGTTCTTGCTTTTAGCGCAGCCGCATTTTCAGAAGAACTTTCCGCAAAAAAAATCGCGGATAACGCAATAAAAAAAGATTCTCCACAGGAAGTGGTTCAGTATGTTGTGGCAGAAGCAGAAAAAATCACAGTTCCGGCAGAAAAACGCGCGGCTTACGCTTTTTTAGGCTCTTTGCAGGAGGCAACTGCAGATTTTGATGCGGCTCAAAAATCCTTTGCAAAAGCCGCAGGGATTGCGGCCGGCAATGCGGAAGGAATGCCTAAAAAATCCAGCGAACGGCTTGTTCTTGACGCAATCCGCTGCGCCTTAAGCGGAGGAAACTGGGAAACCGCAGAAAACTATCTTAACTCGGCCGTCCGGAATTCAAAAAGCACAGAAATTCAGGCGACAATCAAACTTTACGAGCAGTGGGCAATCTTGTGCAGGGCGCAAAACGATTCAGATTTAAAAGAACCCTGCGAAATGCTGAAAACCTATGCGAACCTTGAATCAATGAAATCCGTAAAACCGTCTGTCCTTCTTACTTTGTGGTACATAACCGCGGAAAATTCCTATGCGGATTTATTGAACAAAGAATTTCCTTCTTCAATGGAAACCGGAATCGTAAACGGAAAAATCCAGATTTATCCAGCGCCGTTCTGGTATTTTCTTCCACGCAAAACCGCCGCAACGCCAAAAATCTCCACTGAAAAACAAACTTCCGCTGAAACAAAATCCTCAGCACCAGCAACAGAAAAAACGCCAGAATCTCAAACCACAAGCGTCGCTTCAACAGAAAAAAAATCATCTTCCACAGAATCAAAAGCAAAGCATCAGCAGCTAGGACTTTTCCGGGACAAGACGAACGCCCAGACATTTGCCGACAAAGTCACTTCAAAAGGATTCAAAGCGTACATCCAGACAGAGACAAAAGCCAGCGGAACAACCTATTTTCTTGTGGTTGTGGACGAAAATACCGAAAGCACAATGGGAATCCAGCTGAAAAACGCCGGATTTGAATGTTATCCGGTTTTCTAGCCTCGCCTATTCCCCACCACCACGTACACCACAATAATATCGAAACAAAGGCTCCATTCAAACAAAAAACTCCCGCAACATAAAAACCGCGGGAGTTTTCTATTAAAAATCACTCAAAATTTTGAACAAGCAAAAGCTCGCACAAAATTATTTCAAGTTGATAAGCGACTTGTCGTAATCTGTAGGCGGAACAAATCCCATAAGATTCATCAATGTTGCCGGCCAGCTAGAAATTCCAAGACCATCGTTCAACTTTGTGTTATCGTATTCGCCTTTGTATTCAGGGTCGTAGATAATTCCTGGAACAGGATTCAAAGAATGAGAAGTCTTAGCTTTCGGCTCACCGTTTTTGTCCAATTTTACAGAACCATCTTTCGCGTGCTCGTACATATCATCGCTGTTTCCGTGGTCAGCTGTAAGGCACAAAATTCCTCCAGCCTCGTCAATTGCCGCCTTAAGACGACCAAGCTGCAAATCCATTCCTTCCATTGAACAAACAACCGCATTGAATACACCAGTGTGTCCAACCATATCACCGTTCGGATAGTTCAGGCGGATGTGGTCATATTTTCCAGACTTGATTGCCTCAATAACTTTGTCAGTAATTTCCGCACATTTCATCCATGGACGCTGCTCAAACGGAACAACATCAGAAGGAATTTCAACATAATCCTCAAGTTTTTCGTCAAATTTTCCCTGGCGGTTTCCATTAAAGAAGTAAGTCACATGGCCATATTTCTGAGTCTCAGAAATCGCCATAAGATGAACACCAGATTTTGTAAGATATTCACCCATTGTGCGGTCAATGCTCGGCGGATTCACAAGATACTGGTGCGGAATGTGCGCATCACCATCGTATTCCATCATACCAGCATACTCGCACGCAGGAACACGCTTTCTGTCAAAATGATTAAATTCACTGCCAGCCTCAAAAGCATTTGTAATTTCAAGGGCACGGTCGCCGCGGAAGTTGTACAAAATAACAGAATCGCCATCCTCAATAGTTCCAACAGGCTTTCCGTTTTCCGCAATTACAAATTCATGCATATCCTGATCCAAAAGACCTGCCTGCTCCTCGCGGTAAGTCTCAATCGCCTTTGTAGCAGACTCAAACTGACGTCCCTCGCCAAGAACATGCGCATACCAGCCGCGCTGAACCATCGGCCAGTCAGCATTGTAACGGTCCATTGTAATAAACATTCGTCCGCCGCCAGAAGCAATCCTGTAATCAGAATCCTTGAACGAAGCAAGATATTCCTCCAGCGGAGTAACAAAAGTCAGCGCAGAAGTCGGGTCAACATCGCGGCCGTCAAGCAACGCATGAACGCGGATTTTCTTGATTCCTTCCTTGTTAGCCTCTGCAACCATCGCCTTAAGATGGTCAATATGACCGTGAACATTTCCGTTAGAAACAAGCCCGATAAAATGCAAAGTAGAATTCTTGTCCTTTACATTTTTAATCAGTTTTTTCCAAGTTTCACCCTGATACATCAAACCAGACTTAATCGATTCACCAACAAGTTTCGCACCCTGAGCAAAAACACGACCGCAACCAATCGCATTGTGCCCAACTTCACTGTTTCCCATATCATCATCGCTCGGAAGTCCAACCGCAGTTCCATGAGCCTTAAGTTTTGTGTGCGGACAATTAGCCGTAAACCAGTCCAAATACTTCATTTTAGAAGCCTTTACCGCGTCGCCCTCAACATATTTTCCATATCCAACGCCATCCATAATAACCAGAACAACCGGACCACGACGACCTTTCCAATTTGGATTTTTCTGCAAAGCATGCATTGTATCTGCCATTTACAACTCCTTAAGTTTATATGGGCGTTTCCCTCGCTCGCGTCATTACATTCCGCTCGCTCAGGCCGGGTGTTCCGCCATTCCGCTACGCTCAGCCTCCTCACTAAGTTTGCTTTGCAAACCCGTTCAGGTGGCCGCCTGCGGCGCGGCTCCATACCCTAACGCATTTTTTTCACTATAATTTTACCAATTTTGCACTCTTTACACAATTAAGTTTTAAGCCACAAATTTATCATTTGGTTCTGTTAAAAGTAGAAAATCTTATTTTTTTCTGAATAAATAAATTGAAAAAGCGGAAGGAAAAAGGCAAGTTTGGCGTCCTTGAAGTGGCTTTTGCCGCATGGCATAAAAGAATTATTGAGGATTTTACGGAGTAAAACCGGAAATAATTCTTCCTAAAAAACACTTCACCATAGCCAAATCTTGGCTTTTGACTGGAAGCTTTTTCAATTTCTTTCAAAATCCTTAAAAAAATTCAGATTTTAGATTATTAAATCTCAAGTTTTTTGCCGTTCAAAGTTGCGCTTAAAAGAATTCCTTTTTCATATACAAGTTTCAGCGAAAAAAACGGAACGCGCAGTTCAAGAAGTTTCAGAAAAATCTCATCGCCTTTCCAGTGCGGAAGCTCGTTCATCCTGGATTTTTCAACCCATTCAAGTTCGCCTTCATCACATTCAGCCAGTTCACCAGAAAAACTGTCTGACCAGAAAATATGCATATATTCAGTAAAATTTCCGTCGCTTACAAATGTAACAATCCCGCGGTATTCCATCTCATTCAGCGTAAGCCCTGTTTCTTCTTTTGCTTCGCGCAGAATACATTCTTCCGGGCTTTCCGCTTCCTCAAATTTTCCGCCAATTCCAATCCATTTGTCGTGGTTGTAGTCATTCTGCTTTTTTGTGCGGTGAAGCATAAGATATTTCGAATCTTTTTCTATGTAAACCAACGTTGTGTTCTGCATTGATTTGTTCATAAATCAGCTCAAAACCATCTTGTCGTTCACTTCGCCGTTTATGCTGAATTTCTGGAGCAAATCCTCAACCGTAAGATTCTTCTTTTCCTCGCCTTTTACGTCGTAAACAACCTTTCCGTCCATCATCATAATAAGCCGGTTTCCGTAACGGATTGCGTCCTTCATATTGTGCGTTACCATAAAAGCCGTAAGATTGTCGCGGGCAATAAATTCTTCTGTAAGCTCAAGGACTTTTTTTGCGGTCTTCGGGTCAAGGGCCGCCGTGTGCTCGTCCAAAAGCAACAGTTTCGGTTTCTGCAAAGTTGACATCAAAAGCGTCAAAGCCTGCCTCTGTCCGCCAGAAAGAAGCCCGACTTTCGCGCTCATGCGGTTTTCAAGCCCCAAATCCAGAAGCGCAAGTTTTTCCTTGTAGACTTTTTTTTCAGCAGGCTGAACATACCAGCTCAACCCGCGTCTTTTTCCGCGCCGCATTGCCATCGCAAGATTTTCTTCTATAGACATATTTGCGGCAGTTCCCATCATAGGATCCTGAAAAACGCGCCCAAGATATTTCGCACGCTCGTATTCAGGGCGGCCGGTCAAATCAACGCCATCCAAAACAATTGAGCCCGTATCAGTGTAATGAACGCCGGCAATAATATTCAGCAAAGTCGATTTTCCAGCTCCGTTTCCACCGATTACGGTAATAAAATCCCCGTCATCAATTTCAAGGTCTACACCGCGGATTGCCTTTTTTTCTGTTATTGTTCCAGGATTAAAAGTCTTTGTTATATTAAAAAGTTTAAGCATTGCAGACCTCTGTTATTTTTCGTCATGTTTTTTTACTTGAACATGGCGCGTGTTTTCTTCTTCATTTAAATTCATTCCGGGCAGACTTCGGCGGCGGCGGTCAATTTTTGCTTTTACAACAGGAACACTTAACGCAACCGCAACAATAAGGGCAGTCAAAAGTTTTAAGTCTGTCGATTTTAATCCAAGCTGAAGAACCACCGCAATCACAATTCTGTAAATAATCGAGCCAAAAACCGCGCTCAAAAGCGTCCACCAAAAACCGAATCTTGCGCCAAAAATAACTTCACCAATAATAATGCTTGCAAGCCCGATAACGATTGTTCCAGTTCCCATTCCAACATCAGCGTATCCCTGGCTTTGGGCAACAAGCGCGCCGCTCATCGCGACCATTCCGTTGGAAATCATAAGCCCAAGCATTTTTGTATTGTCTGTGTTTACGCCCATAGCGCGAACCATGTGCTCATTGCTTCCTGTCGCGCGCACAGCACTTCCAATTTCTGTGCCGAAAAACCAGTACATAAGGGCAATAATAATTCCTACAACAACCAGCCCTATTATCAACGAAACAGAAGTTGTTGTAAGTCGTCCGCCGGAAAAATCCTTCAGCATGCTCATCATTGTGGAATTTCCCAAAAGCGGCGTGTTGGCTTTTCCCATTATGCGGATATTAATAGAATAAAGCGCAATCTGAGTCAAAATACTTGCAAGCAGAATATTTATCTTAAGTTTAGTATTCATAAAACCAGTTGCAAGACCACACAGCATTCCTGCTATAAAAACAAACAGCAAAGTAAGAACAGGATTCATTCCTTTTACAATAAGAATAGCTGTAACAGCTCCGCCAGCCGCGAAACTTCCGTCTACGGTCATGTCAGCCACGTTCAAAATTCTAAAAGTAAGATAAACTCCAAGTGTCATAAGTCCCCAAAGAATTCCCTGGGCAACCGCACCTTCCATCGCAAATAAAACGGCCATCATGCGCTCCAAAAATAAGATTGAATATTAATTAGTCTCTAGGAACTGTGATTCCAAGAACCTTTTCAGTTTCTTCGTTTACAGTAAGATCGCAGTTCTGAAGATATTCAATCGGCATTTCCGCAGGATTTTTTCCGTCGCGGAGAATTTCCACAGCCATTTTCGCAGTCTGTTTTCCAAGCTCATAATAGTTGATTCCGTAAGTCGCAAGTCCGCCAGCCTTTACCATGCCTTCCTCGCCGCAGATTGTAGGAATCTTCTTTTCATTTGCAACCTGAGAAACCAAAGTCATTCCGGCAGCAATCATATTGTCTGTAGGTGAATAAATAACATCAACTTTTCCGCACAGATTTGTAACAACCTGCTGGATTTCGTTCGCATTTGAAACAGTTCCGTCAATATATTTCAAGCCAAGTTTATCGCAGGCAGCCTTTGCAAGCCCAACCTGAAAATAAGAATTCTGCTCGCTTGAGCAATAAAGCATTCCCACTGTTTTTGCGTTCGGAACGATTTTTTTAAGAAGCTCCATCTGGGCAGCGCAAGGAGTAAGGTCAGAAGTTCCTGTAACGTTTCCGCCAGGTGCTGTATTTTTCTGAACAAGTTTCGCAGATTCCGGGTCTGTAACCGACGAAATAAGAATCGGAATGTCTTTTGTAAGGTTTGCAACAGCCTGAGCCGCCGGAGTCGCAATCGCAAAAATCAAGTCATCGCGGTCATTGATAAGTTTTTCAGCAATTGTAACGCAGTTAACCTGCTCGCCCTGTGCATTGTGGTAATCAATCTTTATATTCTGCCCGTCAACGTAACCTGCCTCAGCAAGACCGTCAACAAAGCCTTTATAGTTTGCATCCAACGCAGAATGTTCCACAAGCTGGATAACACCAATCTTGATTTTTTTATCACCTGATTTTGAACATCCTGAAAATCCAATGGCAACCGCACAAAGGGCAGCAGCCGCAGCAAACAACTTTTTCATTTTTTGTAATTCCTCCAGAAATTTGCAGTTATTTATAAGACCGCAAAAATATGTTTTTATTATAAAGCCAAAAAGAGCTATAAACAAGAACGAATTTGCCCGACAAGCTAAAAAATATTGCCTTTTTATGGATTGAACTATAAACTGTTCGTATGAAATTAACTATCAGACTTTTTCTTGTTTTGACTTTCGGAATTTTTATCGCATCCTGCAACTCAGTTCCAAAAATTCCAGATGACGCAACTTCAACTCAGCTTATACAGATGGGTCAGGATGCGCTTGAAATCTCAAACTATACTGCCGCTGAAACTTACTACAACGCCGTAATCCAGCGCTACGGAATGGATACCGCAACATATATCGAGGCTTCTTACGAACTTGGGCATCTTTACCTTAAACAAAAACGATACGATGAAGCCTACCAGAAATTCGACGAGATTCTTGCGACTTTCTCAAACGCGGAAATCGGAACAATTCCAGCTTCCTACAAAAAACTTGCGGAAATGGGAATTGAAAGAATTCCAGAAAAATACAAGGCCGAAAAATAACAGTTTAAATTTTCAGTTTTATGCTGAATCGACAAATTGAATAAGCGGGAAGAAAAAGAAAGCGGCAACCGAGCTATTCGGTGCGATGGCAAGCGATTTTGAAAAAATCGCGCAGTCCGATACCTTGTTGCGCTCCGCATGGCGAATTGACGCGCTTTTTCTGGTAGCTTATTCAATTTCTTTCAGAACAATCAAAACTTCATCTCAACATTTCTAAAACTTGCATTACGCTATAAATCGATATAGAATATATTTATGAAAAATGTACTCATTATCGATGCGCCTCCGATGTTCCGGGAGTTTTTAAAGAACAAACTTTCAGAGGAAAAAGTCAACGTTGTGATAACGCAGGAAAAACGCGATGCCCTTATAAAAATCACGTCTGTCCTGCCTGATCTTGTAATCATCGACATAAACGAATTTGACGATCCAGACGCAGTAATGGAACTTTTTCAAAAAATAAAGGCTGACCCGAACGCCTCAAGAATTCCGACCATTGCGACCGGACCAAAAATGGACAAAAGCATAATCGAAACCTACGCAAAACTCGGAATCCATAAATATTTCATAAAACCAATCAAATTTGATGTTTTCTTTGAGTCAATCGGGAAAATTCTTCACACATCATTCTCAATGGATTCAACACCGTGCGTGCTTGACATTCACCGCAACGGCGACATTATTTTTATTGAAATCGCGCAGGGCTTGAACCGCGAAAAGCTTGCCCTTTTAAAGTACAAACTTTCAGAAATAATCGAAAACAACGAAATCGAAGTGCCAAAAATCATCCTTATGATGACAAACCTTGAGCTCAGTTTTGTTGACGGCCTGAACCTTGAGCTTCTGATTGACAATATTCTTTCAGACCCGAAAGTCCACACAAAAAATGTAAAAGTCCTTTCGTTCAGCACGTTCACTCAGCAACTCATAGACGGACATCCGCAGTATGATGGAATTGAAGTTGCCACAGACATTTCGCAAGTTCTGAATTCTTTTGTTGAAAGCACGAACACTTCGCGCGTCTCAGACTTGATTGCGGACAGAATTCTTTCAATTTCAGATTCTGACACAGACGGTTCAATTGAAATGCGTTTTTCTTCTGATGCAATGGATTCACTCAGCGATGAAAATACTGAAGAGACAAAACTTCCAGAGGAAAGCAAAATTTCAGCCGCCGCAACAAATACAAATTCATCACAAAATGAAAAAGACGAGACAATCGCAGTTATTGACGATGACCAGATAACCTTAAAACTTTGCTACGCGGGATTTACGCAGGCAGGATACAAAGTTGATCTTTTTTCGAGCGGAATAGATTTCCTTGCGAACATGGCAAAAAAGAAATACAAGGCGATTATTCTGGATATTCTTATGCCGGGAGTTTCAGGTTTTGACACGCTGAAAAGACTTCAGGGACTTGCGAACAAACCGCCGATTGTGATTTACTCGCAGGCAATCAGAAAAGACATTGTTCTTCAGGCACTTTCGCTTGGCGCAAAAAGTTTTATTGTAAAGCCGCAGAAACCGGAAGTTCTTGTAAGCAAAGTCCAGGAAATTTTATCATCAGATGAATAAAAAAATCGAGCAAGACGAACCGGAAGATTTTGACATTCCAAACGAGCTTTTTATCGCAAATGCGGTTCACGAAATAAGAACGCCAGTCCAGACCGTAATCGGAACGCTGGATTTGCTTTCTGACACGCGGCTGAACAAAGAGCAGATTGAATATGTCCGCCAGATTCGTTACGGCGCGGATGTTCTTTTGGCTCTTGTGAACGATATTCTTGATTTTTCAAAACTGAAATCGCATAAGCTTCTTATTGAAAATATTCCTTTCAACGTAAAAACTCTTACAGAAAATGTCGCGCATCTTATTGGAATTGAAGCGTACAACAAAGAAATTGAGGTTGTAACGGACATCGACTATAAAAATATCCCGGACACAGTTTTGGGAGACCCGACGCGCATCCAGCAGATTCTTCTAAATCTTCTGAAAAACGCTGTAAAATTCACAAACTGCGGCTACATCCACCTTGAACTTTTTCGCCAGGAAGAAAATCTGCTTTTTCAGGTTACGGACAGCGGAATCGGCGTTGATGAAAAGAAAATGGATTCGCTTTTCAAAAGCTACTATCAGGGCGACTCGTCTTTTACGCGGAAATACGGAGGCTCCGGGCTTGGGCTTGCAATCTGCAAACTTCTTGTGCAGAAAATGAACGGAAAAATCGGCGTAAAACAAAATCCTTACGGCGGCTCAATATTCTGGTTCACCGTTCCGCTGAAAATAGAAATCACGGAAAATTCGTTTCTTTCTGCGCCGTATGAGCCGCCAGTTCCCGCGACAACAAAAATCCTTATTGTGGACGACAGTAATCTTGTGCGGAAAAGCCTTACGCATCAGCTTAATTCAATCGGGCTTCAATATATTCAGTCTTCTTCCAACGGAGAGGATGCGTTCCTAAAAATGCAATACGCCGAGCAGCTTGGAAATCCATTTGAAATCGTCTTTATTGATATGATTATGCCGGTTGTTGAAGGCTGGCATCTTGCCTCAAAAATCAAAAATTCACCGGAACTTGCAAAAACAAAGCTTTACATGCTTGTTCCAGAAGGACAAATGGGGCGCGAGGCAAAAATGAAGCTTCTGGACTGGTTTGCAGGATATTTGTACAAGCCAATCCGACGCGAAAAACTGGACGCGCTCTTAATCGACACGAACGGCGAAATTCCTTCAACAAAACTGCTTGATGAGCTTGAAGGCAAACATCAGCCTGAAGATTTTGAAGAAAAAAAAGAATTTGCAAAAGGAATAAAAATTCTTGTGGCGGAAGACCATCCTGTAAACCGCGAGATTCTTGTTCAATTTCTTGGAAAATTCGGCGCGACAATTTTTCAGGCAGAAAACGGAATGCAGGCAATCAACACGATTTCAAAAAATCCAGAAATCCAGATGATTTTTATGGATATTCAGATGCCGACATTGAGCGGAACTGAAGCAACGAAAATTCTCCGCCAGAAAAAGTACGCTGGAATCATAATCGCTTGCACCGCAAACAGCGACTCTTCAACTTTTGAAAAATACAAGGACATCGGAATCAACGACATTCTTATAAAACCGTTCAAACGCGAAAAAATCTTTGAGCTGCTCGACAAATGGAAAATCATTCTTGGACTTTCAAAAGCGACCGAAATTTCCGCGAGCGAGCAAAAAAAGACAATCGCGAACGATGAACTTTGGGACATCCAGGATTTTGAGGACACAATCGGAAAAGACTGGGATTTGGGAAATCAGATTATCCTTGACTACATCGACCAGACCGGCAAATTTCTGATTTCCAGCAAAAAACTTTTTGAGACAAAGAATTTTGAGGAACTTCACCGGATTGCGCACACTTTAAAAGGAAGTTCGGCGGCAATTTCTGCAAACAAACTCGCCAATATTTCTGCAAAAATGAATCAGGCGGCAAAAGACAAAAATTCAGACGCGCTGCTTTTGAGCATTATTGAATTTGAAGAGAATTTCAATCTATTCTTATTGAAAACAAACAAATGGGATCACAAATGTTAAAAACAAATTATCATACGCACACACTTTTTTGCGACGGAAAGGGAAGCCCCGAAGAAATTGCTGAAGCCGCAGTTAAAAAAGGCTTTGACATTCTTGGTTTCTCTAGCCACAGCATGTATCCTTTTGCCGGCGCGTGGCACATTCCAACAAAAGATTTTAACGCTTATGTTGAAGCAGTAAATTCCGCAAAGGAAAAATTCAGCGGAAAACTGAAAATTCTTCTTGGATTTGAGGCTGACTACATTCCGCTTGTTACAAAACCAGATTTTGACCGCTACAAAAAACTTGATCCGGATTTTTTAATCGGCTCGGTTCACTATGTTTTTTCAGAAAAAGGGCGGCTGTGCGTTGACTACAGTGCGAACCTTCTAAAAGAAAAAATCGATACGCTTTACAACGGGAATTCCAAAAAAGTTGTCTGCGAATATTTTTCGCTTGAACGGGAAATGCTTTCAAAAGGCAATTTTTCGATAATCGGACACGCGGATCTTGTGCGGAAAAACAACAATGCGCTCAAAATGTTCAATGAAAAAGATTCCTGGTACAGAAAAGAAATAAAAGCCACCGCCGACGCAATAAAAGAATCCGGCGTTATTGCGGAAGTGAACACAGGAGCGATTGCGCGCGGCTACATGGACGGCGTTTATCCTTCTGATGAATTTCTTGCGCTTCTGCACGAAAGAAATGTTCCTGTAACGCTTAGCTCAGACTCTCATTCAAAGGAAAATCTGGATTTTGCCTTTGACAAGGCACTTTCAGCAGTAAAAAAAGCTGGCTACAATGAGCTTGCATACATCGACACAGACAGAAAAATAAAATTCCAGAGAATCTCCCAACTTTGAGTTTTATATCTTTTGAACAATCGCTTTCGTCGGATTTACAATTTGCTCCAGATGGTTGGTCTCGCACTTCGTTTGTATTGATTGGGGTGCTACGCACTTTAATTGGTACAATCGACCAAAATCTTCACAAATTATAAATCCGACTACGCTTTTATCATATTTGAAAAAAACTCAAAAATGAAAACCAGATTATCTATTTCTACGCTCGGCGGTGCTGGCGCAATTTACGCACATGAATGCATAAGGAATTGCTTCCAGACGAGCCTGGGGAATTTCTTTTCCGCAGCCAAGACAGATTCCGTATTTTCCAGTGCGGATTCGCTCAAGAGCGTTGTCTATCATTTTAAGGCGGTTCGCATCCTGCGCGCTCAATGAGTCAAGCAAAGTTCTGTCAACTGCGTCGCTGGCAATGTCAACTTCATCACCGGATTCAATCGGTTTTACAAGGCTTTTCAAATCGCTTGTCTGTGATTCCAACGCAGACAAAATAGTTGCTCTCTGTTCCAAAAGTTTTTCTTTGATATTGGCAATAAATTTTTCATCCATTTTTGTTCTCCCACGGGTCAACCTTGTGAACGGTAGTAAATTTCACTATTGTTGACAAGTCTTTTTATTTTGGTACATACTAATATAGTATAAAATCTTAAAAACGCAAAACTTTTTCGATTTTTTTTTGGAGGAATCGTGGCTAAAGAAGAAGCTATTGAAGTTGAAGGAATTGTAAAGGAAGCATTGCCTAACACAATGTTCCGTGTTGAATTGCAGAATGGGCACATGATTATGGCTCACCTTTCTGGAAAAATGCGCAAGCATTACATCAGAATTGTTCCTGGTGACAGCGTAAAAGTTGCACTCTCACCTTACGACCTTGACAAAGGACGTATTATTTTCCGTCAGCGTTAGGCTTGAATATCAGCCGGAGTGCACGAACAGCTCCGGTAAAACCTGTAACAAGCAGACCAAGGCACAAAAGCGGACCGAATGGAATTATAATCCAAGAGAACTTAAAGAAGAAAAGTCCGATAATTATTTGCCCGACTTTCATAAAAAATTCAGTCCACAAACTCTTTTTTGAATAATTCTGCTCAGGATTTTTATATTCGTAGTAATAATTTGTATTTCTTCCAGAATTCTGACCGGCAGAACTGTTGAACCACTGCCAGAACGAATCTTCCGAACCAAAAGGATTTGAATACGACTGCTGCTGATAATAGTTCTGGTAATTATTTTGATAATATGAATTTTCAGAACTGTAGCTTGAACCCGCCGAACCAAACCTATCATATTCAGCGCGTTTTTTTTCATCGCCAAGAACATCGTATGCTTCTGAGATTTTCTTGAATTTTTCTTCCGCTTCTTTATTGTCTGGATTTCTGTCAGGATGATATTTAAACGCAAGGTTTCTGTACGCTTTTTTTATTTCTTCCTGTGTCGCATTTTTTGAAATTCCCAAAACTGAATAGTAGTCGTTCAAAATGTTCCTCGTATTTAGAATCTATTATATTGAATGCCAAGCTTTTATTAATTTAATATAAAAATTGAATGAGCTACCAGAAAAAGCGCGTCAATTCGCCATGCTGAGCGTACAAAGTATCAGACT
>CAVBXG010000059.1:0-14938 GCA_963599585.1 bacterium
GTATTATTATTCCCGAGAGATTGATATAGATATTCGAGAGTTTAAAAAAACTTCTTGAGAGTTTTTTTTGAGAGATAGTTTATAAAATCACCGGGATTTTTTCTGGTGATTTTTTTTTGCATTTTTGAACTTTCTTAATCTTTTCTTTTATGATAGGCTATAAAAACGTATTCTCTGCAGCCATTCCTTGGTCTTTGCAGGAAACGAAAAAACTAAAACGGCCCACGCCAGAGTCGATAATAAGTAAAGCTGAAAGATTGCCGCAGCGCAATTTTTCTTGACGCTTTGCTATTTAACATCGACCGCACTGACAGGCGGTCTTACACAGGAGTCTTAAATGGCAAACACAAAAGATACACACGCGTGTACATTGGACAAAATCATCAGTCTTTGTAAAAGAAGAGGCTTTGTATATCAGGCTTCAGAAATCTATGGAGGGCAGGCTGGTGCTTGGGATTACGGTCCTTTGGGTGTAGACTTTAAAAGAAATATTCAGAATGCCTGGTGGCATTATATGATTCAGCTTCATGATGATGTAGTTGGACTTGATTCTGCGATTTTCCAGCATCACACAACATGGAAGGCTTCTGGTCACGTTGATCACTTTTCAGATCCTATGGTTGACTGTCTTGAATGTAACGCACGCCACCGTGCAGACAAACTTATAGAAGATTTTGTTGCGGCAAATCCAGATAAAGACCCTGGAAAACCGGTTGACACAATGACCCACGACGAGATGAAGGCTTACATTGATGCAAATATCAACTGTCCGACTTGCGGCTCAAAAAATAGAAAATACACTGCTGTCCGCGAATTCAATCTTATGTTCAAAACTTATCAGGGACCGATTGCGGATGACTCTCATCTTATTTATCTTCGTCCGGAAACTTGCCAGGGAATTTTTACAGATTTCAAGAATATTGTTCAGTCAAACC
The DNA here is from genome assembly GCA_963599585.1 of bacterium. Classification (GTDB taxonomy): domain Bacteria; phylum Spirochaetota; class Spirochaetia; order Treponematales; family Treponemataceae; genus Treponema_D. The sequence continues at coordinate 936 of CAVBXG010000059.1, forward strand.
GAATGAAAGTTCCTTTCGGCGTTGCTCAGGTTGGAAAATCGTTCCGCAACGAAATTATCTTTAAGAATTTCATTTTTAGAACCTGCGAGTTTGAACAGATGGAAATGGAATATTTCTGCAAACCAGGAACTGAGGATGAGACTTTTGAACGCTGGCGAAAAGAACGCTGGGCTTTCTATCTTAAGTACGGTATTCCAGAAAAACAGCTTAAATGGCATCATCACGACAAACTTGCCCACTATGCGAAAGACGCTTACGACATCACTTACAATTTCCCGATTGGTTTTGAGGAAGTTGAGGGAATTCATTCGCGCACAGATTTTGATCTTTCGCAGCATCAGCTTTATTCAAAGAAAGATATGTCTTATATCGATCAGGAAGATGGAAACAAAAAATATATTCCTTACGTTGTGGAAACTTCTGCCGGATTGAACCGAAATTTCCTGATGTTCCTTTGCGAGGCTTACGAGGAAGAAAATGTCTCAACAGAAGAATGCAAGGAAGATTACCGAACCGTTTTGCATCTTGATCCGCGCCTTGCTCCAATTACAGTTGCAGTTCTTCCATTGATGAAAAAAGATGGACTTGCTGAAAAGGCTAAGGAAATTCAGCATCACTTAAAAGAAGATTTTGTAACAGATTTTGATGTTTCGGGAACTGTTGGAAAGCGTTACCGCCGTCAGGACGAGGTTGGAACTCCTTTCTGCGTTACTGTTGACTACGACACAATTCAGGAAACAAAAGAAGACGGCTCAAAGAACGAATTCTACAACACAGTTACAGTCCGATTCCGCGATTCCATGAAGCAGGAACGTGTTCACTTGGATGATTTGATTCCTTTTATCCAGAAGGCAATCCGCGAATACAAACCTGTTGAAAGAAAAGACAGATAAATAGAAGAAAAATAAACTCAATGCGGTGAATCCGCGGTGCAATTTCAGAATTTTCTGGGTTTTGATGATTTTGAAGTTCAGGTTCTAGAATTGCATGGAGGTTTTTGTAATGGAATACGTTCGACTTGGAAAATCAAACCTTATGATTTCTCGTGTTGCTTTTGGCGCAATGTCATTGACAAAAGTCGGAGACGATGAAAAAGCTGCAGAGCTAGTTCGGAGCGCGTACAATCAGGGAATTAATTTTTTTGACACTTCAAGAAATACTCCTGACTGTGAAAAACTTTTGGGCGATGCTTTGGGAGACATCCGCTCATCGGTGGTGATTGCCTCAAAAACAAGCGCGCAGAGCGGTGCGGAAATTTTAAGCGATTTGGAGACAAGCCTGAACGTTATGCATACGGATTCAATTGATTTGTATCAGTATGAGTCCGACTCTTTTATTCCGGAAGAAAACGGAGTTGACGGAATTTATTCAGCATTCAAGACTTTAAAAAGCACTGGAAAAATAAGAAGTTTCGGGCTTGCCACAACGGATTTTGATATTGCGGAAAAAGCGATTACCGGCGGATTGTACGACACGATTCAGTTTCCGTTCAGCATGATTAGTTCCGACAGAACACGCCAGCTTGTTCAGCTTTGCCGGGAAAATGACATTGGTTTTATTGCGATGCAGCCGTTGTGCGGAGGAATTCTTACTTCAATTCCGCTGGCTTACGGTTTTCTGCATGAATACGAAAACGTTGTTCCTCTTTGGGGCGCGCAGTCTCAGCAGGAACTTGACCAGATTCTTTATTTTAATGAGCATCCGCCGGTTGTTGATGAGAAATTCAATGAGGATGTTGAAAAAATCCGCGCGTTTTTTAGTTAAATTCGCTTAAATCAACAGAACTGAATCCCTGTTCATCTTTTGTCTCATTTGCTTTCGCAGTTTCAAGCGCATTTGTAAGTTCCGCTGTCTGATTTGTGATTTTTCGCTGCAAATCAAGCGTTTTCTGGACATCAGCCTGTTCTTCTTTTGTAAGGACGCGGACAATTTTATTCAAATTGTTGTCGGTCTGGACAGTTTTTGGCGAGCCGTCTGGTTCAGTTTCATTTATAAGCTGGACAATCGGATTTTTTGGATTGTTCGGTGAAACATCTGAAACTATCGCGATTTTTCCATTCTGAAGGTAAACGAACGCGCCAATCGGGAAAAGCGAAAGACTGAAAAGGAGCGCCTTGATTACAGTCGGGTCGTACTGCTGATTTTCGTTTTTGAGCATTTCAATCATTGCATCAAAAGTTGTCCGCGCTGTTTTGTACAGGCGAGGAGCTGTGATTGCCTCAAAAGAGCAGGCAACCGCGATTATTTTTGCATAGTTCGAGATTTTTTCGCCGGTAAGATGCTGTGGATAGCCTTTTCCGTTTTCTTTTTCATGATGTTCAAGCACGCCGAGCTGAATGCTGAGCGGAAAATTCAGTTCCTTTAGGATTGCGCAGCCAAGCAGCGGATGTGTAGAAATTTGTGTGCGTTCGCTGTTTGTAAGTTTTCTGTTCGACATATAAAGCTGCGGTGGAAGGCGCAACATTCCTATTTCGTGAAGAATACTTGTGATTCCAAGCTCAATAAGCTTTGAAATCGGAATATGAAGTTCAAGTCCAAGGGTGATTGCCAGAACCGTTGAGCGCATTGAATGAATCACCAGAAAGTTTTTGCTTCGTTGTTCCGCAGAAGGCGTAATCCGCAGAACGTAACGCTTGTTGTCTTTTATAAAAATGCACAAATCTTTTACAGTGTCTGAAAGTTCCTGATAATTTATCTTTTTTCTTGTGGCGTAATCTGTGTAGACTGAATTTATGTAGTTCATGTATTCGTTGTAAACAGTCTGAACTGATTCCAGCCGGGAACGCTCTGTATTCGCGAATTTGCCGGAATTTGCCTGTTCCAACGCATGCTTCAGCGAATTTTTTACTTTTTCTTCAGCCTGAATTTTTGCTATTTCTTGTTTTGACTTGTCAACTTTTTGAACAGGCAAGCCCATGTCGCCGCCAAGACTCATTTCCGCATTGCAGCTAAATTCCGTGAAATTCCATTCGTTCAGAGCTTTTGTTAGCAATTCTGTGACAGGAACTGCAACCGGAAGAAGTATAAAGTTTTCATCAAGCATAAGGTCGCTTTTAAAAGTCAAATCAGGTTTCAATGCGTTAATGTTTACTTTTGAACTCATAGACAATGCTCCACTTTGAATATCGGAAGAAATCTGAAAATCTTTAATTTTTTGTTTTGTCGGACTGAAAAAGTCAAAAAGGCAAAAAAAACTTGAAAAACCTCACACGCTTTTCAAGTTTTTTAATGTTTTGGAGAGCATTAAATTTACAGGCGTCTGGATGTCGAATAACGTCCGTAACTTGCTGTACTTATATTATCGGGATTGCCTGGTGCGACTTTAGGAATTTTTTAAGAAAATGATGAATATTTTTATGATGAGTTGAGAATTTGCCGGAAGTGGTGTGTGGGATGGCGAGTTGTGAAAGAAACTGTTTTTTTATTTACAAAAAATATTTTGAGCAGAATTCTTCTATTGATTTAAAGATTTTTGCGTTCTGTTCGTTTTCTGGAAGAGAATTTAAATTTGTCGGAACTACAAGCTGTAAAATTGATGCGATTTTTAGTTTTTCAAGTTTAGTTTTATATTCTTCTGCATTGAAATTTGGAGCGTCCAGACTTTTTAGGGCGTCCCGGCAAATGTTCAGTGCATTTTGAAGTTCCGCGTTGAATTCCTTTACCGCAACTTTAAATCCTTGTTCACGGCACGATTTTTCTTCCGCAGGCTGCGCGCTGGAAAGAAATTCTTTTTTTTGCGGTAAAATATCCGGCAGGTCAAAAAGTTTTTTCAGCTCAGAAATTTCCACGCCCGGAATAAACAGTCCTTCCGGCGAAAGCGTGAAAGTTTTTGTTTCCGGGCTTGCGGCGATGTTGCTTTCAAACCACCAGGCGAACATTTTCATGCGCTGGTCTGAAAGAACTGGATTTCCGTAAAAATCTTTTTCCCAGCAGGCGTTTCCACCATAAAGAAGCGGCATTGCGGCGGTTTCGGCGGGCTTTATTTTTGTTGAAGTTGTGTAGATTTTCTGTTCAAAAGTGCTTCCTTTTATGTGAGTCTGTTTTTCCGGGAACGAAAGGTCAATTCCGCATAGAAAAATGTTCTTTGCGCCGCAGAATTTTGCAAAAGTCCATGCGCAGCTTGCAACAGAGCCGCCTGCGCCAAGATAACCTTGTTCGCCGCAATATTTTTCAAAAAATTGTGCCACGGGAATTTGGCTTTGGCAGCATACAATTTTTTTACATTCAAATTTAAAGACTGAAGGATAAACTGAATTTTCTGTAATCAGTATGCTTTCCGGGCTTTTCAGTCCGGCGATGTGCCTGTACGCCCAATACTGGGGGTCGGTTAAAACTATAAAGTCAGGCTGGATTTTTTGCTGGAGCAGCGCGCGCAAAGCCGTGTCAACGCAGACAATAATCATTTTGTTTTTCAGTTCGTTCAGCCGCGGAAGAATTTTTTGCAACGAAGGACCTGCGCCCAAAACCAGAAACGGTAGATTTTTTGCGCGGTTTCTGTAAATGTTTACGCCTTCAAGGATTGCTGTTTTATAAATGTTCCGCCTTGAATTTCTGAACCACAATGCGCGGAATTTTTCCAGAGTTGCGTTGTTGATTTTTTCTTTGTTTTTGTTGCGTTGGATTAATTCTGAAAGTTCCGAAAAATATGGCTGTGCGTGGGAAATCTGCGCAGTTGATGAAAAAAATACGCTGTTTAAAATCCCGAACTGATTTATCAATGTTATTGTCTGTTCCGTTGAGGCACCGCAGGCGAAAATTATCGAATTGTGCAGAAAAAGTTCTTCCGCGTCCACAAAAAGCATTGCGCTAAGAAAATGATTTATGTCCGGTTCAATAAGAATTATTGATTTTTGAGGAAAAAGTTCGGCGGCAATTTTTGGCGCATAGAAAAGCCCGAATCCTTCAAAAACGATTGCCTTTGCGGTTTTTATTTCGTCTTTTCTGGAGTTAATCAGGTTTTCAGCTTCGCGTTGCGGATTATATGCGGAATGAAGCAGAAGTGAATTTTCCTTGGCAGTTATTTCTCCATTTTTTGCGCTGGAAATTTCCCAGAAAGGGCACAAAATTGATTTTTCATTTTCTGTTCCTGCATATTTTTCAAAAAAACAGATTTGCTTTTCCATCATTTTTGCAAGTTCTGGAAAACGCAGCTTAAAACGCGAAAGATTTTTATTCCAAATTGAGTTCAATTAGCATATTCTCCGTGATTGGAGTTCCCGGCGCAGGCGACTGAGATTTTACCCAGCCTGAACCGTTGATTTTTACCTGAATATCATTTCTGTTGAAAAGCGGCAGCAAGTCGCGCATTGATTTTCCGGTGAAATCTGGAACTTTCGTTCCGAATTCAATCGGTTTTGCCGGCGAAATTGTGATTTTTCCGCTGTGCTCAAGGCTTGCGGCGTCTCCTCGGCTCATTCCAAGGTGGTCGATTATTTCGTCAGCGGTTTTTGCGATAACCGGTGCGACAATTCGTCCTGCGTAAGTTTCGCCTTTTGCTTTTTCAACAACAATGTAAAGAATGATTTGCGGATCTTCAATTGGAAAAATCGCCATGCAGTTTGAAAGAAAATCCGTGTCCGAATATCCGCCGTTCTTTTTGTCTGCCATTTGCGCAGTTCCAGTTTTTACGCCGATAGAAATATCCCTAAGATGCGCGCGGCTTCCTGTTCCAGAAGTTGCGGTTGTTTCCATGCAGCTAAGAATATATTTCGCAGTTGATTCCTTAAAAACTCGTTCTTTATATTCCGGGGAATGTTCGTATGCGATTGAACCGTCTTTGTTTGTGATTCTTTTGATTACAGCCGGTTTTACAGGAATTCCATAGTTTGCGATTGCACTTGCGGCTTGAACCATCTGTAGTGCGGAAACGCTGATTTCCTGTCCCATCGACATTGTCGGTTTTGAGCGTGCGGACCAAAGACGGCTGTTAGTGTCTTTTACAGAACCGGAAGTTTCTCCCGGCAGCTTGATTCCAGTTTTTGTTCCAAATCCGAGCCTGTGAATCATCTCCAGAAAAGTTTCATCGGAAGCCCTGTCTGAAATTTGGGCGATTGCGTCATTGCAGGAATATTTTAAAGCTTCTCGCGCGGTAATCCAGCCGTGGTGGTCAAGACATTTGATTCTTATGGTTTCTCCACCGCGGATTCGGTTTTCGTAAACGCCGTCGCACAAAAAACTGGTTTTTGCGTTTATTAATCCTGCGTCGTAAAAAGAAGCGACTGTAAAAATCTTAAAAACAGAGCCAGGCTCGTACGCGCTCATTGCCGGGCGGTCAATCGTCTGTTCAATTGTTGACATATTGTATTCATTCAAGTTTGAATTTGGAAGGCTTATATATGAAAGAATTTCGCCTGTTTTTACATCGGAACACAAAAGCATCATGCTTTCTGCCTGGGTTGACTTCATTGTGTCGCGCGCGATTTCTTCCAGTTTATATTGAAGGTTTGCGTCAATCGTAAGATAAATATTTTTTCCCTGTGGCTGTTTCAGAGAATTCGGTTCAACAGGAGGCTGAAGTTCATCCTGCATAGAATATTCAATTCCGGCAAGCCCTTTTCCGTCATCTCCCATGTAGCCGATAAGCTGAGAGGCAAGCGCATTTTCCGGGTAAACGCGTCCGGGAATTCTGTCAAAACTTACAAAAAGATAATTTTTTTCGTTTGTGACTTTTTTCAGTTCTGTGTAAGTGTTCTGGTCAATCTTCTTTTTTAGATAGACGAAACTTGAATTTTCCGCGCGCTGAAGAATCCGAAGCAAATCTTCTTTTGTCATTTCCAGATACGGCGCAATGTCCTCCGCAAACTGCTCGTTGTTTTTAATCCGGTTTGGAGTAACACCAACATGGTAAAAATTTGTCTGCACGGCGAGCGGTTTTCCTGAACGGTCAACAATTGAGCCGCGTTCAACGCTCTGGCTGCGGGAAGAAATTTTTCCGGGCGGTGTGAACGCCAAAGTTATATATCTATAAAATGTGTAGACAAAGAATATTATAAAAAATGCGAGAACAATCTTTAATGCAGTTTTATTGAAAAATCCGTTCATTTTCCGATAATTTTCCCCATGATATTCTTTACCGAAACAAAACCGTAGTCTCTTGAATCGATTGAATCTTTTTGATTGTCCCCAAGCGTAAAAACAAAATTTTCGGGTATTTCCTTGAAATTTTTCATCCGCTGGAACTGAACCGGCGTAAGAGAAATTTCCTTCTGGTTGATTTTTACAGTATATCTGGAATTTTCTGAAAATTCTAGTTGGTCGCCGCCTGTGGCAACAACTCTTTTTATGACTATTTTGTTGTCATGCAAGTAAATAACTATGTCATTCAGTTTTGGCTTATTCCATTGAAAAAAAAATTCTCCGCGGAACGGTTTTACAAGCCCGTACGCAAGTTTGTTCACCGCAACTTTAGAGCCGTTTTTTAAGGTCGGTTCCATAGAAGTTCCCGAAATGCGCAGAATATCAATCACAAAAAGTTTTATGATGATTCCGGCCGCAACTCCAATCGCAACACAAAAAAATATGAACGGTTTTTCTATGCAAAAAGATTTTTTTGATTCCATTTTCCCTGCCCATTTAATTCTAAACTTCAGTTTTCATTATGTCGATAGTGAAAATATGGAAATAGTAAATTGCATAGGATTTAAACAGTCATCTTCATCTTTTGAATTTGTTTTGACTTTTGCGGAAAAAATCAATGAGAATTTCAGGAAAATTTTTCATTCCGGGCAAATAAATAGAAGAGAAGAGCGTGGTCGCGCTAAAAAAACAAGATTTGGGGCTCAAAAAACAAGCCGCCGGGAAAATAATTCGTATTCTTCCGCTGATTTTTTGTCTTTTTTGCGCAGTCTTGGCTCGTTCTGCACATTTATTCATTCCAACGCAAAAAAAATCGGTCTTGCAGTTCTTGTTTCTTCTGCAATTTTTATTTCTTGCCTTGCCATTTTTAAAATCGCAGATTATTTCCATTCAACAACTGGCGCGGTAAAACTTGAAAACAACTACGAATACGAAATGTCAATGCTGAGCAAGCTGATGAACAATCTGGCTTTGGAAGGAACTACAGAATATTCTTCGGACGGAACGCTTGTTGACGCAAAAATTTCAGAAAAAGATATGGAAAAACTTTTTTGCCAGCCAGTTACTTTTCAGTCCTACAAGGTTTTGCCGGGCGATTCCATCAGTTCGATTACAAAGAAATTCGGGCTCAGCAATATTTCAACTTTGATTGCGGTGAATGATATTGACAATGTCCGTCAGCTGCGGGCGGGGCAGAAACTTAAAATTCCTTCAATTGACGGACTTTTTTACACGGTTCAAAAAGGAAACAGCTTGCAGGGAATTTCCTTGAAATATGGAGTTACAATAGAAGATTTGCTCGACGTGAATGAGCTTGAGTCTTCTGAGCTTGCGGTTGGTCAGGTGATTTTTGTTCCTGGCGCAAAACTTGAGCCGCAGGTGCTTTCAAAGGCGATGGGCGAGCTTTTCAGAAGTCCGCTAAAAACTAGCTACAGGCTTACTTCTCACTTTGGACCAAGAGCTGATCCTTTTACCGGAGCGCGCTCAAACCACACAGGAGTTGATATGGCTTGCCCTACAGGAACGCCGATTTTGGCTGCGGCAAGCGGAACAATCACATATTCAGGAACTTCCCCGGTTTTTGGCTATTATGTAATAATAAATCACGGAAATGGTTATCAGTCTTTGTACGGCCACATGTCAAAAATTCTTGCAAAAAAAGGTCAGTGGGTAAGTCAGGGAACAAGAATCGGGCTGGTCGGTTCAACAGGATATTCAACAGGTCCGCATCTTCATTTTACTGTCTTTAAGAACGGAAAACTTGTTGATCCGCTTTCATTGATAAAATAAAGTTGAATTTTTAAGTCTTTGCGAACGAGGACGTTTATGGAAAAAATAAAAATTTCAAAAAGAATGATTTTTCAGCTCGGCGCGTTTTTTGCCGGTTTTTATTGTTTTGCCGGAATAAAATTTGGCGATGCCGACATAAATAAAAATGACGAGATTTTGTACACAATCCGGCAGGAAATTCCGGGAGCTTTTTCGTACCGTTCCTTGTTCAAGGCAAAAATTGAAGACGGAGCTGTGAGCGGCGAACCTGCGCTGATTTCGTGTTTTCCGGAGCAGATGGAGCTTTTGGGCGGCGGAAAAATTCTTCAGGTCAGAAACCGTTACGGAACTGCATGGATTGATTTGGCGGCAAAATCCGTTGAATGGAAAAAATATTCCGCAGAAATTCCTATGAATTCAATGCGGCTTTCAAAAGTAAGCGTAAGCCCGAACGGCGAATGGATTTGCTATGCCGAAAAAAACGGATATGCGACCGGGAAACTTTTTCTCAAAAATGTAAATTCCTCAAAAGAAATTTGTCTGGACGAAAATTCTTCGTTCAATTACGAGAATGTTTCTGTAAAATGGTCGGCGGACAGTTCTGTTCTTGTCTACGCAAAAAATGGAAATGTCTATTTCTGCAATCCTTCCGCGGTTGCACGTGGCGTTGAAGTTGATGAAAAATTCCGAAAAATCGGTCCCGGAACAATAAATTCTGTAAACTGGACAGGCGGAAAATTCCTTGTCTACATTGATTCAGATTTGGTCTACAAAATCAGCTCAAAGGAACTTTATACGCTTGGTCTTTATTCTGGAATTATCGGAAAAGGACAGATGGTCGGGCGGCTTCCGTCGCAGTTTATGGCTTCAAAAGACAGTTTTAGCGTGAACAGCGATGTTTCCGCGATGGTTCTGATTCAGAACGGAAAAATTTTTACATATTTTAAAATAAACCGGAACACTTGCGATTATCTTGATATTGTTTATTCTGGTCCGTATGTTGATTTGAGCGCATCGTTGCTGGAAAGCGAAATTCTCTGGGATTTGAACGGCTCACCAATCGTGTGGATGCGGATGCTTCCTTACGGCGGACAAAAAATAAAGTCTTCAGTTTATCATCTGGAAAACCGGCTCTCAAAATTTCTGGATATTTCTGATTCCGGGCGGCCGGTCGTTTCCCCGGACGGAAAAAACTGCGCGTTCTATTCAGGTTCTTCTGTTTACGTTTATGACACAAAAAACTGGAAAAGAGTGAATAAAGTTGAAGGCGAAAATGTTGTTTCACTTTTGTGGGAAAATGACTCGACTTTGATTATTGGCGGCGACCGCACAATCCGAAGCTGGAAAATCCTTGAGCAAAATCCGGAAATTCTTGCCGTAAGTTCAGTTGTAAACGGATTTTGGAACAATGATGAGATAATTGCGGATTCTGGAAACGGAAAATTCTTTGTTTTTAATGAAGACAAAAAAACTTGGGCGCAAAAAGAATCTGATTTTTCGCGGCGGTCAAATGTTTTAAGAAATGAACGTTACCGGCTTTTCTGCGGAGAAACTGCAAATCCTCTTTTTGAAAATGCGCTTTACATACGAACTCTTTTTGGAAAGGCGGTTACAAAGCCAGTCTATCCTGAAAGCGTTAGAAAAGTTCCGGAGCGGAAAAAAGTTGCGCTTGCGTTTGATGCTTACGACAATGCGGACGGTTTGCCGCGCGTCCTTTACACTTTGAACCGTTATCTGGTTACAGGAACATTCTTTTTGAACGGTGAATTTATCCGCCGTTATCCAAATGAGACAAAACAGATTTCTTTGAGCCGGAACGAATGTGCCTCAATGTTCTTTTCCACCTCAAAATTGACTCAGCCGGGATTTCTGGTGAACGAAGATTATATCCGACGCGGTTTGGCACGAAATGAAGACGAATTCAACGCCGTTACAGGCAAGGAACTTTCACTTATGTGGCACGCGCCGCATTACGCTGCTTCTGAAAAAATTATCCAGGACGGAAAAAAAGCCGGTTACGATTACATCGACATAAAAAATCCAGCCTGCGATTCTGTTACACTTGAACAGGCTGTAAACGGAAAAGGAAAATATCTTTGCCCAGGCGAGCTGATTGAATCTTATGTAAAAACGCTCGATGAAGGTGAAAAAGTTATTCCTGTAACAATAGGAATTTCACGCGGAACAAGGGAAAGCTACCTTTACGACAATCTTGACCTGCTGATTAGCGCAATTCTCGACGCCGGCTACGAAATAGTTCCGCTCAGGTATATTCTGGAAGAATAAAAATGTAGAGATTTTGAGTTTTTATGCTGAATTCATAAATTGAATAAGCGGAAGGAAAAAGACAAGTTTGGCGTCCTTGAAGTCTTTTATATTTTCAGCGCGACTTTTGCGATTTCATCTGCGGCGCAAATCCACCAGTTCGCGCGTTCTGCCGGGCGGTCTGCAACCAGCGGAATTGAATCAAGCAAATGTCCGTTCAGGAAATATTCAATTTTTCCGTATTCGTTTCCGGCTTCAATCTGACCTTTTATAAAATCCGGCAAAACAAGATTTATTTTCACTTCTTCAAGCGCATTTTCCGGGTTTTCCGCCGCGGAAATTGGAACGCACAACGCTTTTGGCGACCATGCAGGAACAATATTCATTCTTTGAACATTTGCGCAGATTACAGGAATGTTGTACGTGCGCAGAACAAGCGGATTTTCGTAATTTTTGAACGTTTTGAACGCCCAGTTCATGATTTCTGTTCCGTCGTGCATGCGACCGGCTTGCCCTTCATTCTGATTTTTTCCCGGACCGCCCATTGTTACAGAAAGAATCCGCATATTTTCGCGTTTTACCGTAAGCGCAAGATTGTAGCCGCTTTCTTCAATAAATCCGGTTTTTAGTCCGTCGCATCCTTCAAGAATTCCAAGCAGCGGATTTGTGTTTTTCTGGTAAATAGGCATATAAATATTCTGGGGAATTCCCTGCGAAAAATCCTGGTACCGCGTTGAAAGTTTTTTGTCTTCTGGCGCAAGATTTTCTTCTTTTGGATATTTGAAGCCCGGAATTGAATGAAATTTGTACAAAGTTTCCGGGAAACGCTCGATGTATTTTCGTGCAAAGGAAGCCATTTCGCGCGCTGTGGTTGTATTTTTCTCGCTGTAGCCGCTTGCGTCAAAAAAATGTGTGTTTTCAAGGTTGAATTCCAGTGCAAGCTGATTTATTTTTTGCACGAAAGAATCAACATCTCCAAAAAGATAAAGTGCAATTGCGTTCGCCGCATCGTTTCCTGAACAAACGTCGAGTCCGGTTATAACTTCTTCCAGTGTGACTTTCTGGTTTTTGCCAAGGAACATAAGCGAAGAATGTGGCGGCTGGTTCGCTGCCCATGTTTGTGGTGGAAGAGGCACAATATCTGAAATAGACGCATTTCCTTTTTCAATTTCTTCCATTATAACGTACATTACGAAGAGTTTTGTCATGCTGGCGGGCGGAATTATTTCATCGGCATTTTTTTCGTAAATAACGCAGCCGTTTTCCACGTTGACTGCGATTGCGGATTTTGCCCAGATATTCAGTTCAGCTTTTTCTGAAAAATATGGAAGCGGATGAAGGATTTTTGTGCGTTCCGGGTAGGCGGCGTCCAGCGCAAGGTTGAGGAAAGTTTTTTGCGCTGGTTCAAGCTCGTTCAGTGTTGGCGATTTTCGCAAAGTAACTGCGCGCACGCAGACTGTTCCAAAAAACGAAAGAAAAAGTGTTCCAATTGCTGAAACTAAAGAAATGCTGATTATTTTTTTTGTTTTTTTATTCATATTTTGACCTTTTGGGGCGTTGCGGGGTGTCCCCGCACGGTGGGTAGTCGAAAACCATAGGTTTGAGACGTAGGGCGGTTGTCCGCCCTTCATTAACTTCTTGCAGTTTTGTTCCTGAGAAGCATATCTGCCAGAACGATATTTGTCATTGCCTCCACAACTGGCACAATCCGCGGGCAAAGGCAAACGTCGTGGCGACCTTTTATTTCAAGCTCGGCATTTTCGTAGTTTGCTCCGTTTTTGGTTATTGTTTTTTGAGCCTGAAAAATGCTTGGAACTGGTTTTACCGCAATCCTGAAAATTATCTGGTTTCCGTTGGAAATACCGCCAAGAATTCCTCCTGCGTTGTTTGTGTCAAAGACTGGATTTCCGTTTTCTGCGTGCATTTTGTCGTTGTTTTGGCTTCCTTTGAAGTCTGCCGCGGAAAATCCTGCGCCGAATTCGATTCCTTTTACCGCCCCGATTGAAAGCATTGCCTTTGCGAGTTCCGCGTCGAGTTTGTCAAAGACTGGTTCGCCAAGTCCTGCCGGACAGCCGTTTATTACACATTCAACGATTCCGCCTGCGCTGTCGCGGTTTTGACGGAGTTCCTCGATTTTTTGTTCCATTTTTTTTGCGGCTTCGTTGTCCGGTGCTCGCATTGAATTCTGGTCGATTTCTGAAAAATTGATTTTTTCAGCTTTTATTCCGGCGGCTTTTAATGTGTAGGCTTTCACGGAAATTCCTGATTTTTCAAGGATTTGTGAGGCGATTGCTCCAGCCGCAACCCTTGCTGCGGTTTCTCTTCCGCTGGAACGTCCGCCGCCGCGGTAATCGCGGAATCCGTATTTTGCGTTGTAAGAAAAATCTGCGTGTCCGGGGCGGAATGTGGTTTCAAGGTTTCCGTAATCTTTTGAGTGCTGGCTTGTGTTTCTTATTAAAATTGAGATTGGGGTTCCTTCGGCTTTTCCTTCAAAAATTCCGCTTAGAATTTCTGCTGTATCCGGCTCGCTTCTGGATGTTACGGAGGCTGATTTTATTCCGTTGATTGCGGCTCCTGGTCGTCTTTTGTCTAATGCCTGCTGGATTTTTGCGGTGTCAACAGGAAGTCCGGCCGGGCAACCGTCTACAATAACGCCAAGCGCCTCGCCATGACTTTCGCCAAAAGTTGTAACCTTAAAAATTGAACCATAACTATTTCCAGCCATTTTTGAACCTCTGCTTTTGTTGAATAAATCTTGAGTTTTCCAGAAAAAATAAAAGCGCAAGCGGATTTTTTTTCGTTATTTCTATAAACCCAAAATTATTTGACCAATTGAATCAGCTACCAGAAAAAGCGCGTCAATTCGCCATGCTGAGCGTACAAAGTATCAGACT
>CAVBXG010000060.1:0-14805 GCA_963599585.1 bacterium
AGAGGATGATGAACGTCTGTTTTGGTTTGGAAATGCTTTTATAAAACTGTATAAAACTGATGGTAAATTGATTTCTGGTAAAAATTTTTCAGATTTATTCTTCATAAAAGGAACAAATGAATCTGCTTATAAACAAACAAAACAGTCTGTTTCATATTTTTCATTAAATGATTACACAATTAATACAGACGGTTCTTTGTGGGCTCGTTATACAAATATAAGCTCTACTAATGGATCTGAAGATAAATATTTCTATTTTGTTCAAATCACAGATTCAGACGGCTGTTTAATCAATGACTTTAATGAAGTAAATCTTCCAGAAGGCAAGGTTTCTCAGACTATTGAAAACGACGGTGCGTTGTATATGAAGTATTCTTTGTTAAATTCAAATGGCGATGAAACTGGTTTTCATCAGATTTACAAAGTAAATTTTGCGGATGGCAAATATTTAAATATGTTTAAAAACGTTCCAAACAATGAAAGCTTGGAAGTTATTTCGTATTCTGTTGGTGTGGACCGCCTTTATTATAGTGCCGTTCGTGGAACTTATGTGGAAAACGGTGTTGTAAGCACTGTTACCAACGAATATAATCCTTTGGAAGTTACCAAAAAACTTAGCGCGATTTACACGTTCTAGTTGTTTTCGGTCGTATTCACGATTTTTACAAAAAAGCCATCCTTTGCATTGAAAAAGGTGGCTTTTCAGAATATTATTTCTTGCGTTTTCAACCAAAAAACCATAAAATAAGTTGTAAATGCAAGAAAATACAAACACATCAAAACTACGCGACATTCTTTGTGGCAATGGTGGCTATATAACCCGCAGGCAGGTTGACCAAAACGGTATACAATCCTGGTTTCTTACGGACTTTGTGCGTAAGGAAAAACTTGAAAAACTTGCGGCGGGGTTCTATGCAAAGCCAGACTGGATTGCAGATGATTTTCTTGTGTTCCAGTATAAATATCCCAAATTCATTTTTTCATACGAGTCAGCCCTTTATCTTTTGAATCTTGCGGATTCTCTTCCTCAGACTTTTGAAGTAACCGGACCGAAAAACTACAGACCTTTCAGTCCCAAGGAAAATATCGCAGTTATTCACACGGACTACAAAAAAGAAACTTATGAGCTTGGAATTGCGGAAGTTGAAACAAATCTAGGGAATAAAGTTCTTGCATACAATGCGGAAAAGACAATCTGCGACCTTGTCCGTCGTTCAGAAAAAATCGATTCTGAAATCTACACGAAAGCCCTTTACAACTATTCAAAACTGAAATGCAGAAATCCGAATAGGCTTATTGAATACGCAAAAATAATGGGAATACAAAAAAAAGTGTATGACACAATGATGGTGGTGATGAATGAACTATAGCAAAAATTCGGTGCAGGCTCGTATAAAAAATCTTTCCGCAAAAACTGGAGCAAGCATGAATGTTCTTCTTGCAACATATTTTTTCGAGTCGTTTTTGTACAGGCTTTCAAAATCTGATTACGCGGAAAATTTTATTTTTAAGGGCGGTTTTTATCTTTCATCAGTTATCGGCGTTCAAAACCGTTATACGCAGGACTTGGATTTTAAATTGACAGGTGAAGAACTTGAAGAAGAAAATCTTGTAAAAATTATAAATGACATAATTTCCAAAGATGTGGATGACAATATCGTTTTTGATTTCTCATCAGTTGAGCCGATAAGAAACGAAGACCAATATGGCGGTTTTACAGTAAATATTGTCGGTCATCTTGAAAATATTCGTCAGACCGTGAATATTGATATAGCAACCGGCGACCCGATAACTCCATTCGCAATAACATACAATTATAAAAGACTGATAGTCGAGGATATTCTGAATTTCAAGGCTTATAACTTGGAGACGATTCTTGCCGAAAAATTGCAGACAATTTACAACAGAGGACTTTTTAACAGCAGAAGCAAGGATTTTTACGATGTCTATATAATTCATAAACTAAAAATGAATGAAATCAACCGCGAGAATTTAAAAGAAGCGTTTGCAAAAACTTGTGAATATCGGAAAACTAATTTTTCAAAAGAAGATGTAAATAATCTTTTGAAAGAACTTAAAGCAGACACCCAAGTTTTAAACCGCTGGAAAAACTACGCCAGAAAAAATTCTTTTGCAAAAAATATTTCATTTGAAATGGTCATTGAATCGTGCAAATTTATGACAGATATTGTTTTTGGCAAGTAAACTTTTTCGACGATTTTTCCTCACGGATGAAAATTTAAACAAAGCCGTCCTTTGCACAAACGGAAGGGCGGCTTTGCTTTTTTTGTATTTCTATCTTGAAAGTTTTCTGTAAACTGTTCGTTTTGGAACGCTTGCGTCTTCGCCGAACTGTTCCTTTTTCCATTCTGCGTATTCTGACCAGTTGCCTTCAAAGAATCGTACTTCGGAGTTGTTTTCAAATGCCAAAATGTGTGTGCAGATTCGGTCCAGGAACCAGCGGTCGTGGCTTACAACCAAAGCGCAACCGGCAAAATCTTCAAGGGCTTCTTCCAGTGCGCGGACTGTCTGAACATCCAAATCGTTTGTCGGTTCGTCAAAAAGCAGAACATTTCCAGCTTCTTTTAGCATCATTCCAAGGTTCAGGCGATTTTTTTCACCACCGGAAAGCACGCTGACTTTTTTGTTTTGGTCTGGACCTGCAAAATTGAACCAGCCGCAATATGCGTGGGCGTTTACTTCGCGAACACCGCCTTCCATCGGTCGGCCTTTTTCGTCAACTGCACCGAGCTTTATCATGTCTGCGCCGCCACCGAGCGTTTCGTATACGGTTTTGTTTGGGTCGAGCCCGCTTCTCATCTGGTCAACATATACAAGTTTTACTGTTGAACCAACTTTTACTTCTCCGCTATCTGGTTTTTCTCCGTTTGGAAGTCCTGCCGCATCAGCAATCAATTTGAAGAGCGTTGTTTTTCCAGCGCCGTTTGGACCTACGATTCCAACAATTGCTCCAGCCGGAATATGAACATTCAGCTTATCAAAAAGAAGTTTGTCGCCATAAGCCTTTGTAAGATTTTCCAAATCAATAACTTGGTTTCCAAGCCGAGGACCTGCAGGAATTGAAATCTGCGTGTCTTTCAGCTGGGCTTTTGATTCCTGAGACATAAGTTCGTTGTAGCGCGAAATATGTTCCTTGTGTTTTGCCTGACGACCTTTTGCGCCCATGTGAATCCATTCCAATTCGCGCTGAATTTCTTTTTGGCGTGCTGTTTCGTTTTTATATTCCTGCGCAAGTCGGGCATTTTTCTGTTCAAGCCAGCTTGTGTAATTTCCTTTGAACGGATAACCTTCGCCGCGGTCAAGTTCAAGAATCCAGCCAGCAACTTCATCAAGAAAATAACGGTCGTGGGTTACAGCGATTACTGTTCCAGGATAGTCGTGAAGATGTTTTTCAAGCCAAGCAACAGTTTCTGCGTCCAGATGGTTTGTCGGTTCATCAAGAAGCAAAATGTCCGGTTTTTGCAGCAAAAGTCGGCAAAGGGCAACCCGTCGTCGTTCACCACCGGAAAGAACATCCACAATTTGATCTGGCGGCGGGCAGCGCAAAGCATCCATTGCAAGTTCAAGGTTGTTGTCTAAATTCCATGCGTCCAAAGCATCAAGTTTTTCCTGGACTTCGCCTTGCCGTGCGCAAAGTTTGTCTATATCTGCGTCCGGATCGCCAAATGCTTCGTTGATTTTGTCAAATTCTTCAAGGAGAGCCGTAATTTCCTTTACGCCTTCTTTTACTGTTTCAAGAACTGTTTTTCCTGGAGTTAATTGAGGTTCCTGTTCAAGGTAACCGATTGTGTATCCTGGAGCTAATTTTGTTTCGCCGGAAAAATCTTTGTCAACGCCGGCAAGAATTTTAAAAAGTGAAGATTTACCAGAGCCATTTGCGCCGATAACGCCGATTTTTGCGCCATAATAATAAGAAATGCTTACATCTTTTAAAACAACTTTTGTTCCGTAAGCGCGGGTAACACGATCCATCATGTAAATAATTTTTTTGTCGTCGAATGTTTTAGCCATAAAATGTATTATAATAGAAAAAAGATTAAAATAGAAGAGTTGAAAAGGACGGAAAGATGATTGATGAACGCCCGGATTTGAATTTGGAATTGAATGTGGAAATTTTTAGGCAATTTTATTATTTAAAAGAAGAATTGGTGGAATTCTGCCGCAAAAATGGTTTGCAGACAACCGGAAGCAAAACTGAACTTTCTGAGCGGATTGCAATTTTCTTGGAAAGCGGAAAAAGAACTCGTGCCAACTACGAAACACGAAAATCTCAATCTACTGGCAAAGCAACTTCCGGCGAAATAAAAACGGACAATATAATAGAAGAAAACTTTGTTTGCAGCGAAAAACACCGTGCATTTTTCAAGGAACATATTGGAAAAAGTTTTTCGTTCAACGTGGCTTTTCAAAAATGGCTAAAGTCGAATGCCGGAAAAACTTATGCGGACGCAATCGCCGCCTATCATCAGATTTTACAGGAAAAAAAGACGAACGGCAAAAGCGAAATTGAAAAGCAGTTTGAATACAACACGTACATTCGCGACTTCTTTGCGGCGAACAAAGATAAAACGCTTTCGCAGGCGATAAAATGCTGGAAATTCAAAAAAAGCCAAAAAGGACACAACAAATACGAAGATTCGGACTTGGCGGCTTTGACGACGGAGAATTAATGAAAATCAAAATAGGAAACTTTGACTGCACGGAATGTTGGGACGGCGTTTTTTACAAGAAACTTTCGGCATTTCCAAAAATAACGGACTGGGAAATTCAGACTGTTCTGGATTTTATCGCCTACGAAAAACTTTACGGCCGCGAATGCAAAATCGAAGCGAGCGATGAAATTCTTTCGAAAATCGAACGGTTCAAATCACAAAACAAAACGCGACTTTCTGCTCCGGCAAAAATCACCGAATGTACCGCCTGCCCCACTTACAAAGGCTGCATGACCGATTTTGTGTGCCACACTTCGCCTGTGGAAAATGCGGTAAAAATCTTTGACTGCGGCTCGCTTCTTTCACTTGTAAAAGCGCGAAAAATGAGCGGCGAGGAACTTGCAAAGGAGGCTTGGAACGCGGCAAAAGACCCGGCGGATTATTTTGAATACATAATGTTCGCTTGGGGAAACTGTCAGGCTGGCGACCGGCTTGTGATGGAACGCAAATTGAAACGCTTTCCAAACGAAAAGGACTTGAGCGAAGATTTTACTCCCGGCGTAAGATTTTTCTTTGACCACAAAAAACTCTGCACGCATCCGAACGCAGTTTTTGAAGGCGTTCTTCCGCTCAAAATCAAGGACGAAGTGATTTTAAAAGATTGGATTCACGCAATCGTTGTGCCGGAAAACGAGCGTGCCATTTTGGAAAAGCATATTCCGCAGAACCTTGTGCAAAAAGTCCGCTTTGTAAAAAACGACTGCAAGGACATTTGGGCGTGGTCAGAAAAAGTGTACGAGTTTATAAAAAAGGTTTGAAAAATATAACGAAAAGTGCTATATTTTTTACAAGGGTTTTATTATGACATTGATTCAAAGTATTCTTTTGGGAATTTTACAGGGAATTGCGGAATTTCTTCCGATTTCTTCTAGCGGTCATCTTGCTGTTGTTCAGAATCTTTTTGGACTTGAAGATGTTCCTTTGCTGTATGATATTTTTTTGCATTTGGCAACGTTGCTTGCGGTTTGCATTTATTTCAGAAAATCAATCTGGAAACTTTTAAAGGTTTTTGGGCGGCTGATTGCGCGTCGTCCTGCTCCGGCGGAAGTTGATGAAAATGATATTCTTTGCGGAACAGAAGCTCGCGGAAGAAAAACTATTGTTGCGCTGATTGTTTCTACTATTATAACGGGCGCGATTGGCGTTGGAACCAGCAAATTGATTCCGGAACTTTCTATAAAATTTACTTGCGCAGGTTTTTTGTTGACTGCTTGTCTGCTGATTTTTTCTTCTGTTGTTGAAAAAAAATCTATTGCAAAAACTGAATCTGTGCCTAAGTCTGAAAACAAAGGAATTTCTGTTCTGCAGGCTGCCGTGATTGGTTTTATGCAAGGCGTAGGAACTTTGCCGGGAATAAGTCGTTCTGGTTCAACAATTGCCGGTGCTCAGTTTTGCGGCGTTGAACGCGGTGCTGCTGGTGAATATTCATTCCTTGTTTCTATTTTTGCGATTCTTGGCGCGTTTGTTCTGGAATTAAAAGACTTGGGAGAAGTTTCTTCATCAATCGGCGCAGGAACTGTGATTGTCGGTTGTATTTCAGCTTTTATTTTTGGTTATTTTGCGTTGGCTTGCCTTATGAAAATCATCAAAAAAGGTAAGCTTGAATGGTTTGCGGCGTATCTGATTCCGGTTGGAATTTTGGGACTGATTTTCTTAAAATAGAAAATTAATTTTCGCCAAGGCTTGCCATTTTAAAATATCCTGTAAGGAATTTGTAAAAATTTTCAACGTGGCTGTTTTCAGCTTTGTTTTTCTTGCAGGTGATTAAAATGTCTCGCTTGCAGTCAGGCTTTGTGATTTTTAAAAGTTTGACTCTTGATGTGTCAAGCGCGCCCCACGAAAATTCCGGCCAAAATCCAATTCCTATGTTCGCAGCAATCATGTTTTTTACAGAAGCAGGATTGTCGCTTTCAAAAATTATGTTCGGTTTTATTCCTGTGTCGGCGCAATATTTGTCGCAGATTGAGCGAAGGTGTTTTGAGCCCAAAAGCGCAACAAATCCCCATTTTTCGCAGACGGATTTTATTTCGTCAAATGTGATTTCTTTTTTTTCTTTGAATTCTAAAATATTTGGAACCGCCAGATAAATCTTTTCTGTGCAGATAAAATTTGAATCGTCTGATATTTTATTTTCTTGCGTTTGTGCGGAAATTTCCGTTGTAATTCTTATATCATCCAAATCATTTTTTTCGTTCTGGTGAATTTGAATATGAAGTTCATCATCGATTTTTTGATATTCAATAATTGCTTCTGTCACAAGCGAGGAGGCCGCTAAAACATTCAGATGGATTGTGGCATTTTCAGTTTTTGCCATTTCTCTAAGATTTTTCGGCAGTTCATTCAGGCTTTTTAAAAGCGGTTCGAGTTTTTCATAAAAATATTTTCCGTAAGGTGTAAGAACAATGTTTCGTCCTTTTGAAGAAAACAATGGAACTTCAAGTTCGTTTTCCAGCCGGTGAATTGCTTGGGTCAAAGCTGGTTGTGCAACGTGCAGAATTTCCGCGCTTCGTGTTACATGCTGAGTTTTTGCCACTTCAAGAAAATATTTAAGCTGTGTAAGTTCCATAAAATTAATTTTATATCAATAATTAAAACTTATCAATATTATAAAAAAGATATATTGGAAGTTATTAAAAAAATACGCTATCTTTGTAACCGAAAAGAGGTAGAAAAATGGCTGAAATCTTAGAATCTGTAATGTTAATTTGTTTTGGACTTTCATGGCCAATCAACGTTTGGAAGAACATCAAATCAAAGACTGCAAAAAACATGAGCTTGAAATTCGTTCTTTTGATAATTGTTGGTTACATTGCAGGAATTATTGCAAAGCTTTCAAAAGGTGCAATAAATTATGTTTTGGTTGTTTATATTCTTAATCTTGCAATCGTAAGTGTAAATGTTGTTGTTTACTTTGTAAACAAGCGTTATGACCAGGCAAGAGCTGCCACTGTTGAAAGCAAGCCTGCTGTAAATATGAAAAATGTTGGCTAATTGCCATTCTTTTCTGTTGTAAAAATCCGTGCTATAATTTTTAAGAGGTTTTTATGACAGAAACAGAAAAAATGCTTGCTGGCAAAGTTTATGATTCTTCTGATTCAGAGTTGATTGAACTTAGGGGAAAAGCCCATAGACTTTGCGCAGATTACAACAAAATTTATGAATCTGAAGCGCAAAAACGCTCGGAAATATTAGATGAATTGCTTCCATGTCATGGAAGCAATTTGTATTTACAGGGACCGATTCAGTTTGACTACGGAAAATTCACTTCTTTTGGAAATAATTGTTACGCAAATTTCAATCTTGTAATTCTTGACTGTGCGCCTGTTCAGATTGGCGATGATGTTTTTTTTGGACCGAATTGTTCTGTTGTAACGCCAATGCACCCTTTGCTTAATGAAGAAAGGCGGCCGAAACAAAAATCTGATGGCTCTTTTTATACAACTGAATATGCAAAACCGATTACAATAAAATCTGGTTGCTGGCTTGCTTCAAATGTTACAGTTTGCGGTGGAGTGACGATTGGGGAAAATTGTGTAATTGGCGCTGGTAGCGTTGTAACCCGCGATATTCCGCCGAACAGTTTGGCAGCTGGAGTTCCTTGCCGCGTAATCCGCACGCTTTCTGAAAGCGATAGTCTTTTTAATTCGCGAAATCAGAATATTTAGCCAAACGTTTCCTTTTTAGTAAGTTACTTCTCCATCGTGTTTGAGTATGGATGAACTGCTTACATCTTGGATTACCGCGATTTCTTTTAGAAGTTCGTTGTCTTTTTCAGATTTTATTTCAATAACAAGATCCGTTCGGTTGTTTGCAAGCGAGCAGGATTTTGTTGTGAAATTTGAGCAATATTTTTTGCAAACGGAAACAACTTTTTCTTCAAGGTCGTAGCCTTCTCCGCTGACCATAAGAATTTTTGCGGCTTTTGCCACGGGAACTTTTTCAAAAACAATTAACGCGACGGTTACGATAAATGAAAGCGCAAATGCGATTTCAGCCTGACCCGCGCCGGTTATTATTCCGCAGGAAATTGACCAGAACAAGAAAACTAAATCCATCGGATCTTTGATTGCGGTTCTAAATCGCACAATTGAAAGCGCGCCGACCATACCGAGTGACACAACGACATTTGACTGCATTGTAAGAATTATTCCGGCAGTGATAAGATTTATTATTGCGAGCGAAATATTGAAATTCTTTGAGTAAAATGTCTTTCTTGTTAAAATTCTGTACGCAATAAAAATATAAACTGAAAATATTGCTGAAATTGCAAAAACAATCAGAATATTTTCTGGCGTCATGTCGTAACGAGAGAATCCTTCAATAAATGATTTCTTAAAAATGTCCTTAAAAGTTGTCATATAAGCTCCGTTAAATTATTGTTCCTTGCAAATTATATTTTCTGCACAAATAATATTTTGAAAAAGAAGTCTGGCGCAGCAATCCTGTCTGTAAAAGTGAAGAAATGTAGTCGGGTAGAAGCTCATCGAATTTCACCTCCATCATATTTACATTTTTTTCCATTACAGGGCGAAATGCTGTTGAGTTACTGAAAAATCCTTTTATATCGGAAGAACTTCTTATGTTTCTGTCAAAAGTTACGCGGACGTTTCCTATTTTGTAAATGTAAGGAACGCGCTCGTATGCGACTATGCAGACTGGTTTTAAGCCTGAATAGTGCATTTTTGAGACAAGTTTCTTCAGCAGATATGGAGTGTCGTTTTGAATTTCCGGGATTTTTCCGTTCATTATAAGGTTGCAGTCTTCTTTGGATATTGGGCAGCTGAGTTTTAATGTTTTTGAATTTTCTTTTTGCTTGAGTTCAAGAGAAATTCTTTGCGCGTTGCAGTTGTAAATTCTGATTCGGAATTTTTCGCGCGGGTCAGTGCCGTTTTCGTTTTCGTGATAGCAAGTGTTGTAAATATCATCAAAATAAATGCTGCGGATTGAATAAGAGCCATTTTCTCCAGCGTGAGAATCTAGGGAAAGCACAGAACTTGCGCGTTTTTCTAAAACGGCAAGAATGACTTCTGGAGAAACATATTTGTATTCGTGTCGGTACTTATTATTCAGCATAAAAAAGTTTAAATTTGAATAGTCCAAAAATAGACTAAAATTTAACATAGAATTTACATTATTTTTGTTTTTTGGTAAATAGGTTTAATCTGATAAACTTATCTTTTTGAGAATTTATTTTTAATAATTGTTTTTTTATGAATTCTCTTTATAATTTTTAATATGCTTATGAAAAGTTCAAAAGTGCGCCGCAGAATAATTTATGGATTTATGCTTTTTTCAATGCTGCTGTTTTTTATAGCTTCTGCATTGAACCATATTACAGTTGAAAAATGCAAAAAGCTGAATTTGCCGATTTTGTATATTGTTACGGACAACAACAGGCGGATTTCCAAAAAAGAATCTTATGTTGGCGCGCGTTATGAGCTGGAAGAATTTTATGGAAAATGCAAAATCCGCGGACATGGAAATACAACTTGGGTAACGCGTGAACTTTATAAAAAGCCGTATCTTTTGAGTCTGGATAAACCTGCGCCGCTTGCGGGGCTTCCAAGCGGAAAAAAATGGATTTTGATGGCGAATACTGCGGACAAAGCTGTTCTTAGAAATTTTTATGCTGAAAATCTTGCGAAAAATGTGTGGAATAATTTTAAATGGACGCCTTCAAGTCGTTTTGTAACTTTGATTGTGAACGGAAAATACAGCGGACTTTATGAACTTGTTGAAAAAGTTGAAATGGAAAACGGTCGGCTTGCAGAAGTTTGCGGAGTCGGTTCATTTCTTGCGTGTGTAAATTCGCGGATGGATAAGGAATACAATTTTATTTCTGATAATGGCGTAAAATTCAGTATTCGTTCGCCGGAAGCTAAAAAATATGTTTATGTTTCCTGGCATAAAATTTTGCAGTCTTTTGAAGATAAAATTTATTCGGGCTTGGACTGGACGGATTCTGAATTGGGAAAATATCTTGATTTGGATTCGTTCGTTGACTGGTTTCTTATAAATGATTTTTCTAAAAATCATGATGCTAGATTTCAGGCTTCGTGCTTTATGTATTACAATTCTGTTTCTCAAAAGTTGCACATGGGACCGGCTTGGGATTTTGATTTGGCGTTCGGGAATATTGCCTGGGACAATTGTGAGGAGACTGACGGATTTTGGGTTTGCACAAATGGTTGGTACGAGCAGCTTTGGAAACTTGAAAAATTTAAAAAAGCTGTAAAAGACCGCTGGAATGAAAGAAAACAACTTTTGGCTTCATCTGATGAATGGCTTGAGGAGCAAAGTTTGTTTCTGAAAAATGCGATTGATTTGAATAATAAAATTTATCCTGCGTTTGGAAAAAGGCAGTGGCCGCACACAAAAGGCTGGAAAAACCGAAAAAATCATAAGATGGAAATTGAATATCTTTCAAATTGGATTAAAAACCGCTACGATTGGTATGATGAAGCTGTAAATCAACTTTGATAAAGCTGAAAAAATGCCTGGGTTTCGTGCTGTTCGTTGACTTTAGAATGTTCTTTCCGTTAAAATTAATAGATTATGGAAGTTTTTTTTGGTATATCAGCTGCTGATGGAACAGGAATTGGACCGGCGTTCAGGATTCCTGACACTGTAAAAAGGTCAATTCCTCAGAAAAAAATTGATTCTTCTCAGGTTGAAAATGACTGGAAACGTTTTGAGCAGGCAATAAAAACTGTTACAGCTGATGTTTCTGCAAAACTGGAGCAACTTCCAAAAAATAAAAAAACTGACATTCAGCGGGAAATTTTTGAAACTTACATTTTAATGCTTGCCGATCCTGTGTTTTTAAAGGAAGTCCGCGAATATTTTGAAACAAATTTGTATAACATCGAGTTTGCGGTTAATTTTAAGGCGCAGGAATACGCTTCTAAACTTCGCAATGCTGGAAATGAATATCTTGCCGAGCGCGCTCAGGACATTACGGATATTTTTGGGCAAGTTTTAAATGAGCTGCTTGATATTCATCCGTTTGACATTACACAAGTTCCGGATGGTTGTGTTATTGTTACAACAACTTTAAGTCCAACAGATACAATCGTTCTTTCAAAGAAAAAAATTGCTGGGCTTGCGCTTACAGAAGGCGGACTTTCTAGCCATGTTGTGATTCTTGCGCGGAATTTTGGAATTCCTACAGTTGTCGGCTTGAACGAAAAAAGCATAAAAAAGAAGATCCAAAACGGCGAAATTATAATTGTTGATACAGAATCCGGTGAAATTCTTGCCGAGCCTGATGAAAAAACGCTGAGCGAATTTAAAATCAAGATTGAAAATGAGCGGGCGGAACAAAAATTGCTCGAAGAATATCTTGAAAAGCCAGCCCGTTCAAAAGATGGCGTTGAATTTAAGCTTTACGCAAATATTGGTTCAACAGAAGAAGCTGAAATGGCTGTAAAGTGCGGCGCGGATGGAATCGGGCTTTTCCGCACGGAATTTTTGTACATGAGCATGGCCGATTGTGCCCATCATGTTTCGGCGCGTGCGTTCAATGAAGAGGAACAGTTTGAGGCTTACAAAAAAGTTCTTCAGACTATGAATGGAAAACCGGTAACAATCAGAACTCTTGATG
Source organism: bacterium (assembly GCA_963599585.1). Classification (GTDB taxonomy): domain Bacteria; phylum Spirochaetota; class Spirochaetia; order Treponematales; family Treponemataceae; genus Treponema_D. Next base: position 12,337 of record CAVBXG010000060.1, read on the forward strand.
CCGGCGGTGATAAATTTATTAATTCAGTTGATATGCCGCATTTTGAAGAAAAAAATCCGTTGATGGGAATGCGTGCAATCCGTTTGAGCTTGTCCTATCCGCAGATTTTTAAAACTCAGCTTAGGGCGTTGTACCGTGCGAGTATTTATGGAAATTTAAGGATTATGCTTCCGCTGATAACTTCTACGGAGCAAGTTGAGCAATGTCTGGAGATTGCAAAAACTGTGCGGGAAGAATTGAAGGCGGATAATATTGAATTCAATGAAAAAGTTCCGATTGGAATAATGGTTGAGACAGCGGCGGCGGCTCTTACGAGCGATTGTCTTGCAAAAGTCAGCGATTTCTTTTCGCTGGGAACAAACGATTTGACGCAATATACGCTTGGTGTTGACCGCGAAAATTCAAATGTAAGTGAATTGTATGATGAATTCAGTCTTGCGGTTTTGCGTCTTATAAATATGACGATTGTTAATGCGAAAAAAGAAAATATTCCTGTTTCGGTTTGTGGCGAAATGGCCAGCCGGCACGACAGCATTCTTGTTCTTGGCGGAATGGGAATCAGAAATCTTAGCATGGGCTCAAAAATGATTTGCCGCGCAAAAAAATTGCTTTCTCAATTTACAATTGCAGAACTTCAGGCAATTTCTTCAAAAAAATTAAACAGACTTTAAAGGTGAAAAATGGCAGAAGAAAAAGATATTGACGAAGAAATTCTCGAAAATGATGACGGCGGGCTTGAGGAACGTTTTAATGGAATTGCCCGGAAAAAATATGAAGGAACACCTCTTCTTGTTATTGCTGGACGCCCGAATGTTGGAAAATCCACGCTTTTTAATCGTTTTATGCAGCGTCGGCTTGCGATTGTTGATCCAACGCCAGGTGTTACTCGCGACCCTGTTGAAGGAACTGCAATAATCAACGGAAAACCCGTTCATCTTATGGATACAGGCGGTTATAAACTTACGCGCGATGTTGGAACGATGGAAGCCGTTTTGGATGATTTGGTTGTTGAACGTTCTCTTGAAATGATAAAAAAGGCTGATTTGATTCTGCTTTTGCTGGAAGCAGGTCAGATTACCGGTGAAGATGAAGAATTTATTCAAGAATTGCGACCTTATTGGAACAAAGTTGTTGCGGCTGTAAACAAAACTGAGGGCGGAAGAAACGAAAGCGTCGCGTGGAATTTTGCTCAGTTTGGATTTAAGAAAATGTTTTTTATTTCTGCGCAGCATGGCGACAATATTTCTGAACTTGCGGAATATTTGACCTCGCGGCTGGATTTTTCAAAAGTGAAGGAAGTTGATTCAGAAGAGCCAATCCGAATTGCAATCATGGGAAAACCAAATACCGGAAAATCAACGCTTTCTAACAGATTGACTCATTCAAATGCCTCGATTGTTTCAAATTATGCGGGAACAACGCGCGACACAGTTGAAGGTGGATTTGAGTACGGCGGAAAGAAATTTCAGGTTTTGGATACGGCTGGAATCAGAAGAAAAGCAAAAGTTCACGAAAACGTTGAGTATTATTCGGTAAATCGCGCAATAAAAACGTTGGATCGTTGTGATGTTGTGTTTCTGATGATTGATGCGATGGAAGGGCTTGCCGAACAGGACAAAAAAATCTGTAGCCTTGCTTATGAACGCGGTCGAGGAATAATTTTTGTTTTGAACAAATGGGATTTAAAGGAAGACCAAAGCAAAAAAGTCATAAAAGATACAAAAAAATGGATAAACATAATGTTCGGGCAGATGGAATTTGCGCCGATTCTTACGCTTTCTGCGCTGGAAGGAACTGGAATCAAGGCTTTGCTGAACGAATGTATTGAACTTTATAATCAGCTTAACCACAAAATTCCTACAACGGCATTGAATCTTGCGCTAAAAGACTGGCTTTTTAAATATCCGCCGCCGGCAAGTAAAACTGCACATTTTAAAATTCGCTATATGACGCAAAAAAGTGTGAATCCGGTGAATTTTTTAATTTTTGCCACTCGCCCGGAAGTTGTTCCAGAAACTTACGTTACTTACCTTAAAAACAGAATTCGTCAGGATTTGGGATTTGACAAAATTCCTGTTCAGCTGGAAATGAAAGCCAGCCGAAAAAAGTGGGAAGACAGGGAATTCAGTAATTAATGTATTCAATCGGGCAAGTTGAAGAAATTACAGGTGTAAAAGCTCATGTTTTGCGCTACTGGGAAGAAATTATTCCCGGATTTGCGCCGCAAAAAGATATTGGCGGCAGGCGAATTTATTCTCAGCGCGAGCTTGAACTTGTTATGCGCTTGAAATTTCTGATTTATGAAAAAAAATTCACTATTGAAGGCGCGCGCGACCAATTGATTGCAGAAGTTGATTCGGTAAACGATAATGCGGATATAATCCATCAAATCAGTGAGCTAAGAAAAGACCTGACTGATTTGTATTTTGAGATAAAAAATTTTGCAAAAAAATAAAATTCAAAAGATTC